>JAAYAH010000068.1 GCA_012719445.1 Actinomycetales bacterium | reverse complement strand
CGTCGACACGACACGCTGCGCACCCCCCAGCCCACCGAGCCGGAACACAGAGCGAGGCGCCGCCGGACCAACCCTCCGGCGGCGCCTCGCCACGCCACTTGACAACCCACCCCTACATATCAGTCCTCGGCGAGCAGCTTGTCGGCGATGTGCTGCGGCATCGGCGCGTGTCGCACGTACTCCCGGGTGAACACCCCGGTGCCGTGGGCGAGGCTGCGCAGGTCGATGGCGTACCGGGTCAGCTCGATCGCCGGGACCTCGGCCGCGACCTCGGTCCGGCCGGTCCGTACCGCGGAGGTCCCGCTGACCCGGCCCCGTCGGCCGGAGAGGTCGCTCATGATGGCGCCGACGTACTCGTCGTCCACCATCACCCTGACCTCGTCGATGGGCTCCAGCATGGCGACCCCGGCCTTGGCCGCGGCCTCCTTGAGACCGAGCGAGCCCGCCATCTGGAACGCCGCGTCGGAGGAGTCCACGCTGTGCGCCTTGCCGTCGAAGAGGGTCACCCGGATGTCCACGACCGGGTAGCCGGCCGCGACGCCCTTCTCCATCTGGGCGCGGACGCCCTTCTCGACGCTCGGGATGAACTGCCGGGGAACGGAACCCCCGACGACCTTGTCCACGAACTCGAACCCGGAGCCCTCGGGCAGCGGCTCCACCTCGACCTCGCAGACGGCGAACTGGCCGTGCCCACCGGACTGCTTGACGTGCCGCCCGCGCCCGGTGGCCTTCTTCTGGAAGGTCTCCTTGAGCGCGACCTTCAGCGGGACGCCGTCCACCTGGACGCCGTGCCGGTTGCGCAGCCGGTCCAGCAGCACGTCGAGGTGCGACTCGCCCATCGCCCACAGGACCATCTGGTGGGTGTCGGGGTTGACCTCCACCCGGACGGTGGGGTCCTCCGCGACGAGCCGGCCGAGCCCCTGGGAGAGCTTGTCCTCGTCGCTGCTGGTCTTGGCGACCACCGCGGTCGGCAGCAGCGGCTCCGGCATGGCCCATGGCTCCATGAGCGCCGGGGCCGAGGGGTCGGAGAGGGTGTCCCCGGTCTCCGCCTTGGTGAGCCGGGCCACGGCGACGATGTCCCCGGCGATGCCCTTGGGCACCGGGTTGAGTGTCCCGCCCAGCGGGACCGACACCGCGCCGAGGCGCTCGTCGACGTCGTGGTCCTCCCGGCCGCGGTTGCCGCCGGCGAACTGGGCGAAGTGCCCCGAGACGTGCACCGTGGCGTCCTGGGTCAGGGTGCCGGAGAAGATCCGCACCAGGCTCAGCCTGCCGACGTAGGCGTCCGTCGTGGTCTTGACCACCTCGGCGACCAGCGGTTGTGCCACGTCGCAGACCACGGCCTCGCGCGGCTTGCCGTCCGGGGTGGTGACCACCGGCAGCTCCCTCGCGCAGGGCGGCGGGAAGGCATTGGTGATGAGATCGAGCAACTCGACCGCGCCGAGGCCGTTGGTGGCGACCACGGGGAGGACGGGGTGGAAGGCGGCCCTCGCCACGGCCTTGCGGAGGTCGGTGATCAGGGTCGCGGGCGGGATCTCGTCGCCCTCGAGCCAGAGGTCCATCAGGGCGTCGTCCTCGGACTCCTGGATGACGCCCTCGACGAGGGCGGTGCGCGCGGCCTCGATGGCGTCCAGGTGCCCCGGCTCGGCGTCCCGCTCGACCTTGGACCCCTTGGAGTAGTCGAGGACCTTCTGGGTCAGCAGGTCGATGAGACCGGCCGGCAGTTCGTCGTCGCTGAGCAGCGGGAGGAAGAGCGGCTGGGTGCCCTCGCCGAAGGAGCGCTGACAGACGGCCAGCACCTCGTCGAAGTCACCGCGCTGGTGGTCGACGTGGGTCACGACGACGGCCCGCGGCATCCGGACGGCCTCGCACTCCTCCCAGAGCATCCGGGTGATGCCGTCGATGCCGTCCGCGGCCGAGACGACGAAAAGGGCGGCATCCGCCGCCCTGAGCCCCGCACGGACCTCCCCGACGAAGTCCGGGTGCCCGGGCGTGTCCACGATGTTGATCTTCACCCCCTCGTGGGCGGTGGCCGCGACCGTGAGCGAGACCGACCGGACCATCCGGTGCTCGACGTCCTCGTAGTCGCACACCGTGGTGCCGTCCTCGACGCGCCCGGCTCGGGACACCGCGCCAGTCGCCATGAGCAGCGCCTCGGCAAGCGTCGTCTTGCCCGCAGACGCGTGTCCCACGAGCACGACATTGCGGATGCGCTCAGGGGAGTCAGGGGCTTCGACCCCTGCTCCCCTCTGCTTGGCGTTGGCCGACATGAGACCTCCTTGTCCCTCAACGGGGCCGGTGCTCGGTTGGGTCGGTGGATCGATCCATGGTGGATCTCGGATGTGCCCCTGCCGACAACCCTCTACCTGTCCCGGGACGCGGGGCAAGAGGACGTTGGTCGGTAGAGTTCAGCGTGCCAGATCGCGTCGTCAGCCGTGCCCGCCGCGCCGTGCGGGAGCACCAGGCCCTTGGGACATCATGCTGAACCGTTTCGCCCGCGCGCTGTTCACCCGGCTCCTGACCCCGGTGGCGAGGGCACTGCTGCGCTGGGGCGTCAGCCCAGACGTCGTCACCCTCGTCGGGACCCTCGGGGTCTGCGTCGGCGCGCTGGCCTTCTACCCACGGCACCAGTTCTTCGCCGGGACCATGGTGATCACCGCGTTCGTGTTCTCGGACACCGTCGACGGGATCATGGCCAGGATGTCGCACCGGTCCTGTTCCTGGGGGGCGTTCCTCGACTCGACCCTCGACCGGGTCGGCGACGCGGCCGTCTTCGGCGGCCTCGTGCTGTGCTACGCGGGTCGCGACAGCGGACGCGACCAGGTGATGGCGGCCCTCGCTCTGACCTGCCTGGTGCTCGGCAGCGTCGTCTCCTACGCCAGGGCGAGGGCGGAGGGGCTCGGGATGACCGCGAGCGTCGGGATCGCCGAGCGCGCGGACCGGCTGGTCGCCGTCCTGGTGACCACCGGGCTGGTCGGCCTCGGCCTGCCCGAGGTCTTCCTGCTCGTCGTCCTGGCGCTGCTGGCGGCCGCGAGCCTGGTGACCGTGGTGCAGCGGATGCTCACCGTGCGGACCCAGGCCCTGGCGCAGGGGAACGCGGGCCGTGCCGCCGCGACGATCCGTTCCGAGGGCGCCGATGCGTGAGCGGCTGACGATCCTGGCCTACTCGGCCGGATGGCGGGTGGTGAGGGCGCTTCCCGAGCGGCTGGCGTACCTGACCTTCTCGGCGCTCGCCCAGTTCGCCTGGCTCCGGCAGGGGCGCGGCGTCCGCCAACTCGAGGCCAACCTGGCCAGGGTCGCGCCGGGCGCATCGGCCTTCGCGCTGAAGACGATGTCCCGCAAGGGCATGCACTCCTACATGCGGTACTGGTGCGACGCGTTCCGGATGACGGACTGGACCCCGGAACGCATCCTGGGCACCTGCCGGGTCGAGGGGGACGGTCCGGTCAGGGAGAGTCTCGCCCAGGGGCGCGGCGTCGTCATGGCGCTGTCCCACCAGGGCAACTGGGATCACGCAGGAGCCTGGGCCTCGCTGGCCCTCGCCCCGGTGACGACCGTGGCCGAGCGGCTGCGACCCGAGGAGGTCTACGAGCGCTTCGTCGACTTCCGGCAGCAGCTCGGCATCGAGGTCCTCCCGCTGACCGGCGGCGGCGACGTGTTCGGCCTGCTGGTGCGACGGCTCCGGTCCGGGGGGTTCGTCCCGCTGCTGGCCGACCGGGACCTCACCGCGAACGGGGTCCCGGTGAGCTTCTTCGGCGAGACGGCGCGGATGGCCGCGGGTCCCGCCGCGCTGGCCCTGGTCACCGGAGCGGCGTTGCACCCGACGAGCATCCGCTACGTGCGGCTGCGCGCCCCGGCACCGGCCAGGTGGGGGATCTCGATCACGATCCACCCGGAGATCCTCCCGCCGGAGCAGGGCAGTCGTCCGGAGCAGGTCGCGTCGATGACCCAGCAGTGCGCCGACGCACTGGCCGCGGGGATCGCCACAGCCCCCCAGGACTGGCACATGCTGCAACGGGTGTTCCTCGCCGACCTCGTGCCCGAGGCGGCGGACCGGCCATCAGAGAGCGACTGACGTTCGAGCGGAGTCTGCCGTGCGCATCGGACTTGTCTGCCCCTACTCCTTCGACGTCCCTGGCGGTGTGCAGTTCCACGTCCGTGACCTCGCGGAGCACCTCATCTCCGGCGGGCACAAGGTCAGCGTGCTCGCACCGGCCGACGACGACACGCCCGTGCCGGACTACCTGGAGGCCGCGGGGCGCGCCGTCCCGGTGAAGTACAACGGCTCGGTCGCCCGGGTGAACTTCGGCCCGGTCAGCGCCACCCGGGTGTGGCGGTGGCTCGCCGACGGCGACTTCGACGTGCTGCACATCCACGAGCCGGCGACCCCGTCGCTGTCCCTGCTGGCGCTGTGGGCCGCGACCGGACCGATCGTGGCGACCTTCCATACCGCGCTCCTGCGCTCGCGGGCGATGCGCGCCGCGCAGCCGCTGCTGCGGCCGAGCCTGGAGAAGATCTCCGCCCGGATCGCCGTGTCCGAGGACGCGCGCCGCACCCTGGTCGAGCACCTCGGCGGCGACGCCGTGGTCATCCCGAACGGGGTCTACGTCGACCGGTTCGCCTGCGCCGAGACCGACCCCCGCTGGAAGGGGACGGCCGACGCGCCGACCGTCGCCTTCGTCGGGCGCCTGGACGAGCCGAGGAAGGGTCTCCCGGTCCTGGCCCGGGCGATCCCCGAGGTGCTGTCCCGCTTCCCCGGTGCCCGGTTCCTCGTGCTCGGCCGCGGCGACGGTAGCGAGGCTCTGGAGGACCTGGGCCCGTCCCGCTCGTGCGTCGAGCTGCTGGGACCGCTGGACGACGCGGCCAAGGCGTCCCTGCTGCGTTCCGTCGACGTCTACGTCGCCCCGCAGACCGGTGGTGAGAGCTTCGGGATCGTCCTGGTCGAGGCGATGAGCGCGGGGGCTCCGGTGCTGGCCAGCGATCTCGGTGCGTTCCAGCGGGTGCTCGACGGCGGGCAGCTGGGCCGGCTGTTCCGGGTCGGTGACCCGGCGGCGCTGGCCGGGGAACTCGTCGCCCTGCTCTCCGACGCCGGTCTCCGCACCCGGCTGTCCGCCCGGGCCGGCGAGGCGGTGCGGCGCTACGACTGGTCCCGGGTGGCGGAGCAGGTGCTCGCCGTGTACAAGACCGTGCGTGACGGAGAGGACCGGGTCGGCGAGGACCCGAGGACCCGAGGCCTGCTCTCGCGCTGGCGGGACTGACCGGCGACGGTGGACGCCGTGACCGGCAGGACGACCTGACCGGCAGGACGACGCGGCCGTCGGGACGGGGGAGTCCGGTCGCGGCGTCGTAGAGTCGCCTCGGCACCGCTACCGCGAGCGGCTCCACCAGGACGTCGCGAGAGGCCCGACAGGAGGAGCGACTCGTGCCTGATCTCCTCGGCTGGTGGTCGTTGACCGCCGTCGTGCTGGTCGTCATCGGCTGGTACCTGTCCTACTCCGCCGCCCGGCTCGACCGGTTGCACCACAAGGTCGAGTCGGCCCGCGCAGCCCTGGACGCGCAACTGGTCCGGCGGGCGGCGGTGTCGCTGGAGGTCGCCGGAGCCCTCGACCCGGCCACCGGCCTGATGCTCGCCGGAGCCGCCTCGGAGTCCCTCGGCGACGGTCAGACCGTCGCCGGGATCGACGGCGACGGCGGCGCCCCGCTGGAGGAGGCCGAGAACGACCTCACCCGAGCCATCCAGGCCGCGTTCGAGGACCCCGAGCACGTGGCCCGGCTGCGACAGAACCCGGTGACCGGCGACGTGCTCGACGCTCTCGCCGAGGCGTGCACCCGGGTGCAGCTCGCCCGGCGGTTCCACAACGACGCCGTCGCCCAGGCCCAACGGGTGCGGCGCAAGCGGGTGGTCCGGTGGGCGCGGCTCGCCGGTCACGCCCCGTCCCCGCCGATGATCGAGATCGACGACTCCCTCCCGCCCGGCCTGGTCACCTGACCGGCGGGACGACCGCAGGGCGATCGCGGGTACGAGGGCCGGACCGGAGGCGTCCGCGTACCATGGGCCGGGGCAGCGCCGCCCGTCCGCCTGGCGCGGACGAGCCGGTGCGTCCGTCGGCCGTCGACCGTCGTCGTCGGTCTCCGAATCTCCGTTCCCGCAGTGAGGTGCGTCGTGTCCACCCCCGAGATCCCCGCATCCGCCACCCCCGGCGAGCCGACCGGCGTCGTCACCGGCACCGCGCGCGTCAAGCGCGGGATGGCCGAGATGCTCAAGGGCGGAGTGATCATGGACGTGGTCACGCCGGAGCAGGCGAAGATCGCTGAGGACGCCGGTGCGGTCGCCGTCATGGCGCTGGAGCGGGTTCCCGCCGACATCCGGGCCCAGGGCGGGGTCTCCCGGATGAGCGACCCCGACATGATCGACGGGATCATCCAGACCGTCTCCATCCCGGTGATGGCGAAGGCCCGGATCGGTCACTTCGTCGAGGCTCAGGTGCTCCAGGCGCTGGGGGTCGACTACGTCGACGAGTCCGAGGTGCTCACCCCGGCCGACTACGCCCACCACATCGACAAGTGGCGGTTCACCGTGCCGTTCGTGTGCGGGGCGACCAACCTCGGCGAGGCCCTGCGCCGGATCGCCGAGGGAGCCGCCATGATCCGTTCGAAGGGCGAGGCCGGCACCGGAGACGTCTCGAACGCCACAACCCACATGCGCCAGATCATCGGTGAGATCCGCAGGCTCACCTCGATGAGCGGTGACGAGCTCTACCAGGCCGCGAAGGAGCTCCAGGCGCCGTACGACCTGGTCAGGGAGGTCGCCGAGACCGGCAAGCTGCCCGTCGTCCTGTTCACGGCCGGCGGCATCGCCACCCCCGCGGACGCGGCGATGATGATGCAGCTCGGAGCCGACGGCGTGTTCGTGGGTTCCGGGATCTTCAAGTCGGGAGATCCGGCTGCCCGCGCGGCAGCGATCGTCAAGGCCACGACCTTCCACGACGACCCCGGCGTCATCGCCCAGGTCTCCCGCGGGCTGGGCGAGGCCATGGTGGGGATCAACGTCGACGACATCCCGGTCCCGCACCGCCTCGCCGACCGCGGCTGGTAGACGCACGGGCTCCCGGCCAGCTCAGCCACCCACCCGTCTCATCCACGCGTCTCATTCACGCGTCTCATTCACGCGTCTCATCCACCCACCCACGCGCCCGTCCATGCGATCGCCCCGCATCCGCGCCGACCGGTGGCAAATGGGGATCATTCGTGGGTTTTAGCCCCGATTGGCCACCGGTCGGCGAGTGACGGCGGGCGGGGGGCGGTGGGTGGGGGCAGGCGTCACCACGCCAGGCGGGGTGGTGGGGTGCGGAAGTCGGCGTCGTCCAGCGGGAGAACGTGGCGGTACCGGGACACGGCGGCGACGTCCCTGACGATGCGTTCTCTGCCGGTGCGCAGCGCCGCGGCGTCGTAACGGAGCAGTGGAAGGCCTGCCGCGGTCAGCAGGCGGTTGGCCCTCGTCCGGTCGCGAGTCGGCTGGTCTCCCTCGTCGTGGTGGGTGCCGTCGTACTCCAGTCCGGTGAGCACCGGGTCGGGGACCATGAGGTCGGGCATGGCCAGGACGGCGCCCGTGGACGGATCGGTGACGGGCACGTTGACGAGGGGTTCGGGGAAACCGGCCAGGACCACGACCATGCGCAGCCGGGTCTCCTGCGGCGATCGCGACGCCGATGACGCCAGTTCGGCCGCAGCCCGCGCCGTGCGGACGTCTCGCCAGCCGCGACGATCGGCACAGTAGGCAGCGAGGAGCGGGATACCGACCGGTTCGGGCGTCGGTCCGCTCTCGGCCGCGAAGGCGTCCGCCACCACGACCGCCTCGACCAACCGCCGTTCCCGCATGAGGTCGAAGCAGGTTCTGACCGGAGAGGTCAGGTGCAGCCCGTCCCGTTCGACGATGTCGTGGTCCAGGTCGGAGAGTCCACAGGGCGGGCGCACGAGGTCCGGTGAGCCGAGGAGCGCCAGTCGACGCCGGGTGACCCCGGCGGCGGACGTCCCGGGAGCCCGGGAAGGGCGGGTGATCTCCAGAGGAAGAGGCCGGCCCTCCCGCGGACGCCACACCCCGTGTACCCACGCGGCCGTCCGGCCGGCGACGACGACCCGATCGACATCGCCGACAGCCAGGCGCAACGCGGCGATCCGGACCGCCGGATCGTGCTCGGATCCGCGGGAGACGTAGATCCCGCGGAGCAGACGGATCCAGACCCGGTTGCGCAACTGGTCCCGGGTGAGCAGCCCCGAGTCCACCGCCTCCCGGCCGAGGAAGGGGACACCGAGGAGTTCCTCGGGCATCCGTGGTGCTCTCGCCACGTGGACAAGTCGACCCCGGGGGAGGGGCCGCTGGCGGGGCCACCGCGAGATTGTGGACGGTCGACGTCGTCCACAGGCGCGGTGCCGGGTGGTCGCCCGACACCAGTGCCGTCGGCCTGTCCCACCGACCGGCGGAACCTCCTCTGCAGCAGCCCGCCGCGGTGCCACGGCGCCGACCGGTGGCAAAGCGGCCTCAAAAACCTGAAATAACCCCGTTTCGCCACCGGTGGGCGAGTGAGGGGGGCAATGAGGGCGGGGTGGCGAGGGCGGGCAGCGAGGACGGGTGGGGGAGTGGTGAGGGCGGGGGTGGGTGGTCACCGGAGGTCGTGGTCGGCGGGAGCGCCTAGGCTGGTCGGACGTGAGCCTCGATCTCGTCGTCGGTGTCCTCTCCCTGCAGGGTGACGTCAGGGAGCACGTGGCTGCGCTCGCCGCGTGCGGGGTGCGGACACGGCAGGTGCGGCGGCCGTCCGAGGTGGACGAGGTCGACGGCATCGTGATCCCGGGTGGTGAGTCGACCACCATGGACAAGCTGGCCAGGGCCTTCGAGGTGCGCGAGCCGCTGCGGGCCCGGCTGGAGAAGGGCCTGCCGGCCTTCGGGTCCTGCGCGGGAATGATCATGCTGGCAGACCGGCTCGTCGACGCCGTGGAGGAGCAGCAGACCCTCGGCGGCATCGACATGACCGTCCGGCGGAACGCCTTCGGCCGGCAGGTCGAGTCCTTCGAGGAGGACCTGAGGATCGCCGGGATAGCGGGGGGCCCGGTTCGCGGGGTCTTCATCCGGGCACCGTGGGTCGAGGACGTCGGTCCGGGGGTGGAGGTGCTCGGCTGCGTGGAGACCGGGCCCGCCATGGGTAGGATCGTCGCGGTGCGGCAGGGCAACCTGCTCGCGACGTCCTTTCACCCCGAGATCACCGGGGACCACCGCGTGCACCGGTTGTTCGTCGACATGGTCCGCGGCGCCGGCGGCTGAGCCGCTCGCCGGGCGCCTGCTGCGTTGGCTGCCTCCGGCTGTCGCGGAGGGATCCGGAGCAACCCCGATCAGGAGGCACGACGATGTCCGGCCACTCCAAGTGGGCCACCACGAAGCACAAGAAGGCCGTCATCGACGCGAGGCGTGGAAAGGCCTTCGCCAAACTGATCAAGAACATCGAGGTCGCGGCCCGCACCGGCGGTGGTGACCCCGGCGGCAACCCGACCCTCTACGACGCCATCCAGAAGGCGAAGAAGTCGTCGGTCCCCAACGACAACATCGACCGGGCCGTCAAGCGCGGCGCGGGCCTCGAGGCCGGCGGGGCCGACTACCAGACGATCATGTACGAGGGGTACGGCCCCAGCGGCGTCGCGCTGCTCGTGGAGTGCCTCACCGACAACCGCAACCGGGCCGCCGCCGAGGTCAGGACCGCGCTCACCAGGAACGGCGGAACCCTTGCCGACCCGGGCAGCGTCTCCTACCTGTTCAGCCGGAAGGGCGTCGTCGTGGTGCCCAAGACCGGTCTGACCGAGGACGACGTGCTCGCGGCGGTGCTCGACGCCGGCGCGGAGGAGGTCAACGACCTCGGCGAGGCGTTCGAGGTGGTCAGCGAGCCGGGCGACCTGGTCGCTGCGCGCACCGGGCTGCAGGAGGCGGGGATCGACTACGACTCCGCCGAGGTGCAGTTCGTGCCGAGCACCCAGGTCCCCCTGGACGAGGAGGGGGCCCGGAAGGTGTTCCGGCTCATCGACGCCCTCGAGGACAGCGACGACGTCCAGAACGTCTACGCCAACTTCGACGTCTCCGACGAGATCATGGAGGCGATGGACTGACGGTCGCCCGGCCGGGAGTCGGCAGGCGGTCGCGGGGGGAACAGGGCAGACCAGGCTCGCGGCCTGGCCGGATCGGCTGATCCGGCCAGGCCGCGAGCCTGGTTCAGGGGGACGTGGGCGGGTCAGGAACTGCGACGGAGGAGCACGTCGGTGTACGGGTCGCGCCGGGTCCGGCCCTCGCGCGCGGGGGAGGATTCGACCTCCGGGATGAGGGTCGTGGGCTCCGACACGGACGACCGGTCGGCGGGGTGTTCACGTCCCTCTGGCATGGTGACGGCGTCGTCAGCCGGCTCGGGGGTCCCGACGCCCGAGTCGTGGCCGGCGTCCTGCGCCATGTTGTGCCTCCTTGTGGCATGTCTCCGCGTTCGCCTGCGGTTCAGGTGCGATGGTGGGGCAGAGCGGACCGGCCTCGCAAGAGGATCAGGAAGGTCGGAACCGGTCCGTGACCGTCGGGTCGTGACCGGGTGACGACGCGGGGATGACGCGGGGAACGAGGGCGACCCGCGGGTGAACCGGCGGCCGGACGACACGGACGACGTCCGGGTGACGACCGGGTGACCGGTAGGACGGGGCACGGGAGGGGAGGTGGGACGAGGTGCGGGTTCTCGGGGTCGATCCCGGGCTCACCCGGTGCGGCCTCGGCGTGGTGGACGGACTCGCCGGGCGCCGGGTCGTGCTCGTCGCGGTCGACGTCATCCGCACGCCGGCCGACGGTGACCTCGCCTCCCGGTTGCTGGGGATCGGGGATGCCGTCGAGGGCTGGCTGGACCAGACCCGCCCGGACGTGCTCGCCGTCGAGCAGGTGTTCAGCCAGCACAACGTGCGGACCGTGATGGGGACGGCGCAGGCCGCCGGGGTCGCCGTGCTCGCGGCGGCCCGGCGGGGGGTGCCGGTGGCCGTGCACACGCCCAGCGAGGTCAAGGCCGCGGTCACCGGTACCGGCCGGGCGGGCAAGGACCAGGTGACGGCGATGGTGACCCGCATCCTCGACCTGCCGACCCGGCCGAGACCGGCGGACGCCGCCGACGCCCTGGCGCTCGCGATCTGCCACCTGTGGCGGGGAAGCGCCGCCGTCGCCCCGGCCGGCGGCAGGACCATGACCCCGGCGCAGCAGCAGTGGGTCGAGGCGGCGGAACGGGCACGGCGTGCGGCGGGTCGGCGGCACGGCCTGCCGGGGGCCGGGTAGCGTGGCCTTCGTACAGGTGTTCGTACGGGTCGGTGTCGTGGGCGGGTCGGTTCTCCCCGCCCGGTGGCGTTCGGGTCGTCGGTCGTGCCCCTCCCGGTTCGGAGGTCCGTGGTGATCGCATCGGTGCGCGGGCTGGTCGCCGCGGTACGGCTGGACGCGGCCGTCGTCGAGGTCGGCGGCGTCGGTCTCCTCGTGCAGGCGACCCCGACGACGCTCGCCGGGCTGCGGGTCGGCGAGGAGGGGCGGCTGGCCACCAGCCTCGTGGTCCGGGAGGACTCGCTGACCCTGTTCGGGTTCGCCGACGCCGACGAGCGGGACGTCTTCGAGACCCTCCAGTCGGTCTCCGGCATCGGGCCGCGCCTGGCGCTGGCCATGCTCGCCGTGCACACTCCCGACGGGCTGCGGACCGCGGTCGCCGAGCAGGACGTCGCCGCGTTGACCAGGGTCCCGGGGATCGGGCGCAAGGGCGCGCAGCGGCTGGTGCTCGAACTGAGCGACCGGCTCGGGCCACCGGCGGGGCACGCGGCCGGTCCGTCTCCCGGGCCGGCGGCCGGCGCGGGGCAGCAACCGTGGCACGACCAGGTGGTCTCGGCCCTGACCGGTCTCGGCTGGTCGGCCCGCCAGGCCGATGAGGCCGTCGACGCCGTGGTCAGCGGCACCGCGACGGCGGCGGCGGACCGTGGCGACGTCGCCGGGGTCCTCCGTGCCGCGCTGCGCCACCTCGGGCGGGTGTGATGGCGGAGGATCACCCGGCGGTGGCCGCCGAGGCCCGGGCGGACGAGGGCTCGTCGATGAGCGCGGGCTCCCCTGCGGACGAGGGCTCGTCGATGAGCGCGGGCTCCCCGGTGGTCGACCCTGTCGCGGACGTCGACGACCGCGCGGCCGAGGGGGCGCTCCGCCCCAGGATGCTCGCCGAGTTCGTCGGTCAGCGAGTGGTCAGGGAGCAGCTCTCCCTCGTCCTCGATGCGGCGCGGGGCCGGTCCCACGCGCCGGACCACATCCTGCTCTCCGGGCCGCCCGGCCTCGGCAAGACGACCCTCGCCATGATCGTCTCGCAGGAGCTCGGCGTTCCGCTCCGGGTCACCAGCGGACCGGCCATCCAGCACCCCGGGGATCTCGCGGCGATCCTCACCTCGCTGGAGGAGGGCGAGGTGCTCTTCCTCGACGAGATCCACCGGATGGCCCGGCCCGCCGAGGAGATGCTCTACGTCGCCATGGAGGACCTCCGGGTCGACGTCGTCGTCGGGAAGGGGCCGGGGGCGACGGCGATCCCGCTCGGGCTGCCGCCATTCACGGTGGTGGGTGCGACCACCCGGGCGGGGATGCTGCCCGGGCCGCTTCGGGACCGGTTCGGCTTCACCGGGCACCTCGACTTCTACGAGCCCGCGGAGCTGGAGCAGATCGTCCGGCGCTCGGCGGCCCTGCTCGGGGTCCGGCTGACTGCCGAGGGCGGGCGGGAGATCGCCCGGCGGTCCCGGGGGACACCCCGGATCGCGAACCGGCTGCTGCGCCGGGTGCGTGACTGGGCCCAGGTCCGCGGGGACGGCGTCCTCGACGAGCGGGCGGCCAGGTCCGCCCTGGAGGTCTACGCCGTGGACGAACGGGGGCTCGACCGGCTCGACCGGTCCGTCCTCGAGGCGCTGTGCCTGCGGTTCGGCGGCGGGCCGGTCGGCCTGTCGACGCTCGCCGTCGCGGTGGGCGAGGAACCGGAGACGGTGGAGACGGTCGCCGAGCCCTTCCTGGTACGGGAGGGACTGCTCGGTCGGACCCCGCGCGGCCGGATCGCCACCCCGGCCACCTGGCAGCACCTCGGGCTGCGTCCGACGGGCCGGGTCCAGCCCGAGCTGCCGCTGGCCGAGCCGCCGCCTGCCTGACCCCCCCGACATCGCGTGTCCAGCCGTCACCGGCCTGACCACCGTCGTCGTCCGTCGAGCCGTCGTCGACCGTCCACCACCTGTCTCGCACCCGGTCACGGTGCGCCGTCGCGGTGACGCCGTCCGGACGGCGAGCCCGGGGGACCAGCGGATGCCGACCTGACATGATGTCGGTGCGTGATCGTCACGGCGCTACGGTGTGTCACGTATCCAGTTCGGTCGATTCGTTGTTCCGGACGCGACGACGTCCTACACTCCCTCCGGGCCGCGGGGCGAGTGACGTTCGGTGGCCACTCGCGTGCGAGAGATGCCGGCCTGACCGTCGACGGTCACGGCCCGGCAAGAGGAGGATCTGGGCGTGGACGGCCCGTTTCTGGCTTTGGTCATCCTGGCGTTGCCCTTCGTCCTCCTCTTCGTGATCACTTCGAGGGCGCGACGGGCGCAGCGCGAGCAGCTCCAGCTCCAGTACCGCGTGCAGGCGGGGCAGGAGGTCATGACGACGAGCGGCCTGTTCGCCAGGGTCGTCGGGGTGGAGGAGGACGTCGTCGTCCTCGAGACCTCGCCGGGGCAGCGCAGTCGCTGGGACCGTCGTGCCGTCGCCCGCATCCTCGATCCGTCCGGCGTCCCGGAGCCGGAAGGATCGGTCCCGGGCGGCCCCGGGCCGGCCGACGGACAGACCGAGAACCGGTCACCGGCGAGCCCGCGTTCCGGCGACGCCCGGTCCGGAGGCACAATTCCCGGCGGGGCCGAAGCACCTCAGGACGAACCGCCCTCGTCCGCGACCCCGCCCCCCGGGAACTGACCCGGCTGTGACGAGGCGGGGCCGGGCGGCGCCGCCTCACGACGAAGAGAGACACGACCCGTGGCAGCTTCTCCCAACGCCACCGCCTCCCGGCCGAGCCGTCCGCTCGCCGCCCTGGCGGGGCTGATCGTGTTGTTGTTCGGGCTGATCGCCGCCGGAGCCGCATGGGGCAGCGCCCAGTGGACCCCGAAGCTGGCCCTCGACCTGATCGGCGGCACCCAGATCATCCTCAAGCCCGAGACCACCAAGGGCGGTGGCGCTCCGACGGCCGCCAGCATCCGCGAGGCCGTGAACATCATCCGGCAGCGGGTCAACGGCAGCGGGGTCACCGAGGCGGAGGTCACGACCCAGGGCAATGAGAACATCGTCGTCTCCGTGCCCGGGAAGATCGACGAGAAGACCCGGAACCTGGTGACCCAGTCGGCCCAGCTGCAGTTCCGGGCCGTGATCCTCGCCGAGGGGGCCGCCGCACCGCCGGCGTCGACCACTCCGCCCACGACGACCGGCCCGGCCGGCACCAAGGGTGCGAAGAAGGACGCGACGAAGGACGCCGCGACCGCGGAGCCCTCCGCCGAGGCGACGGAGGCGGAGGCGTCCCCGACCGCGTCGGAGAACAACGCCGTGATCCCGCCGGTCGCGCGGAAGGCCGTCGGGATGAGGGCGGACAAGACGCCTGCCGCGACCACCGATGCCGCGGCGGGCGAGGACGCCGACGGCGCGAAGGACCGGAAGGCCGAGCCGAAGCCGAAGCCCACCGACGCCAGCGACCCCAACTGGGTCGACGAGACGATCACCGAGCAGTTCCAGAAGCTGGACTGCACGGACCAGAAGAACCTGCAGGGCGGGTTCACCCCCGACCCGACGAAGCCGATGGTGGCCTGCGACAAGGAGGGCAACGAGAAGTACGTGCTCGGGCCGGCCGAGGTCATGGGCACCGACGTCGACTCCGCCGTCGCCCAACTCGGCACCAACAGTCAGGGCAACACCACCGGGCAGTGGGAGGTCGGGCTCAACTTCACCTCCTCCGGCACCCGGAAGTTCGCCGACGTGACCACCCGCCTGGCCGCGGTCACCAAGGGCGAGCCGCGGAACCGGTTCGCGATCCTGCTGGACGGCCTGGTGATCTCCGCGCCGACGACCAACGAACGGATCGCCGGCGGCAAGGCGTCGATCAGTGGCAACTTCACCCAGCAGACCGCCGGTGACCTGGCCAACCAGCTCAAGTACGGCGCGCTGCCGCTGTCCTTCCGCAAGGACACCGAGCAGCAGGTCTCGGCCCTGCTCGGCAAGGAACAGCTCCAGCGCGGCCTGCTCGCCGGGGCCATCGGGCTGCTGCTCGTCATCCTGTACTCGCTGCTGCAGTACCGGGCCCTCGGGATCGTCACCGTCTTCAGCCTCGGCATCGCCGGGGTGATCGCCTACGGCCTGATCGTGCTGCTCGGCTGGCGGCAGGGCTACCGGCTGAGCCTCCCCGGCGTCGTGGGTCTCATCGTCGCGATCGGTATCACTGCCGACTCCTTCATCGTGTTCTTCGAACGGGTACGGGACGAGGTACGGGACGGCAAACAACTCGCCACCGCCGTCGAGCACGCGTGGCTGCGGGCGAGACGGACCATCCTGGCCTCGGACACGGTGAGCTTCCTCGCGGCGCTCGTCCTCTACCTGCTCGCGGTCGGCGGGGTCCGTGGCTTCGCCTTCACCCTGGGCCTGACCACGGTCATCGACGTCCTCGTCGTGTTCATGTTCACGAAGCCGATGGTCGTGCTGCTGGCCCGCACCCGGTTCTTCGGCAACGGGCACAAGCTGTCCGGGTTCGATGCCGAGCACCTGGGCCGGCAGGTCGGCTACGCGGGCAGAGGCCGGGTGCGCACCCCCAGCAGCCAGACCATCGCCGGCAGGCGCGAGGCCGCCCGGAAGAACGGGACACCCCAGGACACGGTGGATGACACACCTGGTACGGGCACCCGCCAGCCCACCGGGACGGGAAGGGACGCCTGATGTTCAGCTTCGCCCAGTTCGGCAACGATCTGTACAGCGGGAAGCGCTCCTTCGACTTCATCGGCCGCAGGTGGGTCTGGTACGCCGTCGCCGTCGCACTGATGGTGATGTCCTTCGCCGCCCTCGGCCTCCGCGGGATCAACCCCGGCATCGAGTTCCGGGGCGGATCCGAGTTCCGGGTCTCCAAGGTCTCCGACACCAGCGACCTCATCGGGCAGCGGGCCGTCCAGGAGGTCGTCGCCGATGCCCAGCCCCGCATCTCCTCCTTCGGCGGGGACGGGGTCCGGGTCGAGCTGAGCAAGCTCAGCCCGGAGAAGACCACCGCGGTCCAGAAGGCGCTGGCCGAGGCGTACGACGTCCCGGTGGCCAACGTCAGCTCGGACTTCGTCGGCGCCAGTTGGGGCCGGGACGTGTCCGGCAAGGCGGCCAAGGGCCTGGTGGTCTTCCTCGTCCTGGTGTCACTGGTCATCGCGCTGTACTTCCGGACCTGGAAGATGGCGTTCGCCGGTGTCGTCGCCCTGCTGCACGACCTGTTGCTGACCGTCGGCGTCTACGCGCTGGTCGGCTTCGAGGTCACTCCGGCGTCGGTGATCGGCTTCCTGACGATCCTCGGGTACTCGCTCTACGACACGGTGGTCGTGTTCGACAAGGTCCGTGAGAACACCGAGCACATCACCGGGACCTCCAAGCGCACCTTCGCCGAGGCCGCGAACCTGGCGGTGAACCAGACCCTGGTGCGGTCCATCAACACCTCCGTCGTCGCTCTGCTCCCGGTCGCGTCGATCCTGTTCATCGGGGCGTTCATCCTGGGCGCCGGAACCCTCAAGGACATCGCGCTGGCGCTGTTCGTCGGTATCGCCGCCGGCACCTACTCGTCGGTGTTCATCGCGCCGCCGCTGTACGTGCAGCTGCGCGAGGCCGAGCCGGAGATCCTGGCACAGACCGAGCGGGTCCAGCGACGTCGGACGCAGGACTCGGTCCGGCCGCAGGACACCGCCCGGCCGAAGCGGGTCCCGGCGACCGTCGGTGCCGCCGTCGACGAGGGCGGCACCGCTCCGCGGCCGTCCGGGACGGCGGCACGGCCCAAGCCGGCCGGGGCCGGGCAGCAACGCCGCAAGCAACAGCCCAGGAAGGGCGGGAGCAAGAGCAAGCGCGGGGGCGGCAAGCGCCGCTGACAGCGGTTCCCGTCACGGCTGCCCGGCAGTGTCCGCTGCCGGGCAGCCGTGTCCCGGGAGTCCGTGTCCCGGGAGTCCGTGTCCCGGGAGTCCGTGTTCCGGGAGGCGGCGCCTCCGGGAGTCTGTGTCCGGGGAGGCGGTGCCTCCGGGGTCGAGAAGGGGGAAGGGATGACCGACACCAGCGCGAGCGAGGCCCTGGACCGGGCGTTCGGTCTCATCCGCGAGATCCGTGACTATCCGAAACCGGGCATCGGCTTCAAGGACATCACCCCGCTGCTCGCCGACCCGCTGGCGTTCGGCGCCGTGGTGGACAGCATGGCCGAGGCCTGGCGTGGGCAGGTCGACGTGGTGGCCGGCATCGAGGCCAGGGGGTTCGTCCTCGCCGCGCCGATCGCGCTCGCCCTCGGCGTCGGGTTCGTGCCGGTGCGCAAGAGCGGCAAGCTGCCCCACGAGACGCTGGGAGTCGAGTACTCGCTGGAGTACGGGACGGCGGCCATCGAGATGCACGTCGACGCCGTGCGGCCCGATCAGCGGGTGCTCGTGGTCGACGACGTGCTGGCCACGGGCGGCACCGCGGCGGCGACCTGTGAGCTCGTCGAGCGGGTCGGGGCACGGGTCGCCGGGGTGTCCGTGCTCCTGGAGCTCGGCTTCCTCGCCGGCCGGGACCGGATGCCGGGGCGTGAGCTCAGCGCCCTGTTCAGGGTCTGACGCCCCGGGTGGCACGGGGCGGCGTCCCGGAGCGGCGGGGGACCGTCCCACCGCCGGAGGAGACGGCCTGTCCACCGGAGCCAGGACGCCTCCCGCCTCGTACACTCAGGGCATCGGGATCTCGCGTCCCGACCCGGTGAGCAGGAGGCAGATGTCGAACGAGCGGGTCACCGACGGGCAGGTGGAGGACGCCACCGGGCCCGATCGAGCCGCGGACGCGGCAACCCCGCCGTCACGGCACCGCCAGTCCCCGACCGAGGGCCTTCCCGGACCGACCAGGGTGCTGTCCCGGATCGCCCGCCTCGGGTCCGGCCGGTCGACAACCATGTCCCCGCTGCTGGAGCCCCTGCTCCGCACCCTGCGGCAGTCCCACCCCAAGGCCGACCTCTCCGTGGTGGAGCGGGCGTACGAGGCCGCGGCCAGGGCTCACCTCGGTCAGAAGCGCAGGAGCGGCGACCCGTACATCACCCATCCGGTCGCCGTCGCCGCCATCCTCGCCGAGCTGGGCATGACACCGCCGACGCTGGCCGCCGCGCTGCTCCACGACACCGTCGAGGACACCGACTACGCGCTGGAGGACCTGAGGAGGGACTTCGGCGACGAGATCACGATGCTCGTCGACGGGGTGACCAAGCTCGACAAGGTCACCTACGGGGACGCCGCGCAGGCCGAGACGGTCCGCAAGATGGTGGTCGCCATGTCCCGGGACATCCGGGTCCTGGTGATCAAGCTGGCTGACCGGCTGCACAATGCCAGGACCTGGCGGTACGTCCCGCAGGAGTCCGCGGAGCGCAAGGCGCGGGAGACCCTGGAGATCTACGCGCCGCTGGCGCACCGGCTCGGCATGAACACGATCAAGTGGGAGCTGGAGGACCTGTCCTTCGCGACCCTCTACCCCAAGGTCTACGACGAGATCGTGCGGCTGGTCGCCGAACGTGCGCCGGCGAGGGAGGACTACCTGGCCCAGGTGCGCGAGCAGGTCACCGCCGACCTGCGCACCGCCAAGATCAAGGCGACGGTGACCGGGCGGCCGAAGCACTACTACTCCGTCTACCAGAAGATGATCGTGCGAGGTCGGGACTTCGCCGACATCTACGACCTGGTCGGGGTCCGGGTCCTCGTCGACACGGTCCGGGACTGCTACGCGGTACTGGGGGCGCTGCACGCGCGGTGGAACCCGGTACCGGGGCGGTTCAAGGACTACATCGCGATGCCCAAGTTCAACATGTACCAGTCGTTGCACACGACGGTGATCGGACCCGAGGGCAAGCCGGTCGAGATCCAGATCCGCACCCACCAGATGCACCGACGGGCCGAGTACGGCGTCGCGGCGCACTGGAAGTACAAGGACGCCCCGGAGCGCAACGGCACCACCAGGGACGACGGCAGCGTCAACGACATGGCCTGGCTGCGCCAACTGCTGGAGTGGCAGCGGGAGACCGAGGACCCGGGGGAGTTCCTGGACTCCCTCCGGTTCGAGATCAATGCCCAGGAGGTGTACGTCTTCACCCCCAAGGGCGACGTGGTGGCACTGCCGTCCGGGTCGACCCCGGTCGACTTCGCCTACGCCGTGCACACCGAGGTCGGTCACCGGTGCATGGGCGCCCGGGTGAACGGCCGGCTGGTCCCGCTGGAGAGCCGGCTCGACAACGGCGACGTCGTGGAGATCTTCCCGTCCAAGGCCGACAGCGCCGGGCCGAGCCGTGACTGGCTGACCTTCGTCCGGAGCCCGCGTGCCCGGAACAAGATCCGGCAGTGGTTCTCCAAGGAGCGACGCGAGGAGGCCATCGAGAACGGCAAGGACGCGCTGGCCAAGGCGATGCGCAAGCAGCACCTGCCGATCCAGCGGCTCATGTCCCACGAGTCGCTGGTCGCGCTCGCGACGGAGATGCGGTACCCGGACGTCTCGGCCCTGTACGCCGCGATCGGCGAGGGGCACGTCGTCGCCACCACCGTGGTCCAGCGCCTGGTGCAGTCCCTCGGCGGGGAGGAGGGCACCGAGGAGGACCTCGCCGAGGCGACGACCCCCACCCGGCCGCGCAGGCCGAGGACCGGTGACCCCGGGGTGGTCGTCCGGGGCGTCGACGACGTCTGGGTCAAGCTCGCCCGCTGCTGCACCCCGGTGCCGGGAGACCCCATCGTCGGGTTCGTCACCAGGGGCAGCGGCGTCTCGGTCCACCGCGAGGACTGCGGCAACGTCGCGGAGCTCCGGGCCGAGCCGGACCGGATCATCGACGTGGAGTGGGCGCCGACCTCGGGGACGGTCTTCCTGGTCCAGATCCAGGTCGAGGCGCTGGACCGGAGCCGGCTGCTGTCCGACGTCACCCGGGTGCTGTCGGACCACCACGTGAACATCCTCGCCGCGAACGTGTCGACCTCGCGGGACCGGGTGGCCATCTCCCGGTTCACCTTCGAGATGGCCGACCCGGCGCACCTGGGCCACGTCATCGCGGCGGTGCGCAAGGTCGACGGGGTCTTCGACGCCTACCGGGTGGTGGGGCGGCGCGGCGAGGACTGAGGGCCGCCCCCGAGCCAGGTGGTGATCAGCCTCCTGGCCGCGGACACCCCGCGCCGTCCGGTCATGGGCTCCAGGCGCCGCAGGGCGTCCGCAGCCGTGCAGCCGGTCGCCGCGGCCAGCAGGTGCAGTTCCTCGACGGCGGCCGGGGCGTGCGGGCACCGGGCCAGGTCGACGGCGGTGCGCACCGGTGAGGTGACCGGCGTCCCCTCCACCACGTCGACGTCGTCCTCGGCGAGCTCCGCCTGCCGGACCCGCACCCCCGGCGCGTCCGCGGAGTGCCGCCCCGGTGGGAGCACGACGTCCACCCGTTCCGGTGCCGTCCCGCCGACGTGGACCCAGTACGCCGACCGACCGGCGAGGACAGCGTCGGCGAGCCGCTCCGGGAGCAGACAGGCCAGCGCGCCGGCGCGCACCCCCGGGCGGTCCTCCACGTCGGTGGCGACGTGGACGTCGAGGACCAGTCGGCGCAGCAGACCCGCCGCCCGCCACCGGGCGGCCTCGGCCGCGCCGATGCCTTCCGGGACGTCAACCCGGAACGGACGGTTCGGGTCGAACACCGGGCAGACGGGGGACAACCCGGCAGCCGCGGCGACCGGCGACGCGGGCTGGGACAGACGCGCGGCGTACCACGCGTCCAGGGTCAGCGGGGACGACGGCATGCCACCAGCGTGCCCGGATCCCGACCGCGTCGGGACCGCACATCGCGTCCCTGTGGACGACGTGACGGCAGCAGGAGCTGTGGGCAGCTCACCGACGGAGCCGCCCCGCACGCGTCAGCCGCTGAAGTCGCTGAGGGCCCGCCGAGCCTGCTCCAGCCACTCCTCCCTGGCCTGGAGCGCCTGCTCGGTGTCCTGGATCTTCCGGGTGTTGCCCGCGGCCTTCGCCTTCTCGAGGTCCGTGCGCAACGCCGTGATCGCCGCCTCCAACTGGGCGACGACACCCTCGGCGCGAGCCCTGGCCTCCGGGTTGGACCGCCTCCAGCGATCGTCCTCGGCCTGACGCACCGCCTGCTCGACGGCCCGCAGTCGCGCCTCGACCCGACCCAGCTCGGACCGCGGGACCCGGCCCGCGGCCTCCCAGCGCTCCTGGATGTCACGTAGTGCGGCCCGGGCGGCCTGCGGGTCCTCGACCGGCAGCAGTGCCTCGGCCTCGGTCAGCAGGGCCTCCTTGGCCTCCAGATTCGCCCGGTACTGGTTGTCGGTCTCCTGCGCGGTGGCAGCCCTTGCCGAGAAGAAGGTGTCCTGGGCGGCGCGGAACCGGGCCCAGAGCGCGTCGTCGTCCCTCTTCGCCGCTCGTCCGGCCGCCTTCCAGCGGTCCATCAGCGCCCGGTACGCGGCGGCCGTGGCTCCCCACTCGGTCGAGGACGCCAGGGCCTCGGCCTCGGCGACGAGGGCCTCCTTGGCCGCCTTCGCCGCCGACCGCTGCTCGTCGAGAGCACCGAAGTACTGGCGCCGCTTCCGGTCGAAGGTGGTGCGGGCGTGGGAGAATCGCTTCCAGAGCTCGTCCTCGGTGTGCCGGTCGAGCCGGACCTCCCGCTGCTGGGCCTTCCAGGTGTCGAAGAGCTCCCGCAGCCGGTCCCCGGAGGACTTCCACGGGATCCGTTCGACGTCCGTCGCCGCGATGGCCTCGGCCTCCTCGACCAGTTCCGTCCTGGTCGCGACCGCCTGCCTGCGGGCCTCCTGCCGGGCACGCTCCTGCTCCGCCCGCTTCTCCTGGACCACCGGCTCCAGCGCGGCCAGGCGCGCCACGAGTCCTTCCAGGTCGCCGACGGCGTTGGCCTCCGCGGCGGCCTCGGAGAGGCGCTTGATGGTGGCGAGGGCCTCGTTGGGGGCGATCTGCCCGGCCCGCAGCCGCTGCTCGAGGAGATCGGCCTGGGACCGCAGCTCCTCGAACTTGCGGGTGAAGTACGCGAGAGCCTCCTCCTCGCTGGCCCCCGGATACTGACCGACGGCGCGCTCCCCGGCCGAGGTGCGAACCCACACCGTGCCGTCGGAGTCCACGCGCCCCCACTGCTGTGCGGTCACGATGTCACGCTTCCTGCTCGCCCGTTCGTCCCTGGGGAGCTGTTCCAGCTCGGGACCCGGCGCCGGATCCGCAGCAGCGGTACCGGCGTCGAGCGGGTCGGGGGTCATTCGCTCTCGGCCTTCGCGGATTCGATGGCGATCGGGAACATCGGCGAGCCGTCCCCGCCTCCGTCCACCGTGCCACCGGCAGCGATCTTCTTGACGATGTCGAGGCCGTCGGTGATCTTGCCGAGGATCGTGTACCCGCCCGCGGAGTCGGAGGGGATCGTCGACTTCTTGTAGACCAGGAAGAACTGGCTTCCCATCGAGTCGCCCTTGTTCCCCTGGCGGGCCATGGCGATGGTCCCGGCCGGGTAGACGTCGTTCTTCGGGGCGTTCTCGATCGGACCGTAGCTGTACCCGGGGCTCCCGGTCCCGCTGCCGGTCGGGTCGCCGCACTGGAGGACGTACAGTCCGTCGGTGGTCAGCCGGTGGCACGCCGACCCGGTGTAGAAGTCACCCTTGATCAGGTGCAGCATCGAGGACACCGCCTGCGGTGCCTTCTCGCCGTCGAGGCTGAGTCGGATGTCGCCGCAGTTGGTCCCGAGCGTGACGTTCCAGGTCTTGTCCCCGGCGCCGTCCTTCGACGGGACCGACGCCCAGCTCTTGGGGGTCGCGGGGGGCGTGACGGTCACCGGCTTGCAGGGGTTCTTCGCGGTGGTCGTCGGCGTGGCGGACGCGCTCGGAGCCGGCGTCGGCTGCGCGGCGGTGGAGCTGCTGTCGTCGCCGCGCGTCATCAGGTAGTAGGTGCCGCCGACCACCACGAAGATGGTTGCGACGGCGCCGAGGATGGCACCGACCCGGCGCATCCTCAGCTGCCTCTCCCGCCTCTCACTGAGCTTCTTCTGGTAGTTCTCCCAGCGGCGCCGCTCGTAGGCGCGGTCCCTCTTGATGGGCGACATCCTGCCCTCCTCCGTCCCAGGCCACCGTAGGTCCGGCCGGCCGGGGGTCAGTCTAGGGTGAACAGCCACCGAGGTCGGGATCCCGGTACCACGCCCGGCTCAGGGATCCGGCCCCGGGGGCGGGCTGGCCCTCACCCCGTCGCCGTCCGGCACCCGACGCCGGGGGCTCTCCGGGGCGACTCGATAGGCTCGCCTGGTGTTCGTGAAGGGCTTCCCGGGTGCCGCCATCCCGGCCAACTGCTTCGTCCTCGCTCCAGCCGACGGCGAGGAGTGCGTCGTCGTCGACCCGGGGATCGGGGTGCTGGACCGGCTCGCCGAGGTGCTGCGGGAGCACCGGCTGCGCCCGGCCGCCGTGCTCCTCACCCACGGGCACGTCGACCACGTCTACTCGGTGACCCCGGTCTGCGGCGGGCACGGGGTCGCGGCCCACGTCCACGCCGACGACCGGTACCGGTTGCACGACCCGTACGCGAACCTCGACCCCGCCCTGGTCGCGATGCTGGAGCAGGAGTTCGGGCGGCGGGACTCCTGGGTCGAGCCCGAGGACGTGGTGACGGTCGCGCACGGCGACCGACTGGACGTCGCGGGGCTGACCCTCGACGTCGCCCACGTCCCGGGACACACCGAGGGGTGCCTGATGTTCACCCTCCCCGGGATCCCGGACGACCCGCGGTCGGCCGACCCGTACGGCGCGGCCGACGGGGTCGCCGACGCGACGGCCACCGTGCTGACCGGCGACGTCCTCTTCGCCGGGAGCATCGGCCGCACCGATCTGCCCGGCAGCGACCCGGCTCTGATGCGGCGGTCGCTGCGGGAGCGGGTGCTCACCCTCCCGGACGACACCCTCGTGCTGCCCGGCCACGGTCCCACGACGACCATCGGCAGGGAGCGGGTGCGCAACCCGTTCCTGGTCGAGCTCGTCGGCGAGGACGGCGGCGCCCCGGGCGAGGGGGAGTGATGGCCCGCCCACGCCCCCTGTCCGGGTTCCCCGAGCTGCTGCCGGCCGACCGGATCGTCGAGCTGCACGTGCTGGACACGCTGCGCAGGACCTTCGAGCTGTGGGGGTTCGCCCCCGTCGAGACCAGGGCCGTCGAGCCGCTGGAGCAGCTGCTGCGCAAGGGGGAGATCGACAAGGAGGTCTACCTGCTGCGCCGGCTGCAGGCCGAGGGCGAGGAGGAGGGCGATCCCGCCCGCCGGCTCGGGCTGCACTTCGACCTCACCGTGCCGTTCGCCCGCTACGTGCTGGAGAACGCGGGGAAGCTCCAGTTCCCCTTCCGCCGGTACCAGATCCAGAAGGTGTGGCGGGGCGAGCGACCCCAGGACGGGCGGTTCCGGGAGTTCGTCCAGGCGGACGTCGACGTCGTCGGGGCGGGGGAGCTGCCCTTCCACCACGAGGTCGAGCTGCCCATCGTCATGATCGAGGCGCTGACGGCTCTCGCCGAGGTCGGCACGCCGCCGGTGCGGGTCCACGTCAACAACCGCAAGGTGGCCGAGGGCTTCTACGCGGGGCTCGGGCTCGCCGACGTGGCCGCGGTGCTGCGCACCGTGGACAAGCTGGACAAGGTCGGCCCGGACGTCGTGGCCGAGCTGCTCCGCGACGAGGCGGGTGCGAGCCGGGCCCAGGCCGAGGCCTGTCTCGCCATGGCGCGGATCAGCGCGCCGGACGCCTCCTTCGTCGACCGGGTGCGTGCGCTCGGGGTCGAGCACCCGCTGCTCGACGCGGGGCTCGTGGAGCTGGCCAGGGTGGTCGAGGCGACGGCGGAGCACGTGCCGGGGGCGCTGGTCGCGGACCTGAAGATCGCGCGGGGGCTGGACTACTACACCGGGACCGTGTACGAGACGGTGCTGCTCGGTCACGAGGACCTCGGCTCCATCTGCTCCGGCGGCCGGTACGACGCCCTGGCCAGCGACGGGAAGGACACCTACCCGGGGGTGGGCCTCTCGATCGGGGTCACCCGGCTGGTGTCCCGGCTGGTGGGCAGGCGGCTGGTCGCCGCCAGCAGGCCGGTGCCGACCTGCGTGCTCGTGGCGCTCACCGCCGAGGAGGACAGGGCGGCAGCCGACTGCCTGGCCACCGGCCTGCGCCGGCGGGGGATCGCCACCGAGGTCTCGCCGTCCGCAGCGAAGTTCGGCAGGCAGATCCGGTACGCGGACCGCAGGGGCATTCCCTACGTCTGGTTCCCCCAGGCTGACGGCACGCACCAGGTCAAGGACATCCGCTCCGGGGACCAGAAGGACGCCGACCCGGCCGCGTGGCTGCCTCCCGCGGAGGACCTGCGACCTCGCGTCGTCCCGGTGGTCAGTTCACCAGCGTGATCTGCGTCCGCAGCTCCCACACCTCCGGCGGCACCGGATCGCCGGGCTGCGGGCCGTTGTAGACGTGGTCGTGGTTGCCCCGGAGGTCGACGTCCCCGACGACGGTGACGCCGTGACTCGTGTAGATCCCGTTCCCGCGCAGGTCGAGGGTCGCCGCGGGGGCGTAGAGGGTCCCGCGCACGGTCAGCGCCCCGTTGCCGGTCCAGCGCAGGTCGACGGTGTTGTGACGGTCCAGGATCACGGCGAAGCCCTGGTAGGGGCCTGAGTCCGGGGCGGAGAGCGTCGCCGTCCCGATCCCTGCCCCGGCGAGCGTCGCTCCGTCCTCACCGTCGGCGTCGCAGTCGTCGGGATAGGTCCTGCCTCCGCTCCTGCGCGAGCAGGTGAAGTAGAGCGTCACGCCCTCCGCGTCGACCCCGCCGTGGATGGCGTGCGACCCTCCGGCGAGCACGTAGAGGCCCGCGGCGAGGGAGGTGCAGTCCGCGATGCTCGTGTAGTTGCCCGGTGTGCAGTCGCCGCTGCCGACCGTGGCGGGCTGTCCCCTGTCCAGCTCGGAGGGGGGCAGCGGGAGCGCGGCGAACGGGTCGGTGAACGGATCGACGTCGGCATCGGGGGCCGGCGTGAACGTGCCGACCCCGTCCCAGTCGCCGGCGAGCCTGATGTCGCCGCCGGTGACCGTGACCTCTCCGTTGTTGTTGTTGTTGAAGTGCGTGGTGCCGTTCACCCAGACGCTGCCGCCGTTCACGGCGAGGGTCCCGGTCTGGCCGGCGAACTCGTCGAGCACGCAGAACACGCACGGGCCGGTGAACTCCCCACGTTCGGTCCAGCCGGCCTCCGCCGCCGCCCTGACCCGGATCCCCTCACCCCCGAGCACCCCGCTGAAGAGGGCGGGGACGCGTCGCTCCGGGACGACGACCCGCGTGGTCGTGCCGTCGAGGGAGATGCACGGGGTCGTCGGGTGGACCGGCAGCGGGTGGTCGTCGGTGCACGCGGCCCACTCCGCCGCGGTGACCCCGTAGTTGCGGTCGGCGTAGCTCATCGCCCTGGCGATCGCGGTGGCGGCGTCCTCGCCGTCGGCGAGGGCGACGGCGGCGGCGAGGGCGCTGCTGTCGGCGGCGTTCTGCGCCTGGCCCCGGGTGTCCATGGCGAGTCCGAGGTCGACGACCAGGGCGGCGATGCCGAGGAGGACGGCGAGGAGCACGGCCACCAGCACGGCGACGGCACCGTCGTCCCGGGGGTGCCCCGCACCGCGACCGGGGGTCCGCCGTCCCTGCCACAGGCGGGTCGGGAGGAGTCCTCGTGGCAGGGCGTCGGGCGGGGCGGAGCCGGCGGACGCTCCGTCAGGCCGGAGAGCGGAGGCAGATGGGAGTGCTGGGGCAGGCCGGAGGGCTGGGGCGGCGACCATGGTCAGCACCAGTTCCAGTCCGCACCCGTCTCCACCGGCAGGGCGTCCTGCCCGCCGCTCTCCTCCTGGAGTTCCGCGGCCTGCTCGATCGCCATGTCGATCCGGCTCCGGATGACCCCGCCCTCCGGCATGGGGGCCAGTCCGGTGACGGCCTGGTGGTGCTCCAGCAGACAGACCCGCAGCGTGCCGCCCACGGCCCAGCTACTGGTCGGGGCGCCGTCGGCGTCCAGTACGGCGATCTTGACGTAGAGGTCGCTCGATGTTCGCGGGGTGACGTTCGCGGCCGTGCAGGCGAGGGTCTGCATGTTGGCCGACGCACCGGGCAGGGGAGCACGGTCGCAGGACGCGGCCCCGCGGTCCCACTGGCCCACGACCCCCGCCCTGGCCACCTCCCGGGCTCCGTGGCGCAGACCGATCGAGTCGGTGAACCACAGGCCGTACTCGACGATCCCGAAGAGGATCATCAACAGCATCGGGATGACGAGGGCGAACTCCACCGCCGCGGCTCCGGTGTCCCGCGGAGCCGGATGTCCGGGACGGGGCAGCACCGGTCGGGAATGGTTCGGGGACAGGGCGACGACCGCCGTCGCTCGCACGGACACGCTGTGTCGTCCTCTCGTGGCTCACCCACCCTCATCCCTGGGGCAGCCTACTGCACGTGACCGGACGGTGACACTGGATCGTTCCGTATGGGGGATTGGCGAATATCACACCGGATCGACGGTTGTCGTGCCGTCGGTGGAGCTCCCGGCGGTCCGACGCGGACCCGTGGGGAGCGGGCAGGTGCAGTCGATGGTGGTACGCAGTCGGGTGTCCACCCGTTCCTCCGACCAGAGGCAGTCCTGCCCGCAGGTCGGGCACGCCGCGACGAAGGTCACCGAGTCCACCTGCGGGACGGTCCGGGGACGCTCCCTCGGCAGGGCGAGTCGTCCCGCGACCGAGACGCGGCCGATCCGCGACCGGGGCACCGAGAGCGCCGAGGACTCGAACGGGCGCCCGGCCGGGGAGCCTCCCGGAGGCAGCGGGAACGCCGGCGGTGGCACCCGACCCTCCTCGTCGGTGTCCATCGGCGTCCTCCCCTCCTCGGACGGCTCCGGTCGACCCGTCACCCGACCGGCCGGCTACCGATTCATCGGCCGACGGTCGGCCCGGGTGAAGGGGACGAACCGCCCTGGTGGAGGGCGAGCCCGGTGACCAGCCGGGAGCAGACGGCCGGTCGGACCACTCGTCTAGGGTTGCCGGCATGGAGACGAGGACGCTCGGACGGACGGGACGGTCGGTGGGGGTCGTCGGGCTGGGGTGCTGGCAGCTCGGCGGCAGCTGGGGTGAGGTGGCGGAGAGCGACGCGCTCGGCGTCCTCGACGCGGCGGTCGCCGCCGGGGTGACCTTCCTGGACACCGCCGACGTCTACGGCGACGGCCGGAGCGAGCGTCTCATCGGCCGGTTCCTGCGGGAGCGGCCGGACGCCGACGTCACGGTCGCCACGAAGATGGGACGGCGGGCCGACCCGCACGTGCCCGAGGCCTACACCGCGGCCGCCTTCCGCGACTGGGCCGACCGCAGCCGCCGCAACCTCGGCGTCCAGACCCTTGACCTGGTCCAGCTGCACTGCCCGCCGCCCGCCGTGTACCGGACCGACGAGGTGTTCGACGCGCTGGACGCCATGGTGGACGACGGGATCATGGCCGGCTACGGCGTCTCGGTCGAGACCTGCGCCGAGGCGCTGACCGCCATCGCCCGGCCGGGGGTCGCCACCGTCCAGATCATCCTCAACGCCTTCCGGCTCAAACCGCTGGAGCGGGTGCTGCCCGCCGCCGCCGAGGCGGGGGTCGGGATCATCGCCAGGGTGCCGCTGGCGAGCGGCCTGCTCTCCGGGCGCTACGACGTCACGACGACCTTCGCCGCCGACGACCACCGCACCTTCAACCGGAACGGCGAGGCCTTCGACGTCGGAGAGACCTTCTCCGGGGTGCCGTTCGAGGTGGGCGTCGCCGCGGCCAGGGAGATCGCCGCGCTGGGGGAGGGCACGCCGACGGCCGCGTTCGCCCTGCGCTGGATCGTCGACCAGCCGGGGGTGAGCGTGGTCATCCCCGGTGCCCGCAGCGGGGAGCAGGCGCGCGCCAACGCCGCGGCGGCCGACCTGCCGCCGCTCGACGCCACGGCGCTGGCCGGGGTGCGCCGGATCTACGACGAGTGGATCCGCCCGCACGTGCACCACCGTTGGTGAGCGAGCCCTGTGCCGGATGAGTTCCGTGTCCGGGGAGCCCTGTGTGTGGTGAGCTCTGTGTCTGGTGAGTCCTGCGGTTGGTGAGCCCTGCGGCGGAGGGCGAGGCGCCGGCCGGGCGGTGACGGCCAGGGTCGGCGGTCACGCACCGTCCGCGTAGGATCCGGCGCGGGAGGACCACGTCGTCCCGGCCGGAATGATCATTAGGGGCGAGCGCCCCCGTCGAGAGGACCATCGTGCTGCGCACCCACGAGGCCGGCACCCTGCGCGCCGACCACATCGGATCCACCGTCACCCTGACCGGGTGGGTGGCCAGCCGGCGTGATCACGGTGGGGTCGCCTTCATCGACCTGCGCGACGGGTCGGGGGTGGCCCAGGTCGTCATCCGCGACGAGCTGCTGGAATCCTCCGGGGCACACGGGCTGCGCAACGAGTACTGCCTGCGGGTCACCGGTGAGGTCAGGCGGCGTCCGGAGGGCAACGAGAACCCCGCGATCCCCACCGGTGAGATCGACGTGATGGCGGCGGAGGTCGAGGTGCTCAACGCCTCCGCGCCGCTGCCGTTCCAGGTGGGCGAGCACGTCGAGGTCGGCGAGGAGGCCCGGCTGCGGCACCGCTACCTGGACCTGCGCCGGCCGGGACCGGCCGCGGCGCTGCGGCTGCGCAGCGAGGTCAGCAGGGTCGCCCGCGAGACGTTGCACCGGCACGGCTTCCTGGAGATCGAGACCCCGACGCTGACCCGGTCGACCCCCGAGGGCGCCCGGGACTTCGTGGTGCCCGCGCGGCTGGCCCCCGGCTGCTGGTACGCCCTGCCGCAGAGCCCGCAGCTGTTCAAGCAGCTGCTCATGGTCGCCGGGATGGAGCGGTACTACCAGATCGCCCGGTGCTACCGGGACGAGGACTTCCGGGCCGACCGGCAGCCGGAGTTCACCCAGCTCGACCTGGAGATGAGCTTCGTCGAGCAGGACGACGTCATCGCCGTCGCCGAGGACGTGCTCGTCGCCCTGTGGCGGCTGATCGGGCACGAGCTGGAGACCCCGATCGCGCGGATGTCCTACGCCGAGGCCATGCGCCGGTTCGGCACCGACAAGCCCGACCTGCGCTTCGGGCTGGAGCTGGTGGAGTGCGCCGGGTTCTTCGCCGACACCCCGTTCCGGGTGTTCCAGGCGCCCTACGTCGGTGCCGTGGTCATGCCCGGCGGGGCGAGCCAGCCGCGCAGGACCCTGGACGCCTGGCAGGAGTGGGCGAAGCAGCGCGGGGCACGGGGACTGGCGTACGTCCTCGTCGGCGAGGACGGCACCCTGGCCGGCCCGGTGGCGAAGAACCTCTCCGAGGCGGAGCGGGCCGGGCTCGCCGCGCACGTCGGCGCGGCTCCCGGCGACTGCGTGTTCTTCGCGGCCGGCGCGGCCAAGCCGTCCCAGGCCCTGCTCGGCGCGGCCCGGCTGGAGATCGCCCGGCGGCTGGGTCTCATCGACCCCGCGCAGTGGTCGTTCGTGTGGGTCATCGACCCGCCCCTGTTCGAGGCCGTGGCCGACAGCGAGGACGTCGCCGTGGGCTCGGGTGCCTGGACGGCCCTGCACCACGCCTTCACCTCGCCGAAGCCGGAGTGGGTCGACTCCTTCGAGTCCGACCCCGGCAAGGCCCTCGCCTACGCCTACGACATCGTCTGCAACGGCAACGAGATCGGCGGCGGCTCGATCCGTATCCACCGGCGCGACGTCCAGGAGCGGGTCTTCGCCGTGATGGGGATCGACCAGGAGCAGGCCCAGGAGAAGTTCGGTTTCCTGCTGGAGGCGTTCAAGTACGGGGCGCCGCCGCACGGCGGGATCGCGTTCGGCTGGGACCGGGTGGTCGCCCTGCTCGCCGGCTCCGAGTCCATCCGCGACGTCATCGCCTTCCCGAAGTCCGGTGGCGGCTACGACCCGCTCACCAGCGCGCCGGCCCCCATCACCGCGCAGCAGCGCAAGGAGGCCGGGGTGGACGCCGTCCCGGTGCGCAGGGAGGACACGGCAGGCTGACCTGGTCCGATCTGGTCCTCGACCGGCCGGGGCTCACCGGACGGAGCCGACGTGCTCCTGTGCCGTGCGGATCCGCTGCGCGAGGTCGGCCCGCATCGGGGGCAGCCGGTCGAGGGGGAACCAGGCCGCCTCGTACGACTCGTCGTCCGCCGCGTGGGCGCTGCCCCCGAGGTAGTGGCAGCGGAAGGTGTGGTCCAGGTACTGGGCGCGGTCACCGTTGACGTAGACCATCGGCTCCGTCACGCTCACCCCCACCAGGGCCTCGACGGAGCAGCGCACCCCGGTCTCCTCGAGCACCTCGCGCTCGGCGGTCCGGGACGGGTGCTCACCCGGGTCCACGATGCCGGTGACCGGTGTCCACTCGCCGTTGTCCGAGCGCCTGACCAGGAGGACCCGATCCTCGTGCAGCACCACCGCGGTCACCCCCGGCAGCCAGAGCAGGTCGTGACCGATCTTCTCGCGCAGGCGCAGGATGAACTCGGGGGTCGGCACACCCCGACCGTAGTACGGCGCACGGCCCCGCCCGGTGCACGGTTCCACCCGGCGCACGGCCCTGCCCTGTGCACGGTTCCACCCGGTGCACGGCCCCGGCACGACAGCCCGGTACCGCGTGGCTCCCGCCTGCGGCCCCGGGCCGTCGGCCCGTGGCACCTTTGACCCGTGACCTCGATCGCCGACACCGTCCGCTCCGAGCTCCGGGCCGCCGGTGATCCCGAGCGGGCGCGAGGGACGGCGCGGTTCTTCAAGGCCGGTCCCGGCGGGTACGCCGACGGGGACCGCTTCCTCGGCGTCCCGGTCCCCGTCCAGCGGCGGATCGCCCGCCGGTACGCCCGGGAGGTGACCCTCGACGATGTCGCACTGCTGTTGCGCGGGGGGTGGCACGAGGAGCGGCTCACCGCTCTGCTGATCCTTGTCGAGCGGTTCCGCCGGGCACCGGCCGGTGAACGGGCGGAGATCGTCCAGCTGTACCTGGCGAACACCGCCCGGGTGAACAACTGGGACCTCGTGGACAGCTCGGCACCGTACCTGCTGGGTCAGTGGCTCCTCGGCTCCGCCGGAGCAGCGGGGTCCGGAGACCGGATCCCCGCAGGGGCACCCGGGGCAGGACCGGAGATGTCGCCCGGGGCAGGACCCGAGATCCTGCACCGGCTCGCCGGTTCGTCCCTGGTGTGGGACCGGCGGATCGCCATGCTGGCCACCTTCGCGTTCGTCCGGGCCGGGGACAACGGACCCACACTGGCCCTGGCCGAGCGACTCGTCGACGACCCGCACGATCTCGTCCGCAAGGCGGTCGGCTGGATGCTGCGCGAGGTCGGCAACCGGGACCGGGAGGCGGCGGAGCGCTTCCTCCGCGAACACTGCCGGACCATGCCCCGGGTGGCGCTGCGGTACGCGATCGAGAAGTTCCCCCCGGAGCTGCGCCGTGCCTACCTGGACGGCACCGTCTGACGGCACCGCCCGACAGCATCTACCGCGACGGCACCGCCCGACAGCATCTACCGGAACGGCACCTACCGGAACGGCGCCGCCCGAAGGGTGGTTCGGGCACAGGGGTCGCCCGGGCGCTTGTACGATCAACCGGCCCGAACCAGGTGTCGCGAGCGGGAACGGGTCAGAACGCACAGAGGTACCGGTCGACGAGCCGGTCGGGATCAGCGAGGAGATCTCGTGAGGCGGGTACGTCGACAGGGTCCGGCAGGCGTGGTCGTGGCAGCGCTGGTGCTGACGGTCAGCGGGTCGACGATCTCCGCGGGCGAGGCGGCGGCGGCGACGGACCGGCCCGGCACCCTTGCCGCGGCCAGGACCGCCAAGGCCATCCCGCAGGGGACCTGGGTGCGGAACACGATCTCGAGCAGGGGCGACGTCGACTGGTACCGGGTCACCCTCACCGCGAGCCGCCGGGCACTGATCACCCTCGGCTCCCTCCCCGCGGACTACGAGCTCGCGCTGTTCGGTGCCGACGGCAGGCACGTGGTCACGTCCTCCCATGGGGGCCGGCGCTTCGAGTCCCTGTCCGTGCGGTTGCCGAAGGGCGACAGCTTCCTCAGGGTCCGCTCGACCTCCGGGTACGACGCAGGCGACAGCTACGTCCTCAGGTACCGGACGCCCAGGGCGGGGGTGTCCACCATGAGCCTCCGCGCGATCAGGTCGGACACCTCGGTGCAGGTGCTCGGGGAGTTCTTCAACAACTCCACCTCCTGGCAGGGCGTCAGCGAGTTCCAGGTCGAGATGATCAACTCGTCCGGCAAGGTCATCAGGCGCTGGACGGGCGGGATCGCCGGAGATGCCATCCCGCCGTACGGCAGAACCTACTTCTCCTCCGTCGAGACCGGGCTGTCGGCGAAGGCCGTCAGGACGGCGACCTTCCGGGTCATCCCTGAGGGCTATGTGGTTCCGACACCGTCGCCCCGACCCCCGCTGACCGTGAAACGCCTGCGTACCAAGGTCGACGGCTACTACTCCGTCCACCACTTCACGGTCAGCACCACCAGTACCAAGCGGGTCGGTGAGGTGTGGGTGTACGGGCTGGTCTACGACGCGGTGGGGCGGCTGAGCTACTGGGACGTCACGATCATCGAGAACCTGAAGGCCAAGGGCTCGGCGACGGACCTGGTGATCACCGAGACCGCGAGATCGCCGCGGGTCACCATCCTGCGGGCCATCGCTCCGGTGAACGCCGTCTGAGCATCCTCCGGCGGCGGGCACCAGCCGCCGTCGGAGGTGGTGGTCGACAGGGTGACGGTCGACCGGGGACTCTCCGTCGAGGGTTCTCCGGACGTGGCGGGTGGTCTCGCCTCAGCTCGACAGGGTCTCTCGTGATCGTGGTGAATCCGGATCCGGATGCGGTTCGCATCCACCACGATCACCGGGGCCGTCGTCGGGGTGGCCCGGCGCCTCGTGCCGCGGGCCGGTGTCCCCGTGGTTCAGCCCCAGTCGCCGGTGCAGCCGGCGCAGCGGTGCCGGGGCCCACCAGTTCCACTCCCCGAGCAGGGTCATGGTGGCGGGCACGAGCAGCAGCCGGACCAGGGTCGCGTCGACGGCCACCGCCGTCGCGAGCGCCACCCCGGTCTGCTTGATGATCAGCAGTCGTCCCACGGTGAACCCGGCGAACACCACGACCATGATCAGAGCTGCGGAGGTGATGATCCGCCCGGTCCGCTGTAACCCCATCACCACGGCGTCGTCGTTGTCCGCCCCGGCGTCGTGGAACTCCTTGATCCGGGAGAGCAGGAAGACCTCGTAGTCCATGGCCAGGCCGAACCCGAAGGCGAGCACGAGGGCGGGGATGGAGGTCTCGACGGCCCCGGTGGAGGTGAAGCCGAGCAGGCCCTCCAGGTGACCGTCCTGGAACACCCACACCAGGACGCCGAAGGACGCGCCCAGCGAGACGACGTTCATGAGCAGGGCCTTGATCGGTACCAGGACCGACCCGGTCAGCAGGAAGAGCAGCACGAAGGTCGCCAGCACCACCACCCCGACCGCGAGCGGACCCTCCCGGAGGAAGGCGGCGACGAAGTCCTCCAGGTGGGCGGAGGGCCCGGTCACCCAGGTCGGGAAGTCCGGCCGGACGTCGCGGATCTCCCGGACCAGCCGCCGGGCGGTCGCCGAGGACTCGGCCCCGTCCGGACGGACCCCGATGACGACGACCTGCCCGGCCGAGGGGTCCGACTGGACCCGGGGCTCCTCCACCGAGGCGACACCGGGCAGGTTCTGCAGGGCACCGCTCGCCCACCAGGCACGGACCTGCTGTTCCGGAGCGCGGGCGACGACGGTGATCGACGCCCCCGCCACCGCGGGGAAGCGGGTCTCGATGGTGTCGTAGACCTGGCGTTGCGGCGAGGACGACGGCAGGTGCTGGTGCCCGGAGGACACCAGGGTCAGGTCGAGCGCCGGGACGGCCAGGGTCGCCAGCACCGCGAGCACCCCGGCCAGCACGAGCGCCGGCCGACGCTGCACCCTGCGGGCCAGTCGCGAGAACGCCCCCTCGCGAGGGGGGACGTCGCCCAGTCGCCGGACCACCCGGCGCAGTCCCGGGACCCGATGCGTGATCCCGGGCCGGACCACCCGGTGGCCGACGATCGCGAGGAGGGCCGGGACCAGGGTGAGTGCCGTGAGCACCGCGACGACGACGACGCTCACCCCGGCGGCGCCGACGGCCCGGAGGAGGTCGGAACTGAAGGCGAACAGGCCGGAGAGGCTGATTCCCACGATGACCGCACTGAAGGCGACCGTGCGGCCCGCGGTGGCCAGGGTCCGGCCGAGGGCGAGGGTCGGGAGGTCCCGCCCGTCGCCCGTTCCGGGGCCGTCCCGGCCCGCCAGGGTGTCGTCCCCGTCCACCAGGGTGTCGTCCCGATCCGGTCCGGCGTCGTCCCGGTCCGCGAGGAGCACCCGCAGTTCCTCGCGGTAGCGGCTGACGATGAGCAGGCAGTAGTCGATGCACAGCCCGAGGCCGAGCAAGGTGACCACGTTGACGACGCTGGCGTCGAGGTCGACCACGAAGGAGAACCCCAGCAGGGCCGCCAGCCCGCCCGCGATCGAGGCCACGGCCCCCACCAGCGGCAGGCCCGCCGCGACGAACCCCCCGAACACCACCACCATGAGCAGCAGGCTGATCGGGAGGGCGACGGCCTCACCCGTCTCCAGATCCCTGCGCACCTGTCCGGTGATCTCGTTGAAGATCGCCGTGTACCCGCCGACGAGCGCCCTCGACCCGGGAACGCCGGTGGTCACCTCGGCGCCCGCCCGGCGGAGTCGCGCGGTGGCGGCGTCCTCGGCGGCGTCGGCGACGGCCTCCGGCAGGTCGGCGGCTGGCAGGACGGTCACCAGCAGCGCGCGTCCGTCCGCGGACACCTGGGCCGCGCCGAGGGCGATCAGCTCCGGGGACGCCGCGGCGACCCGGTCCTGACCGCGCTCCGGAGCGGCCGGCTGGTCGGCGAGGTAGGGGTGCAGGACGGTCCGGATCCCGGGCACCTCGGCGACGTCGCGGGCTGCCGCGACGACGGCGGTCCGCACCCGCGGGTCCTCCGGTCGGATCCCGTCGAGGACGAGGTGCATGCCCGGTCCGGTCTCGGAGGTCGCGGAGAGCAGGTCCTGCCCGCTCCTGCTCTCGCCGGGGACGTCCGGGACGCCGGTGTGCAGCCGGGAGAACAGGCTGTCGCCGGTGACGTACCCCATCGCGGTGAGGAACCCGAGCACGACCAGCACGGTCCAGCAGACGGCGACCAGTCGTGCCCTGCGGGCGATGACGTGTCCGAGGGACTCCAGCACCCGGCTAGCCTCGCAGGAGTGACCGACCTGTTCGCACCCGATCCCGACGATCCCGTGCGGGACGTGACGCATCCCTCCGGGGAGGCGGAGGAGTCCGTCGCCCGGCTGCGGGCAGGCAGGCCGAGACTCCCGCTGGCCGTGCGGATGCGGCCGCGCACCCTGGACGAGCTCGTCGGGCAGGACCACCTGCTGGCCCCCGGCTCACCGCTGCGCCGGCTCGTCGAGGGCTCCGGGGGCCTCGCCGGACCGGCGTCCCTCATGCTCTGGGGGCCGCCCGGCACCGGCAAGACCACCCTCGCGCACGTGGTCTCCCGGGCGACCGGCCGCCGGTTCGTCGAGCTGTCCGCCGTGACCGCGGGGGTGCGCGACGTCCGACGGATCATGGAGGAGGCCCGCGACTCCCGGGACCTGCACGGGGCCGAGACGGTGCTCTTCCTCGACGAGATCCACCGGTTCAGCAAGTCCCAGCAGGACGCGCTGCTGCCGGGGGTGGAGAACCGGTGGGTGGTGCTCATCGCCGCCACGACCGAGAACCCGTCGTTCTCGATCGTGGCGCCTTTGCTGTCCCGTTCCCTGGTGCTGACCCTGCGCGGGCTGGACGACGCCGAGGTGCGCAGGCTGCTGCAGCGGGCCGTGGCCGACGGACGCGGGCTGGCCGGGACGGTCAAGCTCGCCGACGACGCCCTCGACCACCTCGTCCGGCTGGCCGGCGGGGACGCCCGGCGCGCCCTCACCGCCCTGGAGGCCGCAGCCGGGGTGGCCCTCGACGAGCGGGACCGGGCCGTGGGCGTCGAAGCGGACGGTGCCGCCGGCCAGGGCGGTGAGGGCGACGCGGGCCCGGTGCTCGTCGACCTCCGGGCGGCGGAGCGGGCGCTGGACGTGGCCGTGGTGCGCTACGACCGGACCGGTGACCAGCACTACGACGTGGCGAGCGCCTTCATCAAGTCGGTCCGGGGGTCCGACGTCGACGCCGCGTTGCACTACCTGGCCCGGATGCTGGAGGCGGGCGAGGACCCCCGGTTCGTCGCCCGCCGCATCATGATCTCGGCGAGCGAGGACATCGGCATGGCGGACCCGAGCGCGCTGCGGACCGCCGTGGCCGCGGCGCAGGCGGTCCAGCTCGTCGGCATGCCGGAGGCCAGGATCATCCTCGCCCAGGCCGTGGTCCACCTCGCGCTGGCACCGAAGTCCAACGCCAGCCACCTCGCGGTGGCCGCCGCCGTCGCCGACGTGCGGGCAGGCCTCGGCGGCCCGGTACCGCCGCACCTGCGGGACGCCCACTACCCGGGCGCCCGGCAGTTGGGGCACGGCAAGGGGTACCGGTACGCGCACGACGATCCCCGTGGGGTCGTCGAGCAGCAGTACGCCCCGGACGAGGTCGCCGACCGGATCTACTACCGGCCGACCGAGAGGGGGTTCGAGCGGGAGCTCGGCCCACGGCTCCACCGGCTGCGCGCTCTCCTCGGCCGTCGCGGCCGGGGCGGGAACCCCTGAGCCCGACCCCGTCCGGGCAGGCGCCCGGGCCGGACCCCACCCGAGCACCCGGGACCCCCGCCCGGGCGGGCGTGCGGATTCGCCGGGACCGTCGGCGCGATAAGGTCACGTCACCCCCTGCGGTCCGGATCGGGCCCGCGTCGGGGGGTCCGAGCAGCGTCGGGTCCGGCACCCCGGGGGGCTGCTCCACCCACATCGGATGACGAGGGAGTTGGCCGGATGTCGATCGGGGACGTCGCGGGACTGATAGCGGCTCTCGCGTTCGTGCTGCTCGTGGGGTTCCTCGCCTACCCGCTGATCAAGTTGGGCAAGGTGTTCGACGAGACCCGGAACACCATCCGGGAGCTGTCGGAGGAGACCGTCCCGCTGATCACCGAGGTGACCGCGACGGTGAACGCCGCCAACCAGCAGCTCGAACGGGTCGACACGATCACCACGAACGCCGCCCAGGTCTCCACCAACGTGTCGGCGCTCACCTCGTTGTTCGCCGCGACGGTCGGGTCACCGCTGGTCAAGGTGGCCGCCTTCTCCTACGGGGTCCGGCAGGCCATGAGCGGTCGGAGAGCCGGTCGCCGCCGGGGGAGGGGATGACCGTGCGCAGGCTGTTCTGGGTGGCGCTCGGTGCGGCCGCGGGGGTGGTGGTCGTCCGGCGGATCGGGCAGGTCGCGCGGACCTACGGTCCCGAGGGGATCGCCCGCTCGGCCGCCGGGATGACCGAGGCCCTGCGCGAGGTCGGGCAGGAGATCCGTGTCGGCATGGCCGAGCGCGAGGAGGAGTTGCGGCTCGCCCTCGGCGTCGACGCGGGGACCGAGCCCGATCCCGGCCGGGGCGGGGCTGCCGGCTGGGACACCGACCACGACCCGGTCATCTGACCGACCACGACCCGGTCATCCGAACGGTCCCGACCGGGCCGTGCCGACCCGGGGTTCGCCCTCCCGGTGACCCCGGGCATCCTGAACGTGAGCATCCCGACCGCAGTGCGCACGACCCAGCAGTGATCGTGATCCAGAGCAGGCATCGGAACGGCCCGAGCACGGAGGCGTCATCACCATGGAAACGGCAGAGATCCGTCGACGGTGGCTGGACTTCTTCGCCGACCGCGGACACACCGTCGTGCCGAGCGCTCCGCTGCTCTACGACGACCCCACCCTGCTGTTCGTCAACGCGGGCATGGTCCCGTTCAAGCCGTACTTCCTCGGCCAGGAGACCCCGCCGTACCGGCGGGCGACCAGTGTGCAGAAGTGCGTGCGCACCCTCGACATCGAGGAGGTCGGCAAGACCACCCGGCACGGCACCTTCTTCCAGATGAACGGCAACTTCTCCTTCGGCGACTACTTCAAGGAAGGCGCGATCGAGCTGGCCTGGGAGCTGTCGACGAAGCCGCAGTCCGAGGGCGGGTTCGGCTTCGAGGAGTCCCGGCTCTGGGTGACCGTCTTCCACGACGACGACGAGGCGATCGGGCTGTGGAGGAAGATCGCCGGCCTGCCGGAGGAGCGGATCGTCCGCCGGGGGATGAAGGACAACTACTGGTCCATGGGTGTCCCGGGACCGTGCGGGCCGTGCAGCGAGATCTACCTCGACCGCGGGCCGGCCTACGGCCCCGACGGCGGTCCCGAGGTCGACGAGGACCGGTTCCTCGAGTTCTGGAACCTCGTGTTCATGCAGTCGATCCGGGGGGAGGGCGCCGGCAAGGAGGGCTTCCCGATCCTCGGTGACCTGCCGGCACGGAACATCGACACCGGCCTCGGTCTGGAGCGGGTGGCCTTCCTGCTCCAGGGGGTCGAGAACCTCTACGAGATCGACGAGGTCTTCCCCGTCATCCGGCGGGTGGAGGAGCTCTCCGGCCGGAAGTACGGCGCCGACCCCGCGGACGACGTCCGGATGCGGGTCGTCGCCGACCACGTGCGCAGCGCGCTCATGCTCATCGGGGACGGGGTGACGCCGTCCAACGAGGCCCGCGGCTACGTGTTGCGCCGCCTGCTGCGCCGGGCCGTGCGCTCGGTCCGGCTGCTCGGCGTGGACGAGCCGGTGCTGCTGGAGCTGACCACCACCGCCAAGGACCGGATGGCGATCTCCTACCCCGAGCTGGGGACCGGGTTCGAGCGCATCACCCAGATCGTCACCGCGGAGGAGGAGGCGTTCCGCAGGACCCTCGCCGCCGGGACAACCATTCTCGACGTCGCCGTGCGGGAGACCAGGCAGGCCGGCTGCGCGGTGCTCGGCGGGGCGAAGGCGTTCCAGCTCCACGACACCTACGGGTTCCCCATCGACCTCACCCTCGAGATGGCGGCCGAGCACGGGCTGTCGGTGGACGAGGACGGCTTCCGCCGGCTGATGACCGAGCAGCGGGAGCGGGCCAAGGCCGACGCACGGGCGAAGAAGACCGGGCACGGTGACACCGGCGGGTACCGGGCCGTCGCCGACGGACTGGGCCGGGCGGTCGAGTTCACCGGGTACGACGAGGTCGTCTCCGAGGCCCGGGTGGTCGGGCTGCTCGTCGGCGGCGAGCCGGTCCCGGCGGCCGCGGAGGGACAGGACGTCGAGGTCGTCCTGGACCGCACCCCCTTCTACGCCGAGGCGGGCGGCCAGCTGGCCGACAGCGGGCGGATCGTGCTCGACAGCGCCGTCGTCGAGGTCGCCGACGTCCAGTCGCCGATCACCGGGCTCGTCGTGCACCGGGCCAGGGTGGTCTCCGGCGAGTTGCGGCCGGGTGCCGCGGCCGAGGCGCTGGTCGACGTCGAGCGGCGCAAGGCCATCAGCAGGGCGCACACCGCGACCCACATGGTGCACAAGGCGATCCGGGAGGCGCTGGGCGAGACCGCGACGCAGGCGGGCTCGGAGAACGCGCCCGGCCGGTTCCGGTTCGACTTCCACGCCTCGGCCGCCGTCCCGCCGAGCGTGCTGCGCGACGTCGAGGCACGGGTCAACGCGCTGCTCGTCGAGGATCTCGAGGTCCGGGCCGAGGTGATGAGCCAGGAGGAGGCCAGGGCGGCCGGTGCGATGGCCCTGTTCGGGGAGAAGTACGGCGACCGGGTCCGGGTGGTCTCGGTCGGTGACTGGTCCCGCGAGCTGTGCGGGGGGACGCACACCCGCCGCTCCGGTCAGCTCGGCCTGGTCAAGCTGCTCGGCGAGGGGTCCATCGGGTCCGGCCTGCGCCGGGTCGAGGCGCTGGTCGGCGCCGACGCCCACGCCTTCTCGGTCAGGGAGAACCTGCTCGTGTCCCGGCTGACCGATCTGCTGAAGGTCAGGCCGGAGGAGCTGCCGGACCGGGTCGCCGCGATGCTCACCCAGCTCAAGGAGGCGCAGAAGGAGATCGAACGGTTCCGGGCGGCGCAGGTGTTGGCGGCGGCCGAGAACCTCGCGGCAGCGCCGAACGACGTCTTCGGGGTCCGGGTGGTGACCCACGCCGCCGGTGAGGCGGGGGCGGACGACCTCCGGTCCCTGGCGCTGGACGTGCGCGGCCGGATGCCGGCCGAGCATCCCGGGGTCGTCGCGGTGGCCGGGGTCGCCAGGGAACGGCCGCTGGTCGTCGTCGCCGTCAACGACGAGGCCCGTCGGTGGGGGGTCAGGGCGGGCGAGCTGGTCCGCACCGCCGCGCAGGTCCTCGGCGGCGGGGGCGGGGGCAAGGACGACGTCGCCCAGGGTGGTGGCACGGACGCCACCCGGATCGAGGAGGCCCTCGGCCGCATCGAGCACGCGGTCGGCGAGCGGGTCACCTCCGGCGGCTGAGCGGCACCGTGCGCGAAGGGATCAGGATCGGTGTCGACGTCGGCACGGTTCGGGTCGGTCTCGCCTCCTGTGATCCGGGAGGGGTGCTCGCGACCCCGGTCGAGACGTTGGCCCGCGATGTGAGGGGTGCCACGGACGTGGCGCGCCTCGCCGGGATCGTCCGGGAATGCCAGGCGATCGAGGTGGTCGTCGGCTGGCCGAGGACGTTGTCGGGAAACGAGGGTGCTGCGGCCCACGCCGTTCGCGCGTACGCTGTCGCCGTCGCGCGCAGCGTGGCACCTGTGCCGGTGCGACTCGTCGACGAGCGGCTGAGCACCGTGTCGGCACACCGATCGCTGCGCGAGGCGGGCGTGAGGGGGCGTAGGAGACGCCCGGTGGTCGACCAGGCGGCCGCCGTGGTCATCCTGCAGGACGCTCTCGACGCCGAGCGGGCGACGGGACGTCCTCCCGGGTCGGTCATCGTCCCGGACGCGGCACCGGAGGGTCCGGGGCCGCGGCTTCACGGACGGGAGGCCGGGCCCGGGTGAGCTACATGTCTCTCTACGATCCGACCCTCTACGACTCGACGGTCGTTCCCTCCTCCCGCCGTGAGCGGCGTGGTGACAAGGCACGGGTGAGGCGACGTCGTCGCCGCAGGTTCCGCACCTTCCTCAGCCTGGTGATCACCCTCGGCCTGATCGCGGCAGCGGTGTGGGGTGCCTGGGGCGGGTTGAAGGGCATGATCAGCACCATCACCGCACCGGACGACTGGCCGGGGCCGGGCAGCGGCACGGTCAAGGTGCAGATCAGCGAGGGGGCGACCGGCCAGTCCATCGCCGACACCCTGCAGGCCGCCGGAGTCGTCAAGACGTCCAAGGCCTTCATCAAGGCGGCCAAGGCCGACCCCAGGGCGAAGGACATCCAGCCGGGCACCTACCGGCTGAAGCGGCAGATGTCGGCGGCCGGCGCCGTCGCGCTGCTGCTCGACCCCGCGTCGCGGCTCATCCGCAGGGTCACCATCCGCGAGGGTCTCCGGGTGTCCGACATCGTGAACGTGCTGGTCAAGGAGGGATCGATGAAGCGATCCGCCCTGAACGCGGCACTGAAGGACCCGCCGGCGATCGGACTGCCGAAGTCGGCGAAGGGCAAGGCCGAGGGGTACCTGTTCCCGGCGACCTACGAGTTCCAGCCGGACACCTCCGAGGCCGAGGCGCTGCGCACCATGGTGGCCAGGGGTCAGCAGGTGATGACCGACCTCGGGGTGAAGAAGTCGCAGCAGCGGACCGTGCTCATCAAGGCCAGCCTGGTCCAGTCCGAGGGCGGCTCGGTGAAGGACTTCGGCAAGATCGCCAGGGTGGTGGAGAACCGGCTCGACGACGGGATGAAGCTCCAGCTCGACTCCACCGTGCACTACGGCACCCACACCAAGGGTGTCTTCACCACCCCGGCCCAGCGCGCGGACGACAACCCGTACAACACCTACCTGCACACCGGGCTCCCGGGCGGGCCCATCTCGGCGCCGGGTGAGGAGGCCATCAAGGCCGTCCTCGACCCGCCGAAGGGCAAGTGGCTCTACTTCGTGGTCGTCAACCTGGACACGGGGGAGACGAAGTTCGCCACCACCTCGGCAGGGCACTCGCGGAACGTGGCGGAGCTGCAGGCGTGGCTCGCGGCGAACCGGTAGGCACACCCGGGCGGTGTCGGGCAGCCGTCCTCGGCAGTCCCATCGCGCACTCGCTGTCGCCGGTGCTGCACCGGGCCGCCTACACGGCGCTCGGGCTCACCGGGTGGAGCTACGAGGCGGTGGAGGTCGACGAGGCGGGCCTGGCGGGTTGGCTGGCCGGTCTCGACCACCGGGCGGAGCGCGGCTGGGCCGGGCTCTCGCTGACGATGCCGCTGAAGCGCGCCGTGATCCCGCTGCTGACCGAGATCAGTGAGCTCGCGGTCGCGGTGGGGGCGGTGAACACGGTGGTCTTCGCCTCCGGTCCCGGGGACGGTCCGTCCGGGGACGGGGTCCTGCTCCGGGGCGAGAACACCGACGTGCACGGGGTGGTGGCTGCCCTCGCCGAGGCGGGGGTCGCCGAGGTCGGGTGCGGGGCGATCCTCGGAGCCGGCGCGACGGCCGCCTCGGCGGTGGCGGCGCTGGTGCGACTCGGCTGCCGCCGGCCGGTGGTGTACGCCCGATCGGCGGCAAGGGCGCAGGCCGCCGTGACGGCGGGGGCGCGGCTCGGGGCGGACGTCCGGTTGGCCCCGCTCGCCTCCTTCCCCGGGTCCGGCCTCGCCGGAGGGCCCGACGCGGGGGGCAACGGGGCCGGTGCGGCCGGGAACGGCACCCCGCAGGTCGTGATCTCCACTCTGCCGGGTGGGGCCGCCGGCTCCCTGCTCGGCCAGGACCTCGACGCCGCGCTGGCGGGGAGCCGCCCGGTGCTGCTGGACGTCGTCTACGCCCCCTGGCCGACCCCGCTGGCCGAGGCCTGGGGCCGGGCCGGCGCGCCCGTCGTCGGCGGGTTCACCATGCTGCTCCACCAGGCGGTGGCGCAGGTCGAGCTGATGACGGGTCGGCAGGCTCCGGTGGAGGTCATGCGGGCCGCGCTGTCGGCGGAGCTCGCCCGCAGGACCGCTACGCCGAGCGGTTGAGGGCGATTCAAGAGGCCACCCGCCACCGCCGATAGCAGCCGCATGAGGGCCGGCTGCTCGGGGTGCGTGAGCCCCGCATGGTGAAGCAGCTCACCGACATCCTGCTCGAGGGCGGACTCGTCGACGAGGCCGAGCTGGCCGCGGCCTACGACGAGCACCAGCGGGCGGGTCGCAGTCTCGGCCGGGTGCTCGTCGAGCACGGCGTCCTCAGCGAGGCGCAACTCGTCGAGGCGCTGGCACAGCAGATCGGGCTGCCGTTCGTCGACCTCGCCGAGTACACCGTGGACGGTGCCGCGGTGGCGCTGGTCCCGGCGGCGGTCTGCCGCCGACACACGGTGCTGCCGGTCGGCTTCGACGAGGGCAAGCTCGTGCTGGTCATGGCGGACCCGGCGAACGTGTTCGCCCTGGACGACGTGCGGTCGCTGACCGGGCTGGAGCCCCGGCCCGCGGTGGCGACGCGGGACGACCTGCTCGCGGCCATCGACCGCTACTACCGCGCCGACGCCGACCTCGACGACCTCAGCTCCTCCCTGGTCCAGGAGGACGACACCGACGACGACCTCTCCAAACTGCGCGAGGTCGTCGAGGACGCCCCGATCGTCAAGTACGTCAACCTGCTGATCACCCAGGCGATCCAGGACGGGGCCTCGGACATCCACATCGAGCCGGGGGAGCGGGACCTCCGGGTCCGCTACCGGATCGACGGTGTGCTGCACGAGGTGATGCGTTCGCCGCGGTCCATCCAGTCGGGGGTCATCTCCCGGTTGAAGATCATGTCGGACATCGACATCGCCGAGCGGCGCATCCCCCAGGACGGCCGACTGTCGGTGACCCACCTCGGCGCCAAGATCGACCTTCGGGTGGCCACCCTGCCGACGGTGTGGGGCGAGAAGGTCGTCATGCGGATCCTGGACAACTCGACCGCCCGGCTGGCGCTGTCGGATCTCGGCTTCGAGCAGTCCAACTACGACCGGTTCTCGCAGAGCTTCGTCAAGCCCTACGGGATGATCCTGGTCACCGGGCCGACGGGCTCCGGCAAGTCGACGACCCTCTACGCCACCCTCAACATCGTCAGCCGGCCCGAGATCAACGTGATCACGGTCGAGGATCCGGTGGAGTACCGGCTGCCCGGCATCAACCAGGTCCAGGTCAACACCAAGGCCGGGCTGACCTTCGCGGCGGCGCTGCGCTCCATCCTGCGGTCCGACCCCGACGTCGTGCTCATCGGTGAGGTCCGCGACCACGAGACCGCCCAGATCGCGGTCGAGGCCGCGCTGACCGGGCACCTCGTGTTGAGCACCCTGCACACCAACGACGCGCCGTCCGCGCTGACCCGGCTCACCGAGATGGGGATCGAGCCGTTCCTGGTGGGCTCGGCCCTGGACTGCGTGCTCGCCCAGCGCCTCGCCCGGCGGCTGTGCGGGAAGTGCAAGGAGCCCTACGTGGCGACGCCGGAGGAGTTGACGGCCGCCCGCTTCCCCTGGCAGCAGGGGGAGGACCTCCCGGTCCTCTACCGCCCGGTCGGGTGCTCGGCCTGCGCCAAGACCGGGTACAAGGGGCGGCTCGCCCTGCACGAGGTGATGGCCGTGTCCGAGGAGATCGAACGACTGGCGGTCCAGCGGGCGTCGGCGACGGAGGTGGCCAACGTCGCCTACAGCCAGGGCATGCACAGCCTCCGTGCGGACGGGTTGATCAAAGTCGGGCAGGGCATCACCTCCCTGGAGGAGATCCTCCGCGTGGTCGTCTGACTCCGGTCGGGTGACTCAAGACCACCCTCGTCGACGCCGACACACCGACAGAGGGTCACGGCGGGTCGCCGAAGCCTGCCCGAGGGAGGACCACGTGGAGCGCAGGGGCCAGGGCCAGCGTCAGGACCGGCAGGCGGGGGAGCCGTACCCGTCCCAGGGCGGCCACCGCCAGGGTGGCGGGTCGTCGTCCGGAGCCGCGTACCCGGCACCGCAGCCCCGAGCCGGTCACGCCTGGGGTTCGGACGGGCCGGGGATCGCCGGGGCGCCTCCCGCGACCCGTCCGCAGCCGACCGTTCCGGGGCAGGGCGGGCCGGCCCAGGCCCAGGCACAGCCGCCGCGGGTCCCCCGGTCGGCGGGCGCGCCGACCCAGCAGGTCCCGGCCCAGCAGTACCCCGGCCAGCAGGGGCAGCCGGCGTTCGGCCGGCAGCAACCCGGCCAGCCCCCGTCGGCCGGACTGGGCCTCGCGGACGGGGACGGAGCGCGGCAGGAGGCGTACCAGCGGGCGACGACCGAGCAGGGTGTCGCCGAGGGCGACGTCGACCTCCCGACGATCCTCACCCGGATGCTCGAGCTCAACGCCTCCGACGTGCACCTCTCCGCGGGGTCGCCGCCGCTGGTCCGGCTGCACGGTGACCTGGCTCCGATCGACGGCATCGACGCGATGACCTCGCCGATGCTGCAGCGGGTCCTCTACTCGGTGCTCACCCAGAAGCAGCGGGAGCGGTTCGAGGAGGACCTGGAGCTCGACTTCGCCTACTCGCTCCCGGGCAAGGCGCGGTTCCGGGTGAACCTCTACCGCCAGCGGGAGTCGATCGGGGCCGCCTTCCGGGTGATCCCCTACGAGATCAAGAGCCTGGCGAGCCTCGGCATCCCGCCGTCCGTCGCCAACTTCGCCAGCCTGCCGCGGGGGATGGTGCTCGTCACCGGTCCCACCGGCTCCGGCAAGTCGACGACGCTGGCCGCCCTGATCGACCTCGCCAACTCCACCCGGCGCGAGCACATCATGACCGTGGAGGATCCGATCGAGTTCCTGCACCGGCACAAGTCGTGCCTGGTCAACCAGCGCGAGGTGGGCGAGGACACCCGGTCGTTCTCCAACGCGCTCAAGCACGCGCTGCGGCAGGACCCGGACATCATCCTCGTCGGCGAGATGCGGGACCTGGAGACCATCTCGGTCGCCCTCACCGCGGCCGAGACCGGCCACCTGGTGTTCGCGACCCTGCACACCCAGGACGCAGCGCAGACCATCGACCGGGTCATCGACGTGTTCCCGCCGCACCAGCAGCAGCAGATCCGGGTGCAGCTCGCCGGCACCATCCAGGGCATCGCCTGCCAGACCCTGTGCAAGCGGGCGGACGGCACGGGGCGGGTGGTGGCCACCGAGGTGCTCGTGGCCACCCCTGCGATCCGGAACCTGATCCGGGAGGGCAAGACCCACCAGATCTACTCGTCGATGCAGGCCGGGGCGCAGTTCGGCATGCACACCCTCGACCAGCACCTGGCGGAGCTGGTCCGGGCACGGCACGTCGCCTACGAGCACGGTCTGGAGAAGTGCCACCACGTCGAGGACTTCAACCGCCTGTGCGGCCTGGGCTGAGGAGCACGATCATGGCTACTGCCACCAAGACCTTCGAGTACTCCGTCCGTGACCGTCAGGGCAAGCTGGTCAGCGGCCGGCTGGACGCCCAGAACGAGGCGGCGCTCGTGCGCAAGCTGCGGGGGATGGGCTACGCCCCCGTCAGCATCCGCGAGTCGGGGGGCGGCGGGCTCAAGCGTGAGATCACGCTGCCGGGCAGCGGCCGGGTCTCGCTCAAGGACCTCACCATCATGTCCCGGCAGTTCGCCACGATGGTGAGCTCCGGCCTGTCGCTGCTCCGCGCGCTGACGATCCTCAGCGAGCAGACCGAGAGCCGTGGCCTGGCCAAGGTGCTCGGGGAGGTGCGCAACGAGGTCGAGGGTGGGGTCGCCCTGTCCAACGCCATGGCCAAGCACCCGCTGGTCTTCCCACCCCTGATGATCAACATGTGTCGGGCCGGTGAGGTGGGCGGCTTCCTGGAGAGCACGTTGCTCCAGGTGGCGGACAACTTCGAGGCCGAGTCGAAGCTCCGCGGAAAGATCAAGTCCGGGATGACCTATCCGGTGGTCGTCCTGATCATGGCGGTGCTGGCCGTGGCCGGCATGCTCATCTTCATCGTCCCGATCTTCAAGAAGATGTTCGAGGACCTCGGCGGGGACCTCCCGGCGCCGACGAAGGTGCTGGTCTTCCTCAGCGAGCAGATGAAGTGGGTCGGTCCGCTGACACTGGTGTCACTGATCGTCTTCGCCGTGGTCTGGTCGAAGGTGCGCCACAAGGCGGGGGTCCGCGACGTCGTCGACCCGGTCAAGTTCAAGTTGCCGGTGTTCGGGCCGCTGTTCCAGAAGGTGGCCCTGAGCCGCTTCGCCCGCAACCTCGGCGCCATGACCCGCGCCGGGGTGCCCATCCTCCAGGCGCTCGACATCGTCGCCGACACCACCGGCAACGTCGTGGTGGCCAAGGCGGTGCACGACGTCCAGAACAGCGTGCGCAGCGGCGAGTCGCTGACCGGGCCGCTGGAGCGGCACAAGGTCTTCCCGCCGATGGTGGTGCAGATGCTCGCGGTCGGCGAGGACACCGGTGCCCTGGACACCATGCTCTACAAGATCGGTGAGTTCTACGACTCCGAGGTGGAGGCGACGACCGAGTCCCTGACCGCCTTGATGGAGCCGCTGATGATCGCCATCCTGGGCGGCATCGTCGGCGGGATGATCATCGCTCTCTACATGCCCATCTTCAAGATCTTCGAACTGATCAAGTAGAGACCGTCCGTCCGCGGCACCATCGCGGACGGTCGCCCGGTCGGCGGACCGGGTCTCACCGTCCGTGACGGTGGCTGACGTCGGGTAGGCCGACCGGATGGACGCGGAGCCCATTCCGTTCACAGGTCTCAAGGACTCGGCGCCGCGGCCGATACCCCAAGCGTCATCACCTCCAGGGGCTCTCGCGCCCCGAACTCCCAGGAAGGGAACGGCAGATGCTCGCTCGCATCCGCAAGTCCATGGAGGAGCGCGATGAGGGCTTCACCCTCGTCGAGCTCCTGGTCGTGGTCATCATCATCGGAATCCTCGCCGCCATCGCCATCCCGACGTTCCTCAACCAGCGCGAGAAGGCGTGGGCCCGCGCGGCCCAGTCGGACCTGCGCAACGCCGCCACCCAGGCGGAGAGCTACTTCGGTGACAACGGCACCTACCCGACCCTCGCCCAGCTCACCGGCGACTACGCGGTCAAGACCTCCGACGGCGTGACCCTCGCGGTGATCTCGCAAAGCGACACCGCCTACTGCATGAGCGCCGACCACGCGAACCTGCCCGCGACCAAGACCTACTACTTCAGCAGCGCGACCGGCAAGCCATCGCTGACCGTCTGCACCTGATGACATGACCGATCTCGTCACGACATGACCTGAGGGGCGGTGCCGGTGCCTGCCGGCACCGCCCCTCAGGCGTCGGGAATCAGGCCACTGGGCCGACCTGGAGGGGACTGACTGACCGACGAGGAGGCACCGAGAGGAGGTGTGTCCGTGCCCGGTATGCAACCCGCGCGTGATGATCTTGGGTTCACCCTGGTCGAGCTGCTGGTGACGGTTGTGATCATTGGCATTCTGTCCGTCATCGCCATCCCGACCTTCCTGAGCCAGCGCGAGAAGGCCAACGAGAGGGTCGCAATGCAGGATCTCCGGAACACCGCGGTCGCGATCGAAGGCTGGAGTTCGACCACGGGGAATGTGCTGAGCGATCTGAACGGTGCGGACGAGACCAGTCCGCTGCTGGGGAGCGAAGGGCTCCGGCTCGGGGAATGGACGCGACTCGACATCACTGTCGTCGCGTCCACTTACTGCATCAGAGGGAGTCACGACAAGGTCCCGAATCGCGAACTGCGTTTCCGCAGCAATGAGGGCAGGGTCGAAGTCGGGGCGCTGGGGAGCCTTCCATGCTGAGAGCGTGGCGTTCCGTTGTGCCGCGGGCCGGGTCGCCGTCCTCCCCCCGGGGGGACGGCGGCTTCACCCTCGCCGAGGTCGTCGTAGCCTTCGTGCTGTTCATGATCATTGCCGCGACGGCCGGGACGGCCCTGACCAGCACCCTGGGGACCGCGCGGAGCAACGAGGCCCGCGTGGTCGCGGCCGATCTCGCAGCCCGGCAGATCGAGACCCTGCGCGGGATGAAGGCCGAGAACATCGCGGATGGGGACGCCGCCAGGCAGAACGTGGTGCTGGACGGGCGGACGTACTACCTGGACCAGACGGTGACCCTGGACGCCCTGGCCGGCAGCGGGTCGGCCTGCTCCGGGGCCAGTGGACCCGCGGCCTTCAAGCGGGCGCACGTCGAGGTGACCTGGGAGCGGATGAACGGCGTCAAGCCGGTGGTGAGCGACACCCTGCTGGCGCTGCCGGTGACCGGGATCGGCAACGGCACCGGGGTCCTCTCCGTCCCGGTCCAGGGCGACGACGGCTCCGGGATCCCCGGGGTCACCGTGGCCCTGAGCAACGGCAGTACCGCGGTGACCAAGTCCGACGGGTGCGCGGTGTTCGCGAACCAGTCCCCCGGCACCACCTACTCGGCCACGGTGGCGACGACGGGCTACGTGGACCAGTTGGGCAACGCGAGCGTCACCCAGACCCCGGTCAGCGTGGTCGAGGGGGAGGTCACCAAGCTGCCGGCCTTCATCTACAACAAGGCCTCGACGATCAGTCTCACGGTGCCGACCCCGGGCGCGGCCTATCCGCTGCCCACGGTGCCGTTGAGCGGGTTCCCCGCCCTCGGAGTGACCCTCGGCAACGCCAACTTCGCCGGCGGGGTCCAGGACTACCCCGGCTGCGGCACCCCCCCGTGCGCCGAGACCGGCGGGGGAGCCTTCACGGTCACGGGTCTCTTCCCCGCCACCTCCGGGTACCAGGCGTGGGTCGGCACCTGCTCGACCGCCAAGCCCGCCGTCCCGGTCCTGGTCGGCGTCAACCCCGGAGCGACGACCAGTGAGGCGGTCACCCCCGCCGGCGGGATCCGGGTCGTCGTGAAGCAGGGCGGGGTGCACGTCGCCGGGTACACGGTGTGGGCGGTGAACGCCGACTGCTCGACGAGCGAGGGGTTCGTCCTGCCCGGGACCAGCGGTGCCGGCGACGCCGAGGCGCTGACCATGGCGTTGCCGGCCGGTACCTGGACCCTCTACGCGGGACTCGACACCGACACCCCGCTGGCGACGCTGCCCTCGGTGACGGTCACGGAGGGCGCAGTGACCGGTGACCCCGCCCCTCTGGTGGTGAACGTGCCATGAATCTGATCCCGTCCGGCCGTGCCGCCGGTGGCCCGACGAGGGATGACGCCGGGGTCAGCCTCGTCGAGCTGCTCATCTCGATGATCCTGGTCAGCGTGCTCGGCACGATGATCGTCACGACCTTCATCCAGGGGGCCAACGCCGCGTACGACTCCGACGCGAGAACCGCCGACACCCAGCAGGCGAAGATCCTCACCGAGAACACCTCCCGGATGCTCCGCCTGGCCGTCGACCCGGACGGCACCGGTGCCCTCACCCCCTTCGAGGTGGCGACCCCGGACGAGGTGGTCTTCTACGCAGCGGACGGCAACCGGAGCGGTGCGCCCAGTGCCGACACCCCGCCGTCGAAGGTGCGGATCTACCGAGACGGCGACGTCCTCAAGATGAACGTCAAGACGGCCGTGGTCGTCGGGGCCACGACGTCCTGGCCGGGGACCGGGAACACCCGCACCATCGGCACCGGGGTCGCCAACGGCTCGCTGCCGATGTTCACCTACCTCGCCGCGGGGGATATCGGGGTCGACGCCGACGGGGTTGCGGTGACCAGCCTCGACAACGTCGACGGCACGTTGGCCAGCGGGGCGCTCGGCGACGTGGAGGCGGTGGAGATCTGGGTCAAGGTCGCCACCAAGAGCACGACCAGGAGCATCGGCACCACCGCGGTCACCCGGGTGACCCTGCTCAACCAGTAGTGACCATCGAGTAGCTCGATCAGTGCCCGACGCCGGGTGGGACGGGGCAGGGGATCCGGAGCCGGCCGAGGAGGAGAGGAACGGAAGCCATGAGGTGGTGGTACCGGCGCAGGCGTCTCGTCTCGGGTGACGAGGGCTTCGCCCTCATCAGCGTCGTCGGCACGATGGCGGTGCTCATGCTGCTGGTGCTCGCGGCGACCATCTACGCGGCCAACAACGTCGCGCACTCCCGGAAGTCCCAGGACTACGCGGCGGCCATGGCGGCAGCCCAGGCCGGGATCGACGACTTCCTGTCCCGGCTCAACGCCTGCGACACGCACTGGGCCGCGCCGTGCCCCGGCAGCCCCCCCGAGCTCGCCCGGGACACCTGGGCGACGGTGCCGGGCAGCACCGGCGGGAAGGCCGCCCAGTACAAGTACTCCGTGGTCGCGACCCCGGCGACCACGCCCGGCCTGATCAGGATCAAGGCCGAGGGCAAGGTCGGCATCTCGACCCGCTCGGTCACGGTGGACCTGCGCAAGGAGGGCTTCCTCCAGTTCATCTACTACACGGACAAGGAGTCCTCCTCCCCGACGGTCTACTACGAGACGTACGCGTCGAGCTACCCCTCGTACCAGAAGACCTACACCGTCTCCAACTGGTCGTGCACCCACTACTCCACCGGGTGCAAGAGCAAGGAGGTGTTCTCGGGGCTGACTCCGACCGGCGCCCAGGCCTGTGCCCGGTACTACTACTCGGTGCCGCCCGCGAGCGGTACCCGGGGGCTGCCAACCCAGACCGTGACCACGTACTGGAAGAGGAAGGTCGGGGGCTCGTGGGTCGACCAGACCCCGGTGACCGACACGGTGACCCTCACCCGGTCCAACGGCACCGCGGCGGCGTCCTGCGACATCAACTTCGTCGGCGGTGACGTGATCAACGGGCCGATGTACACCAAGGACGCCCTGCTGCTCATGCCGAACAACGGGTACACCGGGCCGCACTTCAAGGGCACGGCCGAGACCTACTGGCAGGCCACCTACGACCCGCCGCCCAGCGTGGACACCGGCACCCTGAGCAAGCCGTGGCGGAAGAACGGCTCCACCGCGGCGCCGGTCTCCTCGGGGTACAAGCCGACCATCGCCACCCGGGTGCTGGACATGCCGCCGACGAACGCGTCCATCCGGGACGCCGCGGTGAGTGGCGGGTGTCTCTACACCGGCCCGACCAAGATCGTGCTGAACTCCGACGGCACGATGAACGTCACCAACGGGACCTCCGGCGCGGTCAACCCGGGCTGCGGGCCGGGCAACGGTCTGGGCCTGCCGGCGAACGGGGTCGTCTACGTCGACAACCACACCGGAACCTGCCCCGGCAACGGCAAGTCGTTGCAGACGTACCCGATCACCAACGACATCACGCCCTACGACTGCCGGGCGGGTGACGTCTTCGTCCAGGGCACCCTGAAGGGCCAGCTCACCATCGCCTCGGCCAACGACATCATCGTCACCGACGACCTCGTCTACCACCAGCAGGTCTGGAACGGGAGCTCCATCAACACCTCGGTGACCGACGTCCTCGGCCTGGTCGCCCAGGGGTTCGTGAAGACCTACCACCCGGTCAACTCGTCCGGCAGCAACCTGACCAATGTCGCGAACAACCTGGAGATCGACGCGGCGATCCTGTCGGTGGACAACTCCTTCACCGTGCAGAACTACACCAGGGGCAACGACCTGGGGACGCTCAAGGTCAGGGGCGGGATCTACCAGCGGCACCGGGGGCCGGTCGGGACCAGCGGCGGTTCCGGCTATCTCAAGGACTACGTCTACGACAGTCGCCTGATGAGCATGCCGCCGCCGTTCTTCCTGGAGCCGACCACGGCGCCGTGGGGCGTGGTCGGATTCAGCGAGTGACCGACGACTCACGAGGCGGAGCGGGGCTCATCCGGAGGAGGCCCCGCTCCGCCTAGAGTCAGCACCATGACGATCGCGCCACTGGTGATTCTCTGCGTCGTGCTCGGCCTGGCCGTGGGGTCCTTCCTCAACGTGGTGATCTACCGGGTGCCGGAGCGCCGGTCCGTGGTGCGCCCCCGATCGGCCTGCCCCGCCTGCGGGGAACCGATCTCCCCGAGGGACAACATCCCGGTGCTGAGCTGGGTGGTGCTCCGGCGGCGTGCGCGCTGCTGCGGAGCACCCATCAGCGTCCGCTACCCGCTCGTCGAGGCCGGGACCGCGGTCGCCTTCGGCGGGGTCGCGCTCTGGCGGGGATACGACGCCGCGCTGCCGGCCTTCCTCTACCTGGCGGCGATCTCCATCGCTCTCGCGGTCATCGATCTCGACGTCCGGCGCCTCCCCGACGTCATCGTGCTGCCCAGCTACCCGGTCGCGGCGGTGCTGCTCGCCGTGCCGGCCCTTGTCGACGGCAGTCCCGCGGTGGCGGTACGGGCCGCAGTGGGCGGGGCGGCCCTGTTCGCACTGTTCTTCGCGCTGTGGTTCTTCTCCCTGCTCCTCCTGCGCAAGGAGGCGATGGGGCTCGGGGACGTCAAGCTCTCCGGCGTCCTCGGCATGTACCTCGGGTGGCTCTCCTGGGCCCATCTCGTGGTCGGGGGATTCCTCGGGTTCATGGTCGGCGGTCTCGTCGGCGTCGCCCTGATGGCGGTGGGCCGGGTCGGCCGGAAGAGCATGGTCCCCTACGGGCCGTCCATGCTCGTCGGCGCCTGGCTGGCCGTGCCCTTCGCCCGGCCCATCGCCGACTGGTACCTCGGGGCGGCAGGCTTCTGATGTCGGTCGTCACAGTCGTCGGCGCAGCCTGCGAACGGGCGACGTCCTGATCGCCCTCGCCGGGGCATCGTCGCCCTCCGCCGTCGGCGTCACCATCAGGCCGTAGTCCGAACGACTGAACACGTACCCGTAGCGCCATCCCGCTCGGCGATTCGGCTCAAGGCCCCTCCTGACGCACCCGATGACGAAACACGGACGTCCCGTGCCGGGGCGTCGTCGCGTGGTCGCGAAGCGGAGGAGAGGCGCATGGCTGGACGCACGGCCATCGGCCTGGACATCGGGACGTCGGTCGTCCGGGCTGCCGAGCTGTCCTACGGTCGTGGAGGTATCACTCTCGAGCGGTTCGGTCAGGTGGTGCTGCCCGAGGGCACCGTCCACGACGGCGAGGTCATCGATCCCCTGCCTGTTGCGGCCAGTATCCGGCAACTCTGGTCGGCAACCGGTTTCTCCCACAGCAAGGTCGTGATGGGGGTTGCGAACCAGCGGGTGCTGGTCCGCCAGCTCGAGCTCCCCTACATGCCGCCGAACGAGCTCAGGGCGAGCCTGCCGTTCCAGGTGCAGGACTTCCTGCCGATGGCCGTCGACGCGGCGGTGCTGGACTTCTTCCCGATCGAGGAGACGATCGGTGAGAACGGCGGCCGCAACCTCAACGGCCTGCTCGTCGCCGCGTCCCGGGACACGGTGCTGGCGAACGTGCAGTGCGCCGAGCGAGCAGGTCTCTCCTGCACGTCGGTCGACCTCACCTCCTTCGCCGTGCTGCGGTCGATGGGGCGGCACACCGGCCCGGACATCGAGACCGAGGCACTGATCGACGTCGGGGCACGGGTCACCAACGTCGTCGTGCACAGCGCCGGAGTGCCGCGCTTCGTCCGGATCCTGCTGATGGGCGGCCAGGACGTCACCGACGCCGTCTCCGAACGGCTCGGCATCCCGTCCCAGCAGGCCGAGGGGCTCAAGCAGCAGCTCCTCATCGCCGACCAGGGCACGGAGGAGTTCGCTGCGGTGCAGCGTGCGGTCGCCACCACGGCGCAGGAGTTCGTCGACGAGATCCGGGGATCCCTCGACTACTACGCCGCCTCCAGTCCGGGGAGCCCGGTCGAGCGCATCGTGATCTCCGGTGGGGGCTCCCGGCTCGAAGGGCTGCAGGAGCGACTCGCCTCGTCGACCCGGTTGCCCGTCCTCGCCGGTGATCCGCTGTCCTCCCTGCGCATCGGCAAGACCGGCCTGGACGACCGTCAGCTCGACTTCGTCAAGCCCCTGGCCGCAGTGCCGGTGGGCCTCGCCCTCGGAGCCATCTGATGAGTGCCGAAACCTCCATGCAGCACCCGGTGGCGGAGCAGCAGCCAGCCCCTGGCGCCCGCCCGATACCCGTCGCGTGGGCACCTGTCGCCCGGGTGGAGCTGCTGCCCGTCGAGATCGTGCTGAACCGGCAGTTCCGGCGAACCAAGCAGTACCTCGCCGCGGGGGTCGTGCTCACCGCGCTCCTCGCCGGAGCCGCGACGGTGTGGATGCAGACCAGGGTGGAGAAGGCGGAGAACGACCTGGCGGCGGTCCAGCTGGAGACCAGCCGGCTGAAGGACGAGCAGGCCAGGTACGCCGAGATCCCGCTGATCCTGGCTCAGGTCGACACCGCCGAGCGGATCCGGGAACAGGCCATGGCCAGTGACCTCCCCTGGTACCGGTATCTCAACGACCTGGCCATCGCGCTCCCCTCGCAGGTCTGGCTGACCAAGGTGACCGGAAGCGTGAGCCCGTCGTACGGCGTCGGCGCCGCGGCTGCGGCAGGACCTGCCTCGGCGGCGGGGGCCGACCCGCTGTCACCGGCCGGACTCGGTGAGATGACGTTCGAGGGCAAGAGCATCCGGTACCCCGACGTCGCGACGTGGCTGGACGCTCTGGAGGGCATCAGGGGAGTCGACGGCGCAACGCTCGAGCAGGCGACCCAGGCCAAGTCCAAGCCCGGCGAGGAGGAGCTTCCTCCCGTCGAGTTCAGCGGCAACGCGTCGTTCACCGACGACGCCCTGTCTCATTCGCCTCGGTACGCCCGGAAGGCCGGTTGACATGAACACCAGGACCTCTCGCTGGGTCGCCGCGACGGTCGCGCTCTGCGTCCTCCTGCTCGTGGCGGCATGGTTCCTCCTGGTGTCGCCACGCCAAGCGAGGGCCTCGGAGCTGTCGGACCAGACAGTCGCGGCCGAACAGGGGAACCAGAGCCTGCAGATCGAGATCGCTCGGCTCAAGGAGCAGGCGAACGAGCTGCCGAACCGCCAGGCCGACCTCAAGGCGCTCCAGGAGCAGATGCCCCAGACTCCCGATCTGCCCAAGCTGGTGCGAGATCTGGACGTCATGGCCACGCTGTCCGGGGTCCAGATCCGGGAGATCGTCCGTGGTACCCCGGCATCGTTGCCGCTCACGGGTGTGGAGACAGCCACCGCGACCAGGGCGGCCCCCGCGGGTTCGGGCGCGCAGGGGGCCGCGCCGGCTCCGGCGGCAGCCGCCCCGACCACGGTGACCGGTCCGCTCGTCGGCATTCCGGTCAAGGTCGTGGTCGCAGGTGACTACTTCGAGGCGGCCGTGTTCATCCGGAAGCTGCAGTCCGAGATGCGTCGGGCCTTCCTCGTGAACACGATCGACGTCTCCCCGGACGACAAGGCGGGCGGCTCCGAACAGGGCTCGGCCTCGGCCGAGAGCGCAGGATCCTCCGGTGATGTCGCGTTGACCCTCGACGGGCTGATCTTCGTGTTCCGTCCGGAGACGACCGGCGCTGCCGGCGGGGTCTCGGGTGCCTCGGCGGGAACCGGTCAGCTGACGACCGGCGGTGTCACCGGGCCGAAGGACGCCGCCTCGAGCGCTGCGGCGACCGCCTCGTCGCGGACCGACGGCATCGCGGACGTCTCCCAGAAGTCCGGCACCGGGGAGACAGCCGATCCCGGCGGGACGCAATGACCTGGGGTACCCCGGCTGCAAGCAGGCGCGAGACCAGAGGAGAGAACCCGTGAGCCAGGAACCCAGCTTCGGGCCGCAGGACACCGGCGCGATGCCTGCCCCGGCCGCAGCCGAGAAGACCGCCTCCAGCCGTGGCCTCGTCACGGTGCTGCTCCTCGGCGGAGGGGTACTCCTCGTCGCGGCCCTCGGCGTCGCCGCCATCCTGCTCCTCGGCGGGAGCGGGGACGACGACGCGGTGTCCGCCGACGCCGGGACCGAGGCCAGGACCAGCAGGACCCCGACCCCGACTCCCACCATGACGGCGACCCCGACCCCGACCCCCACCATCGCGGAGCTCCAGATCAACGCCCGGAACCCGTTCGAGCCGCTGACCAGCTCCTCGACGGCGGGTGGCGGCGCAGCGGGTGACTCCGGCGAGGGGGACGAGTCGGCCGGTACCGGCGGGTCGGCCTCCGGTGGCTCCGGGGCAGCCGGCTCCGGGTCCGCCGGGTCTGCCGGCTCCGGCGGGTCCGTCGTCACCGTGACCAACACGGTGACGGTCAAGGGGTCCACGATCGTGCGGACGACCACGAAGACCGTCGACTCCCGGGCCGTGTGGCTGACCCTCTTCTCGCTGGAGGACTCCCCGAGCGAGAAGGCGACCTTCATCGTCAGCGGTGAGAGCAGCAACGACGAGGGTGTGTCCATCCTCAGGTCGCCGGGTGACACCTTCGGGAAGGACCCCCAGCGGTTCGAGTACGTCGGGATCCACGAGAAGCTCATCGACGACGAGCGGTGCGTGGACGTCAGCTACGTCGAGGACGAGTTCACGCTCTGCGTCGGCGAGCAGGTCAGGGTGCACTGACCACAGGGAGCAGCCGGGCCGAGGCCGCCCGGCAGGCACGGGGCGGGAGGGGACCGACGGTCCCCTCCCGCCCCGCGTGCTGTGTCGTGCGAAGATGCGGCTCATGCTGCGCTGGCTGACTGCTGGGGAGTCGCACGGCCCTGCTCTCGTCGGGGTCCTGGAAGGGTTGCCGGCCGGGGTCGCCGTCACGACGGACGACGTCCGGGCCGCTCTCGCCCGCCGCCGGCTCGGGTACGGCCGGGGGGCCAGGATGGCCTTCGAGGCCGACGAGGTCAGCGTGGTCGGCGGGCTGCGGCACGGCCTCAGCCAGGGCGGGCCCGTCGCCGTCCAGATCGGCAACAGCGAGTGGCCGAAGTGGGAGACGGTCATGGCGGTCGACCCCGTCGAGGCGGGCCTGCTCGCCGACCAGGCCCGGAACGCTCCGCTGACCCGGCCCCGTCCCGGTCACGCCGACCTGGTCGGCATGCAGAAGTACGGCTTCGACGATGCCAGACCGGTGCTGGAACGGGCCTCCGCCCGGGAGACGGCGGCCCGGGTCGCCCTCGGCGCCGTGGCCGCGGCCTTCCTCGACCAGGCCCTCGGCGTGCGGCTGGTCAGCCACACCGTTGCCATCGGCCCGGTCGCGGTGCCGGAGGACGCCCCCCTCCCGGCGCCGGACGACGTCGCCGCCCTGGACGCCGACCCGGTCCGCTGCCACCACCCGGCGACCAGCGCCGCGATGGTGGCCGAGATCGACGCCTGTCAGCGCGACGGGGACACCCTCGGCGGGGTGGTCGAGGTCGTCGCCGTCGGCCTGCCCCCCGGGCTCGGCAGTCACGTGCACTGGGACCGTCGGCTCGACGCCCGGCTCGCCGCGGCGCTCATGGGCATCCAGGCCATCAAGGGGGTCGAGGTCGGCGACGGGTTCCGCACCGCGGCCCGGCGCGGCTCGGCAGCCCACGACGAGATCGAACGCGGGCCGGACGGCCTGCTCCGGCGCCGTACCGGGCGGGCCGGCGGCACCGAGGGGGGCATGAGCACCGGGGAGCCGCTGCGGGTCAGGGCCGCGATGAAGCCCATCTCGACGGTGCCGAGGGCCCTGGACACCGTCGACGTCGCCTCGGGGGAGACCGCCGTGGCCATCCACCAGCGGTCTGACGTCTGCGCCGTCCCGGCGGCCGGGGTGGTGGCGGAGGCCATGGTCGCCCTCGTGCTCGCCGACGCCGCCCTGGAGAAGTTCGGCGGCGACAGCGTGACCGAGACCGCCCGCAACCACCGGGCCTACCGGGAGGCGATCCCGGAGCTGCAGCGGAGCGGCGGGTGACCGGAGCCGACCCCTCCCGGCGCTCCGCCCCCGGGGCGGCCCGGCGTCCCCGCGCCGTCCTCGTCGGGCCGCCGGGGGCCGGCAAGTCCACCGTGGGCGCCCTGCTCTCCGAGTGCCTCGGGGTGACCTTCCGGGACACCGACGCCGACGTCGAGGCCCTCGCCGGATGCACGATCACGGACCTGTTCGTCGAACGCGGCGAGCCGGTCTTCCGGGAGCTGGAGCGGGCCGCGGTGGTCAGCGCCCTCGCCGGGCACGACGGGGTGCTGTCCCTCGGCGGTGGAGCGGTGATGGACCCGCTCACCGAGCTCGACCTGCGCGATCACGCCGTGGTGTTCCTCGACGTCACCCTCACCGACGCCGCGCGGAGGGTCGGCCTGAACCGGGACCGCCCGCTGCTGGTCGGCAACCCGAGGGCCCGGTGGAAGCAGCTCATGGACGCGCGGCGTCCCGTCTACGAGCGGGTCGCCACCCTGGTGGTGAGCACCGACGAGCGCACCCCCGCGGAGGTGGTCGAGGCGGTGGTCGAAGGCCTCGGACTGGTGCGGGCCGGGGTGACCGAGCCGGGACCGGAGGAGGAGTACAGCTGATGAGCGACCAGCCCGGGACGGAGCCACGACGGATCAGGGTCGGCACCGGGGCACCGGGGGACGAGCCGGGCCCGAACGCCTACGACGTCGTCGTCGGCACCGGTCTCCTCGGCGAGCTGCCGGCCCTGCTGGGCGATGGGGTGCAGCGGGTGCTCGTCGTCCACTCCGGGGTGCTCCGCGCCGGCGCCGAGGCGGTGCGGGCCGACCTGGACGGCGCCGGCTACCAGGCGGCGACGATCGAGGTCCCGGACGCCGAGGAGGCCAAGACCGCCCAGGTGCTGGCCTTCTGTTGGGAGGTGCTCGGGAGGTCCGGTTTCACCCGGTCCGACGCCGTGGTGGGGATCGGCGGAGGGACGGTCACCGACCTCGCCGGGTTCGTCGCCGCCACCTGGCTGCGCGGCGTCCGGGTGGTGCAGGTCCCGACCACCCTCGTCGGCATGGTGGACGCCGCGATCGGCGGCAAGACCGGCATCAACACCGCAGAGGGCAAGAACCTCGTCGGCGCGTTCCACCCGCCTGCCGGCGTGCTGTGCGACCTGTCGGCGCTGGAGACCCTGCCGCGGACGGAGCTGGTCGCCGGGATGGCGGAGGTCGTCAAGCACGGGTTCATCGACGACCCGCGGATCCTCGAGATCGTCGAGGAGGACCCGGAGGAGGCGCTGCGCTGGGACGGCCCGGCCCTGCGCGAGCTCGTCGAGCGCAGCGTCGCCACGAAGGCGAGGGTGGTCACCGAGGACCTGCGGGAGTCCCGGCTGCGGGAGATCCTCAACTACGGCCACACCTTCGCCCACGCCGTCGAGCAGGTCGAGCGCTTCACCTGGCGGCACGGGGCCGCGGTGAGCGTCGGCATGGTGTACGCCGCCGAGCTCGGCCGGCTCTCCGGGCGCACCCCGGGCGAGCTGGTGCAGCGGCACCGCGACGTGCTGGGCGCTCTCGGCCTGCCGATGACCTACCGGGGCGACCGGTGGCCGGCCCTGCTCGAGGCCATGCAGCGGGACAAGAAGACCCGGGGGAGCCTGCTGCGCTTCGTCGTCCTGGAGGACCTGGCCCGGCCGGTGCGGCTGGAGGGGCCCGACCCGGCACTCCTCGTCGCCGCCTACGGCGAGCTCTCCGCCTGACGCGCCTCGCCCCCGGCCCGGCGTCGTCCCGACGCGCCTGCTCGGTTCACCCGGTCAGCGGGTTGCGCCAGCGCAGCCCGGGGAACCGGCCGAAGTCGGCGTCGGCCGAGCAGAGCGTCGCGCCGTGCTCGATCGCGAGCGCCGCGAGGTGCGCGTCGGTCACCAGCCCTCCCGCGGTGCCGGTGACGTCGAGCAGCCCGCGCAGGATCGCCAGGTGCCGCTGGGTCGGCTCGACCGGGATGACGTGCGGGGGAGCTGACCACGCCTCGACCACGGCGAGGGCCTGTTCCGCGTCCAGCGGCCGGGTGAACACCCGTGGGTCGGTGATCAGCCGCAGCAAGGCCAGCACGCACACCCAGGGCAGGCCGACCGGCTCGGGGCCGTTCAGCACCCGCCGCCACCACGCGCTCGCCGCGGTGTGGTGCGGGGACCCGGAGTCCACGGCGTAGACCAGCAGGTTGACGTCCGGGACGATCACTTACGCAGCTCCAGCTTGCGCAGGACCGCCTCGTCCTCCAGATCGGCGGCCAGGTGCCGGGCCCGGACCAGGTCGATCCCCGGCCGGACCCCGAGGTCGTGCACCGGATAGGCGACATCGGCCCGCGGCGCGCCGGACGTCCGCAGCAGCCCGGCCCTGAGCGCCTCGTTGACGACCTGCTTGAAGGGGCGGCCCGTCGTCCTGACCATCCGACGCAGCTCGGCGGCCACGTCGTCGTCGAGGGTGAGGGTGGTGCGCATCAAGGCATCATATCATCGACACTGACGACATCATGATGTCTCTGTGACGTCGGACCTGAGGCGGGGCGCGCCGACGGCCGGGTGCGGTCTGCCAGGATCGAAGGGTGACCAGGCAGCCGCGACGCCGTCCGGTGACCGCCGCGTCGCGGCCCGTCGCCCCGCGATCCCCGGAGGCCCTCCCGGGATCACCGCTGCGCAGGGCGGCCGCGGGCCTGCTCGTCGTCCTCGGCGGGCTGGCCGCGGCCGGGTGCTACGCGCTGGGGGTGGTGCTCGGAGCCGACGAGGGCGGCGCCGGGCCGTGGGGTCCGCTCGCGGCGGGGGTCGTCGTCACCGGGCTGGTCGCCGGGGGATGGGCGCTGCTGCTGCCGCGGTACCGGTGGTCGGCCCTGCCGGTGACCGCGGTGTCCGTCGCGCTTTGGTTCGTCGTCGGCTGGGTGATCATCGGCGGGAGCTGACCCGGCGTCGACCCACCGGGCCCGCGAATGCCGTCGTCACCTCGGCAAGCCGACGACTCACGTCACCCCGGCAGGCCGAAGAGGGGAAGACACGGCTCCAGCCCGTGGACCTCGACGGGGATCCTCCGGTGGGCCGCCCAGGCGGCTCGGTCGAGGCGCAGCCGCCGGGTGACCTGGGGAGCCCCACGGACGACGTGCCGCTCGAACCCGTCCTCGGCGTACCCGAGCCTCCTGGAGACCCGCAGCGAGGCGCCGTTGTCGTCGTGCGCCGTGGACACCGCGTACTCGGCGCCCAGCCCGGCGAAGGCCAGGTGCAGGACCGCTGCCCGCATCTCGGTGCCGAGGCCCCGGCCCTGGTGGGCGGTGCCCAGCCAGGAGCCCGTGACGACCTCGCGCAGGGTGGCGAACTCCCGGGCGTCCAGCTCCTGGGTTCCCACGACGTCCCCGTCGAGCACGGTGACCAGGCCGAGGGACCAGTTCCGGGGCTGCCACCCGGCCCAGGTGTTCCAGTGGTACTGGACGGTGCTCCGGGCGCGTTCGGCCGGGGTCGTGTCGGTCCAGGGGACGAGGAACGGCTGGACCTCCGGGTCGTGCACGCCCTCGGCCGCCAGGTCGGCCAGCGTCGCGAGGTCGTCGAGCCGCGGCAGGCGCAGCTCCAGTCGCGGCGTGGTGAGACGGAGACCGAACAGGGGCCAGTGGTGGGAGATCACGGGGACGATTCTGCGGTGCCGCCCCGGCTCCCGTCGCCTGGTTATCCCCCGCTCGTCCGCCGCGCCGTGACACCTGCGGACCCGGACCGGAGCCGCCCGTGGTGCCTGCGGACCCGG
>JAAYAH010000067.1 GCA_012719445.1 Actinomycetales bacterium | reverse complement strand
TCAGATACGGATAGGTCCGATCGTTGTGGACGATGAACCCGCTGTCGATCCTCAGTTCGCGGTCGTCGCCTGCCGGGACGGCGTGGGTGTGCGCGTGACCGCCCAGCCGGCTCTCCGCCTCGAAGAGGGTGACCCGGTGCGAACGGCTGAGCAGGTGGGCCGCAGTCAGGCCGGAGACCCCGGCCCCGACGACGGCGATCCTGCGCCCGGTGGACGGGGTGCTGAGCTGCAGGGTCACGGCGCCCTCCTCTGTCGACAGTTTGTCTATCCTGTGTCGAGAGAATAGGCTGCACTTCCCCAGAACGTCAAATGTTTGTCGAAGGTTAGGGGCAGGCAATGATCATCGAACGCAGGGTGTCCACCGGCTCGGCCGCCGAGGACGTCTTCGCCTACCTCAGCGACTTCACCACCACCGAGGAGTGGGACCCGGCCACCGTGAGCACGGTGCGGGTCTCGGGTGACGGGGGCGTCGGCACCGAGTACCGCACCGTCTCCCGGTTCCGGGACCGGACCACGGAGCTCGGCTACGTCGTCACCCGGCTGGTGCCCGGCCGTCAGATCGTCCTGCGCGGCGAGAACCGCACCGTCGTCGCGGAGGACACGATCCGGGTGACCGCCCTCGACGGCGGCGGGAGCGAGGTGACCTACCGCGCCGCGTTCACGCTGAAGGGTCTCGCCCGGCTGGCGGCCCCGCTGCTGGCCCCGGCCTTCCGCCGACTCGGCGACGACGCGGAGGCAGGGCTGCGCCGGGCGCTGGCCTCTCTAGGATGAGCTGAGCATGTACACGATCAGACGCGCCGCCGACCTCACCGGGATCCCGGTGGCGACCCTCAGGGCCTGGGAGCGCCGGTACGGCGTGGTGACGCCGCAGCGCACCGAGTCGGGGTACCGCCTCTACGACGAGCCGGCTCTGCGCGCCCTCGCCATGATGCGGGACCTGGTCGCCGAGGGGTGGTCACCGCGGCAGGCCGCGGCAGAGGTCGAGCGCCGGCTCGCCACGGACCCCGCGACGGAACCCCTCACAACCCTCACCGGCCCCGCCGCCACCGCGCCGACGGTCACCCCGCCCCGCGACGGTGACACCCCGTCATCCCCCGACCTGGTCACCGCCGCCGCGGCCCTGGACGCCGCAGGGCTCGCCGAGCTGCTCGACGAGCGGTTCAGCAGGGGGACCTTCGAGACGGTGGTGGACGGCTGGCTGATGCCGGCGCTGCGGGAGCTGGGCACCGCGTGGGCCGCGGGCAGGGTCTCGGTCGCCGGGGAGCACCTCGCCAGCCACGCCGTCCAGCGGCGGCTGTCGGCGGCGTTCGAGGCGGCGGCCCACAATCCCTTCGGGCCGGACGTCGTCGTCGGGCTGCCCCCGGGGGCCCGCCACGAGCTGGGTGTCCTCGCCTTCGCGACGGCGGCCCGGCGAGCCGGCCTCGCGGTCACCTACCTCGGCGCCGACCTGCCCGTCGCCGACTGGTCGACGGCCCTGGCCGCGCACCGGGCCCGGTGCGCCGTGCTGTCCCTGCCCCGGGCGGAGGACCTGCCGGGGCTGGAGGCGGTGGTCGCCGCCGTCCGGGCGACCGATCCCGCGGTCCGGGTCGCCGTCGGCGGCCGGTTCCAGCACCTGGCGCCGTCCGGCGTGGAGCGGCTCGGGCACGACATCGCCGCCGCGGCGACGCGGGTCGCCACCGAGCTGCGCCCGTCCTGACCGCCGGTCTGACCGCCGGTCAGGACGACCGGCCAGCCGCCGGCCCGCCGAGCACCTCGGCCAGGTCGAACCGCACCGGCTCCTCGAGCTGGTCGTAGGTGCAGCCGGCCGGGTCGCGGTCGGGCCGCCAGCGGAGGAACCGGGCGGTGTGCCGGAACCGGTTGCCCTCCATGTGGTCGTAGGACACCTCGCAGACGAGGTCGGGACGCAACGGCATCCAGGAGAGGTCCTTGCCCGCGTTCCACCGGCTCACCGCTCCTGGCAGCCGCCTGCCGTCGGCTGCCCCCGCCTCGGCCCACACCTGCCACGGGTGCCCGGACAGGTCGTGGACCCGGTAGGGGGCCAGATCCTCGACGAGCTGCGCCCGCCGCGCCATGGTGAAGGACGCCGAGACGCCGACGTGCTGCAGGACCCCGTCGTCGGAGTGGAGCCCGAGCATCAGCGACCCGACCACCGGCCCGCTCTTGTGCCAGCGGAACCCGGCGACCACGCAGTCAGCGGTGCGCTCGTGCTTGACCTTGAACATGGCCCGCCGGTCCGGCTGGTACGGGCCGTCCAGCGGCTTGGCCACCACCCCGTCCAGCCCCGCCCCCTCGAAGGAGTCGAACCACTGCCTCGCCACCGCGGGGTCGGCGGTCGCCCGGGTGAGGTGGACGGGCGGTTCGGCGTCGGCGAGAGCCCCGGCGAGCAGCTCCCGCCGACGGGCGAACGGCTCGGCCATGAGGTCGGCGTCGTCCAGGGCCAGCAGGTCGAAGGCGACCAGCGACGCCGGCGTCTGCTCGGCCAGCAGGCGCACCCGGCTCGCGGCGGGATGGATCCGTTGCTGGAGCGCGTCGAAGTCGAGCCGGTCACCCCGCACCACGACGATCTCGCCGTCCAGCACGCACCTCCGGGGGGTGGCACGCCGGATCGACTCCACCAGCTCCGGGAAGTACCGGGTCATCGACCGCTCGTTGCGACTGCCCAGCTCGACCTCGTCGCCGTCCCGGAACACGATCGTGCGGAACCCGTCCCACTTGGGCTCCACGTGCCCCACGTCGGGGATCTCCTTCACCGCCTTGGCGAGCATGGGCGCGACCGGAGGCATCACGGGAAGGTCCACGACGTCATCGTGCCGCCAGAACCGCGGAACCTCATCCCGGGACGGGCACGTGACGCGGCCGCGGCTCGGCGCGACAGGCGGCCGGACCGGGGGAAGGATCACCTCATGGGAGACGACGCGGTGGAACTGGACGTCGCCGGTGTGCCCGTGCGGTTGTCCAACCCCGACAGGGTCTACTTCCCCGCCCTCGGCACGGCGGGCGGCACGAAGCGGCACCTCGTCGAGTACTACCGGGAGGTGGCCACCGCGACCGTCGCCCCCGGTGCCGACGGCGTCGCCGTCCCGCCGATCCTCCGCGCGCTCCGCGACCGTCCCACCTACCTGCAGCGCTTCCCCGGCGGGATCGAGAGCGAGGAGATCTACCAGAAGCGGCTGCCGCCGAGGACGCCGGACCACGTGCAGAGCTGCCGGGTCACCTTCCCCTCCGGCCGGCACGCCGACGCGCTGCGGGTCACCTGCCCCGCGGACGTCGTGTGGGCCGCCAACCTCGGCACGGTCACCTTCCACCCGTGGCACGCCCGGTGCTCCGACGTCGACCGGCCGGATGAGCTGCGGATCGACCTCGACCCGCAGCCGGGCACCGGGTTCGACGAGGCCAGGGCGATCGCCCTGGACGTGGTCCGCCCGCTGCTCGCCGACCTCGGCTACACCGGGTTCCCCAAGACCAGCGGTGGCCGAGGGGTCCACGTGTACCTGCGGATCGAACCCCGGTGGACCTTCGTCGAGCTGCGCAGGGCCGCCATCGCCCTCGCACGAGAGGTGGAGCGACGGGCCGGTGGCCGGGTCACCACCGCCTGGTGGAAGGAACAGCGCGGCGAGGCGGTCTTCGTCGACTACAACCAGAACGCGAGGGACCGCACCATCGCCGCGGCGTACGCGGCCCGCAGGACCCCGCGTGCCACCGTCTCCACGCCCCTGACCTGGGACGAGCTGGTCGACGCCGACCCGGACGACTGCACCGTCGGTACCGTTCCCGCCCTGGTGGCCCGGCGTGGAGATCCGATGTCGGCCCTGGACGACGTCTCCCACGACCTGACGGCGCTGCTCGACCTGGCCGAGCGGGACGAGGCGGGCGGCCTGGGCGACCTGCCCTATCCACCGAACTACCCGAAGATGCCGGGCGAGCCCAAGCGGGTCCAGCCGAGCCGGTCCCGGCAGGACACCGTCGGCAACGCGCCGCCGACCGGGCTGGGCCTGCCGGACCTCGACGGGTGACCGGGCCGGGGAGGAGCCGGGGCCGAACGGCCGGGCGACTCGCTGCTCACCCGGGGATGGCGTCCACGAACGCCTCCCCGCCGTTGGAGGCCCAGGGTGTCCAGGCGTTCCCGTCGTAGTACCGATACAGGTACCGCCCCAGGGGGTCGGGATACCAGCCGGGGGACCAGCCCGGTCCCGGCTGCGCAGCGCCGACGTCCTGGGGCTGCGACGGGTACCCACCCCCGGGATGGGGGTGGGCCGGGGGCTGCGACGGGTACGCCCCGACGCCGAGGTCCTGAGGCTGCGACGGGTGCCCGCCGACGGCGTGGGGCTGCGGCTGCGGCGGGTACCCGCCCGTGGGGTGGGGCTCGCCGGCGGGCGGCTGGGGCTGGGGCTGGGGAGCATCGGGCGTGACGGGTCCCGCGGCGGGTCCCGGCGTGATCGCGACCGGCGGTTCGGCACCGGGGGGAAGGGCCTGGAGCACCGTCGGCGCCTCGATGGCGGCCGGCGGGGACGGGACGCCGGGGCCGAACGGCGTGACGGCGGTCCGGGACGCGATGCGCTCCCCCCAGAACGAGGGCAGGCCGTCCTCCAGCAGGGTGAAGAAGTCGAACCCGCAGTCCTGCTTCGAGCACCTGCGGAGCACGGGCTCCTTGCGCACCTCACCGCACCCCGGGCAGATCGTCGCCAACGTCACGTCGGCGTTCATGCCCTGGCAGCGCAGGCAGACGTAGTCCGGGTCGACCTGCCGCAGGTTCAGCAGGCGACCGGCGACGAGCAGCATGTTGACGCCCTGCGGGGTCACCGTGAGCCCGGCGAGGCCGGTCATCTTCTGCCAGCGCCGGTTCCGTTTGATCAGCGCGGCGTAGTCCGGGTTCACGACCTTCTCGAAGCGGCAGTCACGGCAGCGGTGCACCTCGCGGAGCGGGAGCCTCGCCCGGATCAGGACCTGCTGGTGGACGAACGCGTACACCGGCTTGTGCTCCGGTGGCACCTCGACGAGGGTCTCCGGCGGGGTGGGCGCCTCCACGGCCCGGGCGAGGGCGAGCGCGACCTCGCCCAGCTCGCCGGCCAGCCGGTCCGGGAGGGCACCGGGAGAACCGGCGATCATCGTGGCGACGGCGAGGTGGGTCTGCGCGTCGTCGGGGCTCAGCCGCGCCCCGGCGTCCTCGGCCGCCAGGGCGAGCCAGGCCTCCTGGGTCGCGGTCATCCCTCGCAGGGACCGCCCGAACGCTCCGGGGACGTTCGACAGCCCGCCCTTGACCTGGGTCATCATCGGCGCGTCGGCGCAGCGGAAGTCACCGGACGGCCATCCCGCCGCGGCCTCGGGATCGAGCCCGGCCAGCGCGCCGTCCAGACCCTCCTGGATCTCCCAGAAGACCCTGCCGTAGGTCTCCCTCATCAGGGTGGCGTTCGCGAGCCTCATCCCCGAGGACACGAGGTGGATGCGGACCCGAGAGGTCCCCGCGTGCCCCACCAACGCGACGGTGGCCCGGACCGGGGCGTCGGCGCCGTACGTGGCCTTCACGGCGGACCCGCGCCGGGCCTCGATCCCGCTCCGGGGGGACGCCAGGACGGTGAAGCCGAGGGCCGTGAACGCTTCCAGGAGGGTCCGACGGGCCGTCTCGAGGGGGACGGAGACGTTCCTCTCGAGATCCAGGGTCACCGCGTCCATGTCGCCGTCCCGTTCACGTCCCTGCTCCTCCTCGCCGTCCCCACCGTCCCGTGCGGTCCAGGGCCTCCCCGCCCGGACGGCGGGGAGGCCCTGGCCGGATCGCTCAGCTGAGATCCATGTCCGCCTGGGCGTCGAGCAGCATGTTCTCGGAGTGCCAGGCGCTGGTCATGGCCGACTGCTCGGCCCACCCCTCCTTGATCTCCTGGTCGATCTCCTCGCCGCTGAGGCCCTCGGTGCCGCTGCCGGCCCCGGCCTCGGTCGCCGGATCGGCGCCCAGGTCGTCCCAGCCCGCCGGCTCCGTGCCGGCTGCCGCGCCGTCCTCGAACGCACCAGCCCCCGACATGCTCACCGCGGCCGAGGCCGCGGCCAGATCGTCCGCCGCCGCCCTCGCCGCCTCGGCGTCGGCGGCCAGCACCCCTGCCGCCTCCGCGGCGGCCGCCGCTTGCTGGAGCTCCCACTCGGCCCCGACGACGTCCCCGGCGGCCGCCTCGACGACGGCCTCCTCCACGTGTGCCAGCGCCTCGGTCGCCGCCTGGGCCGCGGCCGCGTCGGCCAGCTCGGCAGCGGCCTCGGTCTCCGCCGACATGTCCGCGAGCGTCTCGGCGTCGGCGCTCGTCGGGGCGAGGTAGTCCATCCAGCCGTCGGTCATGGTCGAACCCCTATCGATGAGAGACGGATGCTGCGGGGAGGACGTTCTGGACCACACCGCGATCGGTCACGGTGTCGCGAGGGGTGTCGGCGGGCACCTGGACGGCCGACGGCCGTGAAGGACGGCCGCCCCCACCGTGGTGATCTCGCCGGCAGCGATGCACGCGAGTCCCGCCCCTTCCGCCGCCGGGGTATTCACCGACCGGAGAACCGACCGTTGGGATTATCGCGTACCGCCCCCTCGCGAATACCCAGTCCAGGGTCCTCGGCGGTGTGAGATGAGCCGGCACGGGAAAGCCCTTCTTCGTCACTGCCCACCGATATCCATCATTTCGCCGGCAAAGGGCTATTCCGGGGAGAAGCCGCATGCCGCGGACCACCGGACGACGGCACGCCTCGGCCCGCACACGCATGGATCCGACCCCGGACGCGGGGTGCACCCGGATCGAAGGGAACCGAGCGGAGTGCACCCGGATCGACGGGGTGGCCCCCGGACGCGCGTGGGCCCGGCACCCACCGGGTGCCGGGCCCACGTCCTGAGCCTCCCCGCCCCGGTCGTTCACCGGGCGGGACGGCTCACCGCAGCGAGGGTCAGGAGGCGGTGCAGGTCAGCGCGGGAACGCTGTTCGCGCTCTGCTTGGCGCCGATGAACCCGAAGCTGGTCGACTGACCGGCATTGAGCCGGCCGTTGTAGGACGCGTTGGTCGCCGTCACGCTCGACCCGCTCGACGTCACGGTCGCGTTCCAGGCGGAGGAAACGGTCTGGCCGTCGGCGAACGTCCAGCCCACCCTCCAGGAACTCACCGCCGAGGATCCCGCCGTCACCCGGACGTCGGCCTGGAACCCGCTGTTCCACTCGCCGACGACCGTGTAGCTGGCGGAGCAGCTCCCGGAGCCCTGCTGGCCGGACGTCGTCGTGGTGGTGGCGGGACGGGAGGTCGTGGTCGTGGTGGTGGTGGTGCCCGGCGCGGAGGTCGTGGTGGTGGTGCCTGGCGCGGAGGTCGTGGTGGTGGTCGTGCGGGACGTGGTCGTCGTGCCGCCACCGGTGCCACCGATGTTCACGTCACTGCACAGGTAGTACGTCTGGTCGGCGTGGCTGGCCTTCCAGTGCGTGAACAGCACCCGCCTGCCGGTGTACCCGGAGGCGTTGACGTCGAGGGCATAGGCCGAGCCGCCGACCGCGGGGTCGACGGTCCCGTTGCCGGAGGCCGGGATCCTGCCCGTCTCGGCGATCTGGACGACGTCACCCCAGCCGAGCCGCTGGGTCTCCGGGTTGAACCCGTTCCGCGAGATGTAGACCCGGATCCAGTCCGCGCCGTGCGCGGCCTGGTCCACGAGGTTGAGCCGGAACTGGGCCGGCTTGTTCGTCGCGATCCAGGGACCCGGCTCGGAGAGCACCCCGTAGCGGGCGCTGTCGCCGGCGGAACAGATGTCGCTGATGCTCTGGTAGTTGCCCGCCAGACCGTCGACGAGCATCCCGTTCCAGTTCCACATGGCGTTGGGGCTGGTCTGGAAGGCGTTCCAGCACATCGGGTCGCTGTCCCGGTAGGACGTCGACAGGTGGTTGGCACCGTACTGCTGGAGGCAGCGGTAACCACGGGCGATGGGGTCGTTGACGTTGCCGTGTGCCTGGGCCGGGGCCGCGCCGACGAGAACGGTGAGACCCGTGGCGAGCAGGGTTCCGCACGCGGCGGCGGCGACGCGGGCCCGCGTCTTCCGGGTGAACGTGGACATGAACGCTCCAGGGGTTGTCAGTGGTGTACGGCAGCCCCGCGGCGGCTCCTCCCGGACAGGTCCCGGTTCGTCGGGACCGGAGCGCACCGGCACGGCCTTCCCATGCACCGGCAGGGTGCGTGGTTGGATGTAATGTACGTTTAAATTATCTAGTCGCCAGTCGAAGCCTGTCGCATCTACCAGGGGTTCAGGCGGCGTCACTCCCCGCACTCGTCCGCCCCTCGCGCCGCCCGCAGGCTCCCCCCGCACCGCCGCGCGCTGCCCTGCCCTTCCCCGAGGACTCGTCGCCCTGCCCGCGGGGCACCCACCCGCGACCTCCGCTGATGTGCCACCCTGCCGGTGGCACCCGCCGGCTCCCGACGTCGGTGGCCGCCGTGTCACGCCCACGATCGACGGGAGGACCGGTGTCCGCTCCACGACGCCTGGACGAACAGCAGACCGGCGAGCTCGCGACGGCGAGCGGCGAACCGGCACGGGTGATCCTGGCCTACGCGACCTTCATCCTGGTCGGGGTCAGCGCCGGGGTGGGAGGTGTGCTGCTCCCGGCGCAGATCCACGACTACGGGGTCGACAAGGCCACGATCGGGACCACCTTCTTCACCTTCTCCGCCGGATTCCTGCTCGCCGGCACCACGTCGGGTGCCCTGATGCAGCGGTTCGGCACCCGGACGGCCCTCGCCGTCGGTGGGGGCGGCTACCTGCTCGCCGGGCTCTACCTGGCCGTGCGTCCCCCGTTCCTCGCGTTCGTGGTGATCCAGCTCGCCGCGGGATACGGGACGGGGATCCTGGAGTCGGTGCTCAACACCCACCTCGCCGCCCTGCCCGGCGCGACGACGCTGCTCAACCGGCTGCACGCGTTCTTCGGGGTCGGTGCGCTGCTCGGCCCGCTGCTGGCCGCCTGGATGCTGGTCCGGGTGCCGTGGACGGCGGTGTGGCTGGTCCTCTCCCTCGCCGGGCTGCCGCTCCTGGTCGGCTTCCTGATCGCCTTCCCCCGGCACACGCCGCCCGGGAAGGACGCCTCCGCGACGGACCCGCCCCGCGGTGGTGACCTGCTGGCCGTGCTGCGCGAGCCCGGGGTGCTCCTCGGCGCCGTCTTCCTCGCCGTCTACGTCGGTCTCGAGATCAGTGTCGGCAACTGGGGGTTCAGCGTCCTCGTCGACAGGGGACAGCCGGACCTCGTCGCGGGGTACATCATCAGCGGGTACTGGCTCGGTCTCACCCTGGGCCGCTTCGTGATCAGCCCGACGTCCGCGCGCCTCGGGGTGACGGCGGTCGACACGTCCTTCGCCTGCCTGGCCGGGGTCACCGCAGGAGCGCTGCTGACGTGGCTGGCGCCCGGGCCCGTGTCCGGGGCCGGGTTCGTGCTGCTCGGCTTCTTCCTCGGGCCGCTGTTCCCCACCACCATCGCGGTGACCCCCCGGCTGACCGAGGCTCCGCGGGTGCCGACGGCCATCGGGGTGGTCAACGGGGTGTCCGTCGTCGGCGGCGCGGTGTTCCCGTGGCTGGCGGGGTCGATCGCTCAGGAGGTCGGCACCTGGACGCTGCTGCCCTTCAGCGCCGTGCTGTCCGTGGTGCTGCTGGTCGTCTGGTGGCGGATGACCCGGCGGCTGGCACCGCTCTGACCGGACCCGGCCGTCGCGGCGGAGACCGCGGCCAGCACGGCGAACAGCAGCACGGACGCCACGTTCAGCGCGCTCCCGAGCTGCCATGCCGCCTCGAGCCCCCTGAGGTCGCCGAGGACGGTCCGTACCAGCAGCGAGAGCTGCAACAGGACGACCGGGACCAGGAGGTAGGGACGGTAGGGCAGCGGCCTGCCGGTCACCGCGGGCAGGATCACCGGGGCGTGCCCCATGATCATCGACAGCACGAACCCGAGGAACACCGCGTGCACGACGGCGTCGTAGCCGGCGCCGTCCAGGACCCGGCCGGCGAGGACCCAGACGGAGCCGGCGACCGCCAGCCAGGCGTAGCCGAGCAGCAGGTTCACCGCCATGTACCTGGTCACCCCTGAGCCGCGGACGGTGCGCCGCGCGACGTCGTGGTGGAGCAGCCAGCCCACCACCGTCAGCAGGGCCGCTCCGAGCAGGGGGTACCCGGCCGCGGGCCACAGCAGGGCGGCCGCGGGAGCGACGAACAGGGCGGCGCACGCCACGAGGAACCGGGTGCGCGCGGACGGGGAGGCGGAGGCGGCGAGGGAGACCGCGGCCAGCTCCAGCCGCTCCCCCGCGATGGTGAGCACCAGGAAACCAGCCAGCCAGGGGACGAGGAGCGGGACCGCGACCCCGCCCAGCCACAGCACCGCTGAGGCGACGCCCAGCGCAGCTCCCCCTGCCTGGACGAGCAGCGGCGGTTCCGGTTGGCGCCGCCAGACTCCCCGGTAGATCGCGAGCAGCACCAGCATCCCGGCCACCAGCAGCCAACGGCTCACCACCAGCGGCACCGGGGAGATCGTCAGCAGGGCGCCGGCGCCGAGGAGCCCGGGAGCGGCATAGGCCCACCAGGTGTCGAGGGCGACCGCCCGCTCCAGCGCGATCAGGGTGCCCACGAAGCCGAGCGTGAGCAGCACACCGTGCACGTCCGGCAGCCGGGTGGAGGTGACCGGTGCCGGGAGGTCGGCGAGCAGCAGGGCAGCGTCCACCCCGGCCAGCAGCGCGATCCCTCCGGGCAGCAGGAGGGCCGGCCGGGCAGCCTTGACCGCGGTCCGCGCCCTCATCCCGTCACCACCCCGGCGGGCGCGGTGCGACCGCAAGAGCGATGGTGGCCGTGCGAGCAGGGCAGGCCGTGACGCTCCAGATTTTCCACGGAGGATAGTGTAGTAAATTAGCTGACGACATCCCCGTCGATCCCTGGAGTCGCCGTGACCGCCGTGACCTTCGCGTCCACCCCCGAGGACGCCGCCGCCGTGACAGCGATCCGCGCTCACCACGCCGAGCTCGCGGAGCAGCTGACCTTCCGGATCGCCCTGCTGCTCGATGCCGTGAACACGAGCGGACCGATCGCCGCCGAGGCCAGGAGCCGGGTGGTGTCCTTCTGCGAGGAGGAGCTGCTGCCGCACGCCGCGGCCGAGGAGGAGACGCTGTACGCCACCGCGGCGGCCGACCCCCGCGCCACGCTCCTCATCGACGCCATGCGTGACGAGCACGTCCGGCTCGGAGCCCAGGTCACGGCGATCCGGGATGCCGAGACGATGACCGCAGCGGTGTCCGAGGCCCGCGGACTGCAGGTGCTCTTCGACGCTCACGTCGCCAAGGAGAACGATCTCGTGGTCCCCCTGCTCGCGACGTCACCGGACGTCTCTCTCACCGAAGCCCTCGACGGCATGCACGAGCTGACCGGCTCCGGCGGCCACGATCACCACCACGAGAACGACCACGGCCACAGGAACGGCCACGGCCATGAGAACGGCGCCGTCCTGGCCGGCTCGCTCGGGGAGACCGCGCCCCATTCGTCCGGGGAGACCGCGCCCCACGGCTCCCCGGACTCCCCCGGTCCCCTGGACCGCCCGGAGCAGGCGGCGGCACCTCACCACGGCGGAGGCGGCTGCGGCTGCGGGAACCGGGACGCCGTCGACGCGCCACCCGAGCTGGACGTGCGGCTGATCCCGCACGCGCTGCGCCACGCCGCGGTCTTCGGTGCCGTCGACGGGCTGGCCCCCGGCGCGTCCATGGTCCTCGTCGCACCGCACGACCCGGTCCCGCTGCTGCACCAGCTTCGACGCCGGAACCCGGAGGGACTCGAGATCGACTACCGGATGACCGGCCCGCTGGAGTGGCGGTTGCTGCTGACCCGCCGCTGATCGCCGTCCGGCTCCGCCCCGCCCCTTCCCGCCTCTCCCGTCCCCACGCCCTCCCACGGATCGGCCCGTCACCATGTGCCAGTACTGCGGCTGTCAGTCGACCGCGTCGGTCGCCCTCCTCACCGCCGAGCACGACGCGGCCGTCGACCTCGCCGGCGACATCCGGCGGGCCCTCGCCGACGGCGACCTCCCCACCGCCGCGCGCAGGGCCCGCCGGCTCCACCTGCTCCTCGGTCCGCACACCGCGGTGGAGGAGGACGGGCTGTTCCCGGCGATGGCCGGGGATTTCCCGGAGCACGTCAGCCGGCTCCGGGAGGAACACCAGGAGATCCAGACACCGCTGGCTGAGGCCGAGGAGAGCGTCCCGGGGGCTCCCGTGGATCCCACCTGGCCGACCCGGCTGGTCCGGGCACTGGACCTGCTCGAGGAGCACGTGCTGACCGAACAGGACGGCGTCTTCCCCGCGGCCCTCGCCGTCCTCGACCCCGAGCAGTGGGCGCGGGTGGACGACATCCGGTCCCAGGTCGGGACGGAGCTCGACCCCGGACGCCGGCCGACCCTCACCGGCTGAGCCGGTGCACTCGCCCCTCGTCCCCCGTCACCGTTCGCCCGTCCCCTCCCGACCGGCGTGACGCCGGAGGAAATCGATCATCAGGCGGTTGACCTCCTCCGGCCGGTCGAGGTTGGCGACATGGCCGGCTCCCGGGAGGACATGCAGTTCCGCGTGCTCCCGCTCGGCCCAGCGTCGCATGGCGACGCGGATGTTGCCGGTGCGGTCCCGTTCCCCGAGCAGGAGGAGGTGCGGGACGGAGCTGCGATAGCCGGGCCGCGGATCGAGGGACCGGGTCATGCCGCCCCACACCCGGAGGAACTCGGCCCTGGTGAGGTCGGCGAAGACCTCGGTGAGGTAGTGCTGTGCCTCCGGCGTCACCGCCGAGACCCGCACCATCGACCGCCGCAGCCCGCGGTACGGCCAGGCGGCGAGCAGCAGGTGGGAGACGCGCAGCAACCACACCTGCCGCCGCGGGATCGGCAGGGTGTGGCAGGTGCTGCCGATCGCCACCAGGACCCAGCTCCGCGAGGGATCGTCGAGCACGACGTCCTGGGCGATGTTGCCGCCCATGGACTGCCCGACCAGGGCGACCCGTTCCAGCCCGAGGTGGTCGAGCACCCGGGTGAGGTCGCGGGCGGCCGACCTGACCGAGAACGGCCCGGTGAGCGGCCGGGAGCTGCCGTGCCCAGCGACGTCCCAGCGCACCGAGCGGAACCCGGCCTGCTGAACGGCCTCGACCTGCCGGTCGAACATCCGGTGGTCCGTCCCCGCACCGTGGGTGAACACGACGGCGGGGCCCCGCTCCGGTCCCCCCACCCACACGTGCAGGAGCGCTCCGGTGCCGGAGAGCACGTGTTCACGCTCGTCAGGGGACCCACCGATGACGTGATTCACATTTTTCAGAGTATGACGTGATGACCGTCTGCTCAGCCGGTCGGTACCCGCGGACCGTCATCGAACACGGACTCCAGCAGATCGCCGTCCCGATCGGGCCGGGATCCCGACCCGATCGGCGGCCTCGACCCGGAATCACCCCGGCGGGAGTGGGTAGGGGACCGCCGCCTCAACGCCTGCCTGGCCTCCGTCGGGCCGGTCCTCTTCGCCTTCGGCCTGTGCGACCCCTGCATGCAGACCACCGGAACCCTGCCCGAGGAGGGCACCGGTCAGGAGCGCCGGCGGGGGCGTGAGCCCGGTCGACGACGACCGGTGACGGCGTTGCAGCAGACCCCGAACCGAGATCAGGGCTCGGCCTGCGACCGGGCGAGCGCGTCGGTACAGGCCGGTGGCCGGCGCACCACGGGGGTGGTCATGCTCACCCGTGAGCGAGGCGGGCCCTGGTCTCGCTCACCCGTGGCTGGTCCACCGGGGACCGGCGGCAGTGCGAGGTCCGGCGCAGCTCGTCGGCGCGGTCGAGCAGCAGGCCGGCCTCCCCCGGGTCCTGACCGACCAGCAGGGCGGCCAGCCGCTCCCGGATCCGGGCCACGTCGTCAGGGGCCGTCGCGTACTCGCCCGCGGTCCGGTACCGCTGCTCCGCCGTCACCGCGTCGCCCGCGGCCAGGGCCAGGTCGCCGAGGGACACCTCGGCGAAGGTCCTGGCCAGTGACGACTGGAGGGCACCGGCCAGCTCGATCGCCTCGGTGGCGGCCGCCGTCGCCTCGGCCCGCTCACCGAGGCCGACCAGCACCTCGGCCAGCACGCCGAGACCGATCGACTGGAGCAGCGGCTCGCCCAGCCCCCGGAAGCAGTCGACCGCGTCCACCAGGTGGTCGCGTGCGGTCGGGAACCGCCCGGTCTCCTTGAACAGACTGCCCAGGTTGTACCTGGCGATGCCGACCCCCCTGGCGTCCCCGACCTCCCGGTTGATCTCCAGGCAGCGGCCCATGTACTGCTCGGCCTCCTGGTACCGGCCGAGGTTGCGCAGGATGTTGCCGAGGTTGTTCAGCGACTTGGCGACGTAGCGGCGGCTGCCGACCCGCTCGGCGATCTCCAGGCTCTCCAGCTCCGCCCGGTGCGCCGCCTCGATCTCCCCGAGCGACCGCCGGGCTGCCGCGACCAGGGTGAGCAGGGCGCAGCGCCCGTCCACGCGACCGAGGTCCGGGCAGACGGCCTCGGCCCGGGCCACCAGGTCGAGGGTGGCCCGGTGGTCCCCGCTCTCGTGTGCCCCGCCCGCGGCCCAGAAGTAGGCAACTCCGGCGGCGGTCGGGTCGGGGGTCGTCGCCGCCACCGCGCTGAGCAGCCGCCGGGACTCCGCGAACCGGCCCCGGACCACCAGGTAGTGGGCCAGCCCGATGACCAGCCCGGTGTCGAGCAGCCGTCGTGGCTCCTCCCCGGCCGCACCGCCGGTGGTCCAGGCCAGGGCGGCCAGGACGTCGTCCACGTGGGCGTCCACCGGAGCCAGCTCCGCGGGATTCGGCAGGTAGGCCCGGTCCGGGTCATCGCTGCGGACCAGGTCCAGCATCACCCGGGCGTGCACCGCCCGTACCGGGTGATCGTGCCCGGACGCCGCGAGCAGGTCGGCTGCCACCTCCCGGATGGTGTCCAGCAGCCCGACCCGAGGCTCCCGCGACGCCGCACCGGGCGGCGGGGTCAGGCTCACCAGGCTCGCCCCGGCGAGCCGGACCAGCGAGCCCTGGGGGTCGGGCACGTCCAGCCCGGACGCCGCCAGCACCGTCTGCACCATCGCGACCTCGGGGTCTCCCCGGAACGCGCCGAGCACCCCGAGCAGCAGCCGGTCCTCGACCGGCAGCCGCCCGGTGCTCCACTCCACCGTCTCCCGGAGGGTCCGGTGCCGGCCGGGCACGTCGACCGCCTCGGCCCGCAGGGTCACCGTCCTGGCCGCGAGCTGGGCCACCAGTTCCTCCGGCTCGTGCCGGCCCAACTGCACCGCGGCCAACTCGATCGCCAGCGGGAGTCCGTCCAGGCGACGGCACAGCGAGACCACCGCCGCACTGTTCCCCGAGGTCACCGTGAACCCCGGCCGGACGGCACGGGACCGTTCCACGAGCAGGGCCACCGCCGGGCTGTGGGCCAGCGCGGCGGACGGCGTGCGGGCGACGTCGCGCCCGGGGTCCCCCGG
>JAAYAH010000066.1 GCA_012719445.1 Actinomycetales bacterium | reverse complement strand
TGGTGGAGCCATCCCGCGGGAAGCTCCCGCAGGATTGTTAGTGACCACTTTGGCGCTCGATCGACGAAGAACCAGCAGGTCACCAGCGTGTCTCCTGAATTGGATCAAGCTGGTGGCACGAGTCAGGTTCGATCTCGTAGCCGCCCAGGGCGCCGCGGCGGGTGGCGACGGAGATGAACCAGTCCCGGGTGTGGTCACTGGGGTAGAGCACGACGAAGGTGTTCGTGGCCTGGTCCAGGTCCTGGATCAGGCCGACGATGTCGGCGTGGGCGGGGTCCTCGAGGTAGGCGCCGCCCTCGGCGTCGGCGTAGTACTCCACGGCGCTCAGCATGCCAGTGCCCGGGTCGGTAGCCGGGTCGGTGGCGGAGGATTCAGGCCGCGGCGCTCAGCCAGTCGTCCATGGCCGCGATCAGCACGGTGGCCTCGTAGCGGACGGCGAGCTTGTCGTAGCGGGTGGCCACCGCACGCCACCGCTTCAACCGGTTGAACATGCACTCCACTGCGTGGCGCAGCTTGTAGTCCGCGTGGTCGACCAGGGGTGGCCGGCCTCCCTTGGATCCCTTGGCCCGGCGATGGGCCTGCTGGTCCTTCTTCTGCGGGATGGTGGCCCGTATCCCGCGGTGGCGCAGGTAGGTGCGGTTGCCCGACGAGGCGTAGGCCTTGTCCGCACGGACCCGGACCGGGCGCGTGCGAGGGCGTCCCACCCCGCCGGGTCGCTTGACGGCGACCTTGCCCAACACGGCACGGAACTGCGGGCTGTCACCGCGCTGACCCGCGGTCACGATGATCGACATCAGCTTCTGGCCCTGCTCGGACACCGCATGGACCTTCGTGGTCCACCCTCCCCGGGAGCGGCCCAGTCCGTGGTCGGCCGGCTCCTCGGCCACGCCGCCGGGCGGTTCGATCTGGCCCGCGCCGTCCCGACGCGCCCCCGCGGCGTGCTGGTGGGCCCTGGCGATCGTGGAGTCCACGTTGAACTCCCAGCAGATCGCGCCATCGGCATCGGCCAGGGTCTGCAGCTGCTGGATGATCACCCGCCAGGTCCCATCCCGCTGCCACTGACGGAACACCCGGTAGAAGCTCTGCCAGGGACCGAACCGCTCCGGCGTGTCCCTCCACGGGCACCCCGTCCGGATCCGCCACCGGATCCCGTTGATCTGAACCCGTCGGTTCAGCGCCCGGCGACCCGTAGACGCCACCGGCAGCAGCGGGTCCAGCACGGCCCACGCCTCGTCCGTCAGATCACCACGACCCATGACCAGGACGAACCGGGCTCCGCCACCCAAATTCCGGTTCCGAAACAGGCCCTAGGGCCATCCGCCTGCGGGTGGTGATACTGGGATCCCCTTCGCTGCTACGGTGACGACGCCGGTTCAGCCCCGGTCCCGAGGCCGACGACAGCGGTGTCTGGAAGCAGTACGGCCTCGGATCGGCCCCCTGCATCGCACCGGCAGGCACTCCGGAACCCGGCGACGGCACCGCGCAGCAGCGCCCACGATCGGTACACGGGTCCGGGCCCGCGAACGACCGGATTACCGCCCTGTCCCGTCGCTGTCGCTGGCGAGGCGACCGTCACGGCACGCACGATGAACAACCCCCATGGGAAGAAGGACTCGGTGACGAACCCGTCGCACCACGACCTGTTCCAGCAACCCACCCCCCGCCACCAGGACACGCCAGATGCGGTCCAGGCGACATCTGTCCCGAGCACGAGCCAGCAGTGGGAACGCGACGCCCTCTTCAGCGGCCCCAACGGCCACACCGAACCAGGCACCGCGGCACCGGTCCGGCGCCAGAACCCGAAGGCCAGCACCCACCGCCAACAGTCACGACGAGTCACACCTACACGCACAAGGTCACGCACCCGTTGAACACCTCAACGGGCCGGTGTCATGTGTGTCGTAGCTGGAGCGTCCACCCGCTCCGCGGGCCGACGGACGCCGCGACAGGTGTACGACCGCGGGGGTCGGGGGCGTAGTCGGGCTCGACGGGTAGTGGCGTGTGGCGCTGCTGGGGTGCCTACCATGACTTGGGCAGTGCGCGTGCCTTGCGCGGTGACTCAGGAGAGTCCGCGGCAGAGGGCCAAGAGGCTACAACTCAGCGCGAGTTCACTATTGACGTCGGTGTGCTCGGGTGCCGTTCGATCCGCGAAGTGCGTGGGGCCCCGCTGGGGACGTGATGAGCATGTTCGAGAGGTTCACCGACCGCGCCCGCCGTGTCGTCGTCCTGGCTCAGGAGGAGGCCAGGATGCTGAACCACAACTACATCGGTACCGAGCACATCCTTCTCGGGTTGATCCACGAGGGCGAGGGCGTCGCGGCCAAGGCGCTGGAGTCCCTGGGCATCTCTCTCGACGCCGTGCGCGGGCAGGTGCAGGAGATCATCGGGCAGGGACAGCAGGCCCCGTCGGGGCACATCCCGTTCACGCCTCGGGCGAAGAAGGTGCTCGAGCTCTCGCTGCGTGAGGCGCTGCAGCTCGGGCACAACTACATCG
>JAAYAH010000002.1 GCA_012719445.1 Actinomycetales bacterium | reverse complement strand
TCCTCCGCGGCAGGGTCGGCCGCGGCCAGCTCCGGCGCGGGCGAGCCGCGCAGGAGCCGTTCGACCGGCACCGGGCCGGGGTCGTCCAGGGCGCGGACCGGCGTCGTCACCGCACCGCCCGAGCAGCAGGACGAGCCGGCGGCGCAGGAGGAGACCCGGGACCGGCGTCCGGCCTCGACCCGCCGCAACCGCAGGCTCAGCGTGCCGAGCTGGGACGACATCGTGTTCGGCGCCCGGCGGGACTGACCGTTCGCCAGGGCTGACCGTTCTTCAGGGCTGACGCTTCGCCGGGACCGACGCTTCCCCGGGGCTGACCGCCGGCCGGGGCCGGCTCTCCGGGACCGGCCGCTCTCACCGCTCGCCGGCGACGGTCACCAGCAACGGGACGAGCTGTTCCTCCGGGGTCCTGGCTCCGTGCAGGCCGACCAGCGAGAGCCACTCCGGCCGGGCGGTGCGTGAGTCCACGACGGCCACCGAGGACGAGGCCACGGCCAGGACGTCCCCGATCCGCGGCAGCACCCGAGCCTGCACCGGTCCGAACCAGCCGTCCCGGACCGCGTCATCCCGGGCACGGATCTCCATCCGGTCCCCGAGCCGCTCCCGCCACGCGGCCAGGACGTCACCGGCCGCCCCCGGCTCGCAGTACAGGTGCAGCGCCCTGGCCTCGCCACCGACGTGCCGGACCCCCGCGGCCAGGTCGGGCTCGGCTGCGACGTCGAGCCGGTGCTCGAACGGCACGTCCACCATGCCGTGGTCGGCGGTGACGACGACGAGGGTCCCGCGGGGCAGTCGCTCGGTGAGCCGCCGCAGGCCCGCGTCGACGAGCGCGAGCGCCTCGCCCCACTGCCAGGACCGGCACCCGTGCACGTGACCGACCTTGTCCACGTCGCCCCAGTACAGGTAGACGAGGGAGCGCCGGGAGGAGCGTGTCGCGGCGATCGCCGCGTCCACCCGGTCGTCGAGGCCGGCCGCCGCGACGAAGCGCCCGCCACGCTGCACGGCCTCGGTGAGCCCCGACCCGTCGAAGTAGCCGGGACCGATCCGGACGACGGAGATCCCCGCCGCCTGGGCCTGCTCGAACACCGTCGGCAGCGGCTGCCACAGCCTCGGGTCGACCGCCGGGTCCCAGGACAACTCGCTGAACAGCACGCCACGCGCCGGGTCGAGCACCTCGGTGCCGACCACCCCGTGGCTCCCGGGCGGCCGCCCGGTCCCGAGGCTCGCCAGGCTGGTCGCCGTCGTGCTGGGGAAGTCCGAGGTGATCACCTGCGCGTCGGGCAGGCCGCGCAGGGTGCGCAGGAACGGCGCGTGCCCGCCCCTGACGGCCAGTTGCTGCTCCCCCAACCCGTCCACGAGGACGACGACGGCCCGCTCGCACTCCGGGAGGGGGATGGTCGGTGCGGGTCCGGGGACGGGCGCGCCGAGCGCGGCGACGACGGAGGGCAGGACGTCCGCGAGTGCGGACCGGCTCACCCCGCCCGCTCCGCGGTCGCGGCGGACAGGGCCCTGGCGAAGGCCACGGCGGCCTCGACGGCGTCCGTGCCCTCCGCCGCGGCGGACAGCCGCACGGTGATGTCGTCGACGGCCACCGTCCCGGTGTACCCGTGATCGGCCTCGCAGTCGGGGTCGGCGCAGGTCGCGGGTTCCAGGTCCACCCGGGTGAGTGCGCCCCAGCCGATGGTCAGCGACAGCTCCCTCGGGGCCGTCCCGCTGCGGTGCCGCTCCGGGCGGGACACCACGTGGGAGAGCACGACCGAGGAGATCCGGTGCAGCGGCACGGACTCCGTCGAGGCGGAGGCGTACGGCTCGGGGCTCAGGTCGTCAGGGTCGTGGTCGTCGGCGTGCGCCACGATCAGCCGGGTGGGCGTCAGCACCAGCACGGTGACGTGCCTGCGCACCTCGACCCGGTCGAAGGTGGTCTCCTGGTGCACCAGGTAGGCCCGCACGTCCTCGCCGGCGAGGGCCACGTCGAGGACGTCGTCGACGAGCTCCGGGTAGTACCCGGCCCGCTCGACCTCGGCGACGAGGGACGGCGGCAGGCTCACCGCGCGCATGACTGGGTCCCGTGTGGTCTCACCGGTGCGTCGTTCGCGCATCGAACCATCCTGTCACCCCTGTCCGGGAGTCGGGAGCACGGCCGGTCGGTGAGCGTGCCGGACGCCCGGCGGCGGGGCTGCGGGACCGTCATCCGGCGGTCAGCTCCCGCCTGCCGGCATCGCTGCGGTGCGGGTCGGGAGCGATCCTCACCACGGCGCCGAGCACGGCAGCCCCCTCCTCGGCGACGACGACCGGGTTGAGCTCCAGCTCCGCGACCTCGGGGAGGTCGTCACCGAGCCGCGAGACCCGGGCCACGACGTCCTCCAGCGCCGGCACGTCGACGAGGGCCGCCCCCCGGTGCCCGAACAGCTTGGGCGCCGCCCGCACCGAACGCACGAGGTCGGCGACGTCGACGTCGGTGAGCGGGGGGATGCGGTGCGAGACGTCGCCGAGGAGGTCGCTGGCGTCGCCGCCCAGTCCGAAGGACACCACCGGGCCGAACAGCGGGTCCTCGCCGCAGCGGACGACGCAGGCCACCCCGGCCGGGGCCATCCGCTGCACGGCGAGGTCGCCGCCGCCGATCGGGGCGAGACGCTCGCGCAGCCGGGCCACCTCGCCCCGTAGCTGGTCGGCGTTGCGGAGGTCGAGCCGCACCCCGCCGAGGTCGGCTCGGTGGACGAGCTGGGGCGCCGTCGGCTTGACCACCACCGGCCAGCCCAGCTCCTCCGCCGCCTCGACGGCGTGGTCCGGGTCGGCGACCCTGACCGAGGGCCACAGCGCGATGCCGTAGCAGGCCAGCAGGTCCATGGCCTCCCGGCAGGTGAGTCCCCTGCCCTCCGGCGACCGCTCCAGCCAGGACGTCACCAGGCCGCGGGCACGGGCGGGATCGCAGCCGGCCGGGTCCACCTTGGTGCCCGGGTGGCGGTCGCGCCAGCTCGCGTACCCGGTGACGGCGGCGAGGGCGCGCACCGCCTCCTCCGGCGTCCGGTAGGTGGGGATGGCCCGGCCTCCCCCGGACTCGCAGTGCACCCCGGCCGGCAGGTCCAGCAGGCAGGCGACGACCGGGACCGTGGCGTCCGCCGCGGCCTCGGTGAGCGCGAGCAGGACGCTCTCGGCCTCGCCGGCGAGCGGGGGGATGAAGCCGGTGACCACCGAGTTCACCCGGTCGTCCGCGAGGACGGCGACCAGCGCCTCGCGGAACTCCTCGGCCCCGGCCTGGGCGGGCAGCGCCACCGGACCGTCGACGACGTCAAGGCCTCTCCCGGTGCAGGCGTCGGCGATGAGCGCGGCGAGGGCGTCGCTGTTGGCGACGACGGCCACCTCAGGCCCGCTCGGCAGCGGCTGGTGCATGAGGAGTTGGGCGACGTCGAAGAGCTGGTGCACGTTCCCGACCCGCACGCACCCGCTCTGCCGCAGCATCGCGTCGAACGCCTCCCGGGGCACCCTGGCCGCCCTGACGGCGTGCCCCGGCGGGGTCCCGAACGACGAGGTACCCGACTTGACGACGATCACCGGCTTGCGGCGGGCCAGCCGCCGCGCGATCCGGGAGAACTTCCGGGGGTTGCCGGTGCTCTCCAGGTAGAGGGCGATGACGTCGGTGCGGTCGTCCTCCTCCCAGTACTGCATGCAGTCGTTGCCGGACACGTCGGCGCGGTTCCCCGCGGAGAGGAACGTGGACATGCCGAGTCCGCGACGCACCGCGGAGTCGAGCACCGACACCGACATCGCCCCGGACTGGCAGTAGAGGCCCAGCCGGCCGGGGCGTGGCAGGGTCGCGGCGAGGGACACGTTGAGCCGGACCGCGGGATCGGTGTTGATGATGCCCCAGGAGTTCGGCCCGACCAGCCGCATCCCGTTGGCCCTGGCCAGGCGCACCAGTTCGTGCTGGCGGGCGAGCCCCTCGGCACCGGTCTCGGCGAACCCCCCGGAGACGACGACGAGCCCCCGCACCCTCCGGCGGGCGCAGTCGCGGACGACGTCGAGGACGCTCTCGGCGGGCACCGCGATGAGCACCAGGTCCGGCCGCTCGGACAGGTCGTCCAGCCGGCGGTGGGCCCGCACCCCGAGGACGGCGTCCGCCTCGGGGTGGACGAGGTCGAGACCGCCGGTGAACCCGCCGGCGAGGATGTCCGCGAGCAGCCGGTTGCCGATGGTGCCGGGACGACGGCTCGCCCCGACGACGGCGACCCGCGCCGGGTTGAACAGGGCCTGCACGCTGACCAGCTCCGCCCGGTGCTCACGGGCCTCCATCACCGCCAGCAGCCGCTCGGTGGGGTCGATGTCGAAGCCGAGCGAGAGGACGCCGTCCTCCAGCCGGTGCCGCACCTCGTAGCCGGCGTCGGAGAAAACCGCGAGCATCTTCGTGTTCTGCGGCAGGACGTCGGCGACGAACCGGCGCACCCCGTTCTCCCGTGCGGCCGCCGCGAGGTGCTCAAGGATCACCGACCCGAGCCCCCGGCCGTGGTGGTCGTCCCTGATGTTGAAGGCGACCTCGGCGGTGGTCGGGTCCACCCGGTCGTAGCGGCCGATGCCGACGATCTCGTCGCCGACGGTGCAGACGAAGGCGACCCGGTCCACGTGGTCGACGTGGGTGAACCGGTGCAGGTCCTTGGCGGGCAGCCGAGGCATGGGCGCGAAGAACCGGAAGTAGATGGACTCCGGGGACTGCCGGGCATGGAAGGCGAGGACGCCGGGGGCGTCCTCGGGCCGGATCGGCCGCAGATGGGCGGTACCGCCGTCGCGCAGGACGATGTCGGCCTCGCGATGACTCGGGTACGCGGGAGCCGCGTCGACGCCGAACGTCGACGCACCCGCAACGATGTCACCCGGCGCCGTGTCCCCCGGCACCGTGTCACCGGGCACCGTGTCACCGGGCACCGTGGCTCCGGGCAGCTCACCGCCGGACACCATGCCGGCGGACCGGTGACCGCCTCCGTCACGCGAGCCGTCGTCGGGTCCCACGGGGACAGGCTACGCAGTCCGGCTCCGGGTGCTGCCGTCCGTGCTGACCTCGGCGGACGGTGTCGCCACCCGGGCAGGCGCAGGCACCCGTTATGCCCCGTCCGGTCCGGCTCCGCCCGTTCCTGCCATCCGGTCCGGCTCCGCCCGACCCCGGGCGTCCCCTGGTGAGGGGCTGCCCTGGGATGGTGGGCGGGTGGAGTTCCGTGATGTCGTCAGGACCCGGCGCATGGTCAGGGCCTACGTCCCCGACCGAGAGGTCCCGGCGTCCGTCCTTCGCCGCGGGTTGGAGCACGCGATCCGGTCTCCCAGCGCCGGGTTCAGCCAGGGGTGGGACTTCCTCGTACTCACCTCGCCGGCGGACCGGGACCGGTTCTGGGGGGTGACCACGGACCCGGACGCCCCCGCCGACCGCTGGCTGCGCGGGATGCGCACCGCTCCGGCGCTGGTGGTGTGCCTGTCCGACCCGCAGCGGTACCTCGACCGGTACGCCGAGGCCGACAAAGGCAGGACCGACCGCGACCCCGGCGGCTGGCCGGTGCCCTACTGGGACGTCGACGTCGGCATGGCCGCCCTGCTCCTGCTGCTCACGGCCGTCGACGAGGGGCTGGCCGGGTGTTTCTTCGGGGTTCCCGGCGACCGGCACGCCGCGGTGCTGGCGGCGTTCGGGGTCCCGGCCGACCGCCGGGTCGTCGGCGTGGTGAGCCTGGGGTACCCCGCTCCGGACCGGCGCTCCCCCTCGTTGCGACGGGGCCGGCGCCCGCTGGGCGAGGTCGCCCACCACGGACACTTCGGCACGCCGTTCCCCGCTGCCCCGGCCGCCGAGGTGACGCCACCGGGGTGACGCCGCCCGCTCGGCCGCCGACTCCGGGGCACGTGGTCCGATCGGGGCACCCGGCCGTGCATCGTGCCGGGGCACCCCGGTGTCTGTCATGGTGGACGAGGGGAGAGACGGATGAGCCCGGAGGACGAGCGGGAGTTCCGCGATTTCGTGACGTCGCGGTCACCGGCACTGCTGCGCACCGCGTACCTGCTCACCGGTGACCCCCACCTCGCCCAGGATCTCCTGCAGAGCGCCCTCCTGGCCTGTGCCAGGAAGTGGACCCAGATCCAGCGCCGGGAGCACCTCGAGGCGTACGTCCGGCGGGCCATGTACCGGCAGCAGATCAACCGGTGGCGAGCCCGCAGGCGGCGACCGGAGACCCTGGTCGCGGCTCCCCCGGAGCGACCGGTCGCATGCGACCTCGCGGCCGAGGCCTCGCTGCGGCAGTCCGTCGTCGACGCCCTGCTCGCCCTGCCGCCGAAGCAGCGGGCGGTCGTGGTGCTGCGTTACTACGAGGACCGCTCCGAGAGAGAGGTCGCCACGCTGTTGAACATCTCGGTCGGGACCGTCCGTAGTCAGGCGTCCAGGGCACTGGCGAAGCTCCGCGTCCACTACCTGGAATCCGACGGATCACCCGACCATGTGGAGGTGAGGCAGTGATGGACGTCGAACGGAGACTGCGTGACGACCTGCACCGCGCCGAGTTGCCCTCGCCGCTGACCCCACCGCCGGACCTCGCCGACACCGTCCTGGGCCGGGCCAGGCACACCCGGCGGGTCCGGCTGGTGGTCACCGCCGCCACCGCCGTGGCCGCGGCGACGCTGGCGATCCCGCTGGCCGGGCACGTCGAGCTGCCCAACGGTGACAGTCACCCGGCGGGAACCCCCACCGCGAGCACCACGGCATCCGGGGTGACGCTCACCGACCCCGTGCTGCCGACCCCCGGCGGCGGTAAGCACGCGATCCACGTGCTCGCCGTCACGGAGCAGGACAGGATCTCCGGTAGCTGGATCCACGACGTGTCCTACGTGCTGGACACCTCGACCGGGCAGTACCGGAGAGTCCCGTTCCGGGTGCTGCTCTCCCCGGACGGGACACAGGCCGTGGTGAGCTCGGGCACC
>JAAYAH010000065.1 GCA_012719445.1 Actinomycetales bacterium | reverse complement strand
GATCAGGGGGAGCGCCAGGGTCACGACGAAGGCGATGCCGCCGAGGACGGACAGGTCGAGGGCGAACGCCAGGGAGCGGGTGGCGAACGACGCGGGGCGCAGTTCGAGGACGACGGCCTCACCGGTCACCAGGTCCTCGGAGAGCCCCAGCTCGTGCAGGGCCGGCTCGATCACGGACGGCACCGCCCCGCCCCTCGGCCTGGCGGACGCCGCGGTCGGGGGTGTGGCGTCGGTCGTCACCCACGGGGGAGGGACACGGACGCCTGCGCCGGACCGCGCCGGAGTCCCGGTGCCGTCGCCTGGCCACGTGTTGGACACGACGCCAGGTTAGTGGCCCTCGGGGCGGCCGGGGGCGGTTAGGCTCGCGGCGTGGATCTCGACGCGTTCGTCACCGTGCACGCCGAGGAGTGGCGCCGCCTGGACGAGCTGAGCGGGAGGCGCCGTCTCGACGGGAGCGAGGTCGACGAGCTGGTGGCCCTGTACCAGCGGGCGGCCACCCACCTGTCCGTCGTCCGGTCGTCGGCGCCCGACGCCGCGCTGGCCTCGCGGCTGTCGACGAGCGTCGCGCGGGCAAGGGCCGCCGTGACCGGGGCCTCGGAGCCGTTCTGGCGGGAGCTGGCCCGGTTCGCGACGGTGTCCTTCCCCGCAGCGGTGTGGCGGACCCGGTGGGCGACGGCGTTCGCCGCCGCATTCACGCTCGGGATCGCGGTGGCCGCCGGTGTGTGGGTGACCAGATCGCCCGAGCTGCGGGCGTCCGTCGGCTCGGACGAGGAGATCCGTCGGCTCGTCGAGGTGGACTTCGAGCAGTACTACAGCGAGTTCGCCGCCACCAGCTTCGCGGCCAGGGTGTGGACCAACAACGCCTGGATCTGCGCGGTGTGCATCGCGCTCGGGGTCACCGGCGTCGGGGTGATCTGGATCCTGTACCAGAACGCCGTGAACGTCGGTCTCGTCGGCGGGCTGATGGCCTCCTACGGCCGGCTCGACCTGTTCCTCGGACTGATCACTCCGCACGGCCTGCTGGAGCTGACGGCCGTGTTCGTCGCGGCGGGTGCCGGTCTCCGGCTCTTCTGGGCCTGGATCGACCCCGGGCCCCGGCCCAGGGCGGAGGCGATGGCCGTCGAGGGCAGGGCCATGATGACCGTCGCCATGGGGCTCGTGGTGGTGCTCCTGGTCTCGGGGGTCGTCGAGGCGTTCGTGACCCCGTCCGGGCTGTCCACCTGGGCCAGGATCAGCATCGGCGCGGGGGTGTGGCTGGCCTTCCTCGGCTACGTGTGGTTCCTGGGACGGCCTGCTGCCCTCGCCGGGGAGACCGGGGACGTGCGCGGCGAGCTCGCCGGGGACGTCGCCCCGGTCGCCGGCTGAACCACTCGCCGCACTCCCGGACCGGTGATCCCCGTACCGGTCCTCGACCGCGGGACGGGCGGGCGCCTCAGAGCTTGCCCGCCGCCTTGAGCGCCAGGTAGCGGTCGGCCAGCCGGGGGGGCAGGTCCTCGGGGCCGGCGTCCACGACGTCGACCCCGGACCGCATCAGCTCGGCGGTGATGCCGGCCCGGTCGAGGCCGGCCCGCTCGGCGGCCGCCGCGCCGTAGACGGCGTAGGCGTCGCCGCGCCCCGTGGCCATCGCGTGCACCGCCGGGTCCGCGACGGAGGCCAGGACGACCTGGTGGTGGCTGGTGAGCCGGTGGATCACGGGCAGCAGGCCCTCCTCGATCGCCGCGGCCTCCAACGGGGTCAGCAGCACCACCAGGGCCCGCTGGGTCATCCGGGCCCGGACGGCGGAGACGATCGCCGTCCAGTCGGCCTCCACGAGGTCCGCCTCGAGCGGCGCCATCGCCTCGACCAGCGAGGGCAGCAGGTCGGTCCGCGAGGCGCCCTCGACCCTGGCCCTGACCCGGCGGTCCATCGCCAGCAGGTCCACCCGGTCACCCGCCCGCGAGGCCAGGGCGGCCAGCAGCAGGGCGGCGTCCATGGCGGCGTCGAGCCGGGGGGCGTCCCCGATCCGGGCCGCGGAGGTCCTGGAGGTGTCCAGCACGAGCAGCACCCGCCGGTCCCGTTCCGGCCGCCAGGTGCGGACCACGACCTGGGAGCGCCGGGCGGTCGCCCTCCAGTCGATCGACCGCACGTCGTCCCCGATCACGTAGTCGCGCAGCGAGTCGAACTCGGTCCCCTGGCCGCGCACCCGCAGGCTGGTCCGGCCGTCCAGCTCCCGCAGCCGGGAGAGCTTGCTCGGCAGGTGCTTGCGCGAGGTGAACGGCGGCAGCACCCGGAGCTGGCCGGCGGCGGGCAGGCTGACCTGCCGGGCTCCGAGCCCGAGCGGTCCGACGCTGCGGACGGTGACGTGCTCCACCCGGCGGTCACCGCGCCGGGTCGGACACAGCGTGGTGACCAGGCGACGGCGCTGCCCCCCCGGCAGGTCGATCCGCGCCCGGTCGGCCCGCACCCCGGCCGAGGGCTGCCACCCGTCCCGGACCAGGCCGCGCACCCGGCGCCGGCCGTGGTTGGCCAGCACGTACGGGGCCTCGATCAGCTCACCGAGCCGGACCGACGGCAGGGGGGCGCGCTCGACGGCGATGCCGCGCGGCGATCCCGCCAGCAGCACGTCGACGCCGACGGCCAGGATCCACAGCGCCCACCAGCCGAGCAGGGTCGGCCAGCCAGGCTCCAGGGCGGCCGGAACCATCCCGAGCAGGGCGAGCAGGACCGCGCGTCCGGTGATCGTCATCGGCGGGTCACCGTCAGCGCGGTACCGGAACGGTGGCGAGGACGCTCTCCAGCACGCTCTCCACGGTGACGCCCTCGAGTTCTGCCTCCGGGCGGAGCTGGGCCCGGTGCCGGAGGGTCGGTCGGGCCAGGGCCTTGACGTCGTCGGGGGTGACGTAGTCCCGGCCGTTCATCCACGCCCAGGCGCGACTGGTCGCCAGCAGCGCCGTCGCGCCGCGCGGGGACACCCCGAGGGCCAGCGACGGCGAGTTGCGGGTGGCCCGGACGACGTCGACGACGTACCCCATGACCTCGGGGGCGACGGCGACCCCGCGCACCGCCCTGCTGCCCGCGACCAGATCCTCCGGGCCGGCGACGGCGTGGATCCCGGCGGCGGCGAGGTCTCTCGGGTCGAAGCCGGCCGCGTGCCGGGCGAGGACCTCCAGTTCGACGTCGCGCGGGGGCAGCGGCATGGTGAGCTTGAGCAGGAACCGGTCGAGCTGGGCCTCCGGCAGCGGGTAGGTGCCCTCGTACTCGACCGGGTTCTGGGTCGCGGCCACGACGAACGGCGAGGGCAGCGGGCGGGGCTTGCCGTCGACGGACACCTGCCGCTCCTCCATCGCCTCCAGCAGGGACGCCTGGGTCTTCGGCGGCGTGCGGTTGATCTCGTCCGCGAGCAGCAGGTTGGTGAACACCGGACCCTCGCGGAAGGAGAACTCCGCCGTCCGCGCGTCGTAGACGAGGGATCCGGTGACGTCGCCGGGCATGAGGTCCGGGGTGAACTGCACTCGGGCGGTCTCCAGCCGCAGCGCCGCGGCGAGGGCCCGGACCAGGAGGGTCTTCGCGACCCCCGGCACCCCCTCCAGCAGCACGTGTCCCCGGCACAGCAGGGCGATGACGAGGCCGGTCACCGCGGCGTCCTGACCCACGATCGCCTTGGCGACCTCGGCGCGGACCCGGTCGAGGGCCGCTCGGGCCCCGTCGGACGACACGACGGCGGCCGCGGGGGATCCGCCGGTCGGGGGGAACTCGGTCACGGGCGTACCTCTCTCGTGGCGGCCGGACTCGGTGCGGCCGGACGCGCGGCGGCCGGTCGTGGTGCCTGGGCGGTCAGTTTCTGCTCGACGGCGTCGAGGTCGTCCGCCAGTCGGACGAGGGCGGCGTCGTCGGTCGGCGCGGGTCCGAGCAGGACCGTGTGCACGGCGACGCTGTCGGCTCCGACCGCGTGTGCGGCCAGGGCCGCCACCTGGTCGGGGGTCGTGTCCGCGGACAGCCCCAGCCGGGCGGCGATCCGGCGCAGGGCGGCGGTGCGGAGGGTCGCGGCCGCCCTGCCCCTGGCCTTCGCCCTGCGGTAGAGCCGGGCCCGTCCCTGCTGGGTCTCGGCGGACCGCACGACGACGGGCAGGGGCTCCCGCACCAACGGCCCCAGCCGCCGGGAACGCCAGAGCAGGCAGACCAGCACGGCAAGGCACAGCGCGACGGCGGCCCAGCGCAGGCCGGCCGGGAGGAGGTCGAGCGGGCTCGTGGGCTCCGCGGACGCTCCCAGCTCCATCGGGTCCGGCACGTACCAGTGGAGGACGGGGGCTGCGCCGAGGGTGTGCAGGGCGAGCGCCGCGTTGCCGTCCTCGGCGAGGTGCTGGTTGGTGAGCACGTCGCCCTGGCCGAGGACGACGACCCGGCGGCCCGCGTTCCGGGTGACGAGGTAGGACCCCTCGTCACCCCGGTCACCGGTCGGGTAGCACAGGGTGCTGTCCGGCGTCGTCGAGGAGAACCGGTAGAGCAGGCCGCGGACGCGGGCGCGACCCGCGGTCCTGGCCGCGGCGAGATCGCACCGGGGCTCGACGACGTCCGAGCCGGCCTGCCCGGAGATGATCACCTCGGGGGCCAGTCGGGCGAGGACCTCGGGGCCCGGCTCGACGAGCACGAGGTCGGCACTGCTGACGGCGAGCCGGTTCAGCTGGTCGGGCCCCAGCAGGTAGGGGTCGACGACCACCAGGGTGGCGCCCGCACCGGCCGAGGACGCCTCCGAGGACCGGACCACCCGGCGCACGTCGACCCCCTGCTCGCGCAGGATCTCCGCGACGGCCCTGGCTCCGGCCCGGTTCGGGCTGGCCGGGTCCAGCCGGCGTCCGGTGCCCCCTGGCGTCGCCAGGACGCTGACCACCGTGACGAGCAGCACGATCGCCGTGACGGTCAGCGGCCACTTCCAGCGGCGCCAACGGGCCCTGGCGCGGCTCGCGGTCGTGGTCCCGTCGCCCGCCGCCGTCCCGACGCTCATGCGGGCACCACGACGGCTCCGGGCCGGGGCTGGTCCGTCTCCGTCGGCCTGGTCCGCCGGACCGCGTCGTCGAGCTCGACGATCCGGGCGTATCCCGCCGCGCTGCCGGGCCGGTCGCCGTAGCGGACGTCGTCGAAGATCCGGGCGGCGCTCCGGAAGCCGTCCGCGAGGGACGGCAGCCACCGGGACGCGCTCTGGGCGATCTCGTCGGCGGTACGGCCCGGTTGCCGGGTGAGGACCGCCCGCTCCTCCAGTTCCCGTGCGACGGCCCGGAACCGTTCCAGGACGGCGGGCGCCCACCGTTCCGCGGTCGCATGGCTCTCTGCGGCGGACCGGTGCTCCGCCGCAGAGAGGGTGCTCGTCCCGAGGACGGATCGGTCCTCGCGGCGTCTCCCGCGCAGTCCGAGGTAGCCGTAGCGGGTGACCGCGAAGGCGATGGCGGCGGCGGCGAGCAGCAGGAGCAGGGTGACCCCGATGGCCGGGCCGGGACCGGCGGGAAGCTCGACGCTGGTCAGCGTGTCGATGACCCAGCGGATCACACGCTCGGCGAGATCCGGCTGTGCCTCGGCGTACTCCCGCTTCGCCAGTTCCCTGATGGCGAGGCCGCGCGCCTCCTCCCGTCCCGGCTCGACGGGGACGGCGGCCAGCGGCACCAACGCGGCGAGGTGGACGACCCCGCCCCCGCCGACCCTCCGCCGTCTCCCCCCGACGATCACGTCGGTAGGCCTCCCTCGTGGGCCCGCATCAGCTCCAGGTCGAGCCCTTCCCTGCGCATCCGCAGGTCGACGTAGAGCAGGGCTGTCACGGCGGCCTGGAACGGGAGCAGGACGGAGTAGGCGACGATCTGTCCTACGCCGCCGATCGCGTACTGGGCGAGGTTCAGGCTGAACGACGCGTAGGGGTTGTCCTGGCCGATCACCACGAGCGATCCCAGCAGCGAGAACGGCACGGTCAGCGCGCTCGACGCCACGAAGACGATGACGCTGGTGAGCAGCAGGATGAGGAAGACCCGCCAGAAGCTGCCGGAGGTGATCCGCCAGGAGCGCCGCAGCGAGGCGATGACCCCCTGCTCCTCCAGCAGCAGCGCCGGCGGTGCCATGGACCATCGCGTGTAGAGGAAGACGTCGGCCACCACGAAGCCGATGCCTCCGACCAGTCCGATGATGACGCCGGCGACCGCTTGGTCGACGACGAGCAGCACGACGCCCGGCGCGATGAGGGCGATCGGCACGAGGATGAGCACGAGGTTCTCGAGGAGCGACAGCCCGACCAGACCGGGCACCCGCCGTCGGGTCCTGGACCACAGCTCGCCCGGCGGGGTGCGCCGGCCGAGGACGGCGGAGCTCACCGCGATCATGAGCATCCCCGTGAGCACGATGAGCGCGAGCGACTGGATGAGGGCCGGGATGAGGGTCGCCGCGAGCACCCCGCTGAACAGGCCGATGACCTCGTCGGGGTCGACGGTCGTGGTGTTCGGGTCGAGAAGCGAGCTGTCGCCCAGCCCGGTCATCGCGAAGGCCTGGGGGACGACGGTGATCACGGTGGTCACCGCGGCCACGATCGCGGAGAAGCCGATCATGGTGCGGGGGTTGGTGCGGATGGCCTGGAAGGCGCCGTCCAGGATCTCTCCCAGCACGATCGGGCGCAGCGGGATGATGCCCGGCTTCGGTCGCGCGGTGCCCCATCCGGGCCCCCAGGGTCCGCCCTGCCCGCCCTGCTCCCTGGCCACCCCGCCCCACTGCGGCTGGTCACCCCACTGCGGCTGGGTGCCCCCCTGGGGCTGCCCGCCCCACTGCGGCTGGGTGCCCCACTGCGGTGGGGTGCCCCCCTGGGGTTGTCCGCCCCACTGCGGCTGGGTGCCCCCCTGGGGCTGTCCGCCCCACTGCGGCTGGGTGCCCCCCTGGGGCTGTCCGCCCCACTGCGGCTGGTCGCCCCAGGGTGACGGTGTTCCGGGCGACGGTGTTCCGGGCGGCTGTGTGCCCCCTGCCCCCTGCGGCGAGCCGGGTGCCTGGTGGCCACCCGCGGGCTGCGGCGTCCCGGGAGCCGGTTGCCCGCTCGGGGTCGGCCGGATCCCGAGCGGGCCGCCCTCCGCCGCCTGATCACCGGGGGAGGCTGCCCATGGCTGCTCGCCCATGCCGCTCCTGTTCTCACGTCCGCGTCCCACCGAACACCGGTGCGCGCGCCCCTGCCCGTCCGCGGGTGCCGCCATCCTTGCACGTCGACCCGGGCCGTACCCCCGATCCGACGCCGTCGCGTATCGGACATGTCGTCCCGGCGCGCCGTCCGGTGTGGATCGGGGACGCGGGGGGTGACCAGCGATGCATCATGAGTGATCTTCGCGTCATGCATGCCTGATCGGGGTCCTGATGCGACGATGGGCTCCATGAGGGGTCGTGTGCTGGTCGTCGACGACGACACCGCGCTTGCCGAGATGCTGGGGATCGTGCTACGGGGGGAAGGGTTCGAGCCGTTCTTCTGTGCCGACGGTGGGACCGCTCTGGACGCCTTCCGCTCCACCAGACCGGATCTCGTCCTCCTCGACCTCATGCTGCCCGGCAAGGACGGCATCGAGGTGGCGCGGCAGATCCGTGCCGAGTCGGGGATCCCCATCGTCATGCTCACGGCCAAGAGCGACACCGTCGACGTCGTCCTGGGGTTGGAGTCGGGGGCCGACGACTACGTCGTCAAGCCCTTCAAGCCCAAGGAACTCGTCGCCAGGGTGCGGGCCCGGCTGCGCCGCTCCGACAGCCCGGCACCGGAGATCCTCGAGATCGGCGATCTCACCATCGACGTCGCCGGGCACTCGGTGCGCCGCGGCGAGGACACCATCCCGCTGACCCCGCTGGAGTTCGACCTCCTCGTCGCGCTGGCCCGCAAGCCGTGGCAGGTGTTCACCCGGGAGGTCCTGCTGGAACAGGTGTGGGGGTACCGCCACGCCGCCGACACCCGGTTGGTGAACGTGCACGTGCAACGGCTGCGTTCGAAGATCGAGAAGGATCCAGAGCGGCCGGAGATCGTGCTGACCGTCCGCGGGGTCGGCTACAAGGCGGGCCCGGCCTAGGTGCGCGGCGACCGCCGGCCGGTGGCTGTCCGGCTGCTCGGCCGGCGCACCCCAGTCGGTCGCGGTCCTGGCCGCGGCCGGAGCGTCGTCGCCCTGCTCCAGGCGATCCACCTGTGGCGGTTCGCCTCCGCCGGGTACGGGTGGTGGCGTCGCTCCCTCCAGGCACGGGTCGTCACGGCGACCTTCCTGCTCGGCCTCATCGTGGTGCTGGCGGTGGGCAACTTCCTCTACCAGCGGATCGAGAGCAGCATCGTCCAGGACCGGGTGGAGTCCGCCAGCGCCGAGGGTGCCCGGCTCGCCCAGGAGGCCCAGCGGCGCTTCAACGCGGCCGGACCGAAGAACATCCAGGGTGCCGAGGACCTGCTCCGTGACGTGGGCGGCTTCCTCCAGGGGCCTGCCGACACCACCGACCGCACCGTCATCCTGCTCAGGTCGCGCAACTCCGACGTCCTTGGCGCCCCGGTCAACTGGACGGCGACCGGTGTCCAGGAGTCGGACATCCCCCCGACGCTGCGGCACCGGGTCGACCAGTTCCCGGTCCAGCAGTACCAGCAGGTGGTCCGGCTGGACCGGCCGACGCCGTCGCACCCGCAGGCGACGAGACCCGCCGTCCTCGTCGGGTCCCTCGTCGAGGTGCCCTCAGCCGGCTGGTACGAGCTGTACATCGTCTTCGACCTCGACAGCGAGGAGCAGTTGCTGGCCACGGTCGGACGCAGCTTCGTCGTCGGCGGGTTCGCCCTCGTCCTGCTCGTCGCGGCGGTCGCGGCGGTCGTGACCCGCCAGGTCGTCGCCCCGGTCCGGCAGGCGGCCAGGACGGCGGAGAAGCTCGCGTCCGGCCGGTTGGACCAGCGGATGCAGGTCAGGGGCGAGGACGACCTGGCCCGGCTCGGCGGTGCCTTCAACGAGATGGCGACCAGCCTGGAGCGCCAGATCCACCGGCTGGAGGAGCTGTCCCGGGTCCAGCGGCGGTTCGTCTCCGACGTGTCCCACGAACTGCGCACGCCGCTGACCACGATCCGGATGGCCACCGAGATGATCTACGAGGCGAGGGAGTCCTTCGACCCCTCGCTGATGCGCAGCGCCGAGCTGCTGTCCGACCAGCTCGACCGGTTCGAGGCCCTGCTCGTCGACCTGCTGGAGATCAGCCGGTTCGACGCCGGGGCCGCGGCCCTCGACCTCGACACCGAGGACGTCTGCGAGGTGGTCGGCCGGGTGGTGACCGGGCTCCGCCCGCTCGCCGAACGGCGTGGCAGCGAGGTCCGCGTCCTCCCGGTGACCAGCTCCTGCACGGCGGACATCGACGCCCGGCGGGTGGAGCGGGTGGTGCGCAACCTGCTCGCCAACGCCATCGAGCACGGTGAGGGGCGTCCCATCGACGTCGGCGTCGGTGCCGACGACCACGCCGTCGCGGTCGTGGTCAGGGACCGGGGGGTCGGGCTGCGGCCCAGCGAGCTGCGCATGGTCTTCAACCGGTTCTGGCGGGCCGACCCGGCCAGGACCATGGGCGGGACCGGCCTCGGCCTCGCCATCGCCGTGGAGGACGCGCACCTGCACGGCGGTCGGCTGGAGGTGTGGGGGGCACCGGGCGCCGGGGCCAGCTTCCGGCTCACCGTGCCCCGTCGTCCCGGGAACGAGCTGCGGTCCTCGCCGCTGCCGCTGATCCCGCCGGACGTCGCCGACGACCCGGACCGCTCCCCGCCGGTGGGGTCCTCGCCGCTGCCGGCGATCGCACCGGACCTGCCCGCGCCGACCGGCGCCGCCGGTGCCGGGCAGCAGGGTGCCGGCTCCGTCGGCTCGGTGGCGGTCGGGCGGTCGGTCGCCTCGGCGGACGGGGGAGAGGCCTGAGATGGACGACGGCAGGGGCAGGTGACGATGGCGGGGGCTGACGTGGCGAGGACCCGGCGGGCCGGGGTCGCGTTGCTGCTCGCCGGCAGCGTCGTCGCCGGGTGCGGCGGGATCCCCGAGGGCGAGCCCTTGCTGTCCCGGCACCGGTTCAGCCAGGAGCCGGTCGGCCAGCTCTCGGTGGTCCCGGAGGGCCCGCGGCTCGGCGACACCCCGGACGGCATCGTGCGCGGGTTCCTGCTCGCCGCGGCAGGGTTCGCGAAGAACCACGAGGTCGCCCGGAGCTTCCTGACCCGGGCCAAGCAGTCCTCGTGGCAGGCGAACACCTCGGTCACGGTCTACCCGCGGGAGTCCTCGCTCCGGGCGGTCACCGAGACGCTGGACGGCCGGCCGGCTCCCGCCGAGGTGCGGACGGCCGCTCGGGCGACGGCGTCCCCCTCCAAGACCCCGGCGCGGACCAGGTCCTCACCGGTGCTGTCCCCCTCCGCCGATCCCGACCCGATGCCGGGGGCGACGGGAGCCGGTCCGGGACCCGCCTCGACGGCCGAGGCCACCGCGACGACGACCTCGACCGAGAAGGGCCCGCTGGCGACGGCGCGCACCGCGGAGGTCGTGGTGCGGACCCCGGTGGTGGGGACCGTCGACGCGGCGGGCAGCTACACGGCGGCGGACCCCGGCACCAGGACCGAGGCGCGGTTCACCCTGGAGCGGGACCGCGGGCAGTGGCGGATCAGCGGGCTGGCCGACGGCATCCTGCTGTCGGAGACCCTGTTCACCCCGACGTACCGGACGCTCGCGGTCTACTTCCCCGACCGCTCGATGAACCACCTGGTGCCGGACCTGCGCTGGTTCCCCTCCACGGACACCATCTCGACCGCCGTCGTCGAGTCGCTGCTCTCGGGGCCGTCGGCCTGGCTGGGCGACGCGGTGATCACCGGGGTGCCGGAACGGACCCGGCTGGCGGTCCCGGTGGTCGTCGAGAGCGGTGAGGCGACCATCGACCTCACCGCGGAGGCCCGGACGGCGACCCCGGTCCAGCGCCAGCTGCTCACCAACCAGCTCCGGGCCACCCTGGGCCAGCTCCGCCTGACGGCCCGGATCACCGTCGAACGGGCCGACTTCGCCCCGGTCCCCGTCCCCGGCGCCGTCTCCCAGACCGCGGGCTCCTCGGACGGGCTCGTCGTCCACCCCGAGGTCTCCCAGAACCTCGTCGTCCTCGACGCCAAGGGCAGGCTGTCCCGGCTGGAGGGCTCCGCTCTCGTACCGGTGCCCGAGGCCGCGGGACTCCGGTCCCGCACCGCCCGGCGGCCCGCCGTCTCCCTCGACGGACGCTCCTACGCGGTGCTCACCGAGGACCGGGACAAGGTCAGGTACGTGGGTGAGGGGCCGAGCGGCACGGGTGACGGTCGCGTCCGGCCCATCACCCTGATCTCCGGCGCGCGGCTCACCTCGCCGTCGTTCGATCCCTACGGGTGGGTGTGGACCGTCCCGTCCCGGTGCAAGGGGTGGGTGCTGGCGGCCAGGCCGGGCGCGGCGCCGGTACGGGTCAAGGCCCCCCGGCTCGACGGGCAGACGGTGCTCGCCTTCCGGGTGAGCTGGGACGGTGCCAGGGCGATCGCCGTCGTCCGGCGCGGGGGCAGGACCCGGTTGCTGGCCATGGCGATCGTGCGGGCGCTGGACCGCGTCCCGCAGCGGCTCGACACCCCGATCGACGTGCTGCCCGACCTCGTCACCGCCCGCGACGCCGTCTGGGCCGACGCCGAGACCGTCGTCGTGCTGGGACGCCGGACCACCGGCAGGGAGCAGCCGTGGCGGGTGGTCGTCGGAGGCCAGGCCGATCCCACCGACCCGCTGTCGGGGGCTCGGACGATCGCCGCGCGGATCGATCCGGACAGCGGCCAGCTCCGGCTGTACGCCGGAACCTCCACCGGCGAGGTGCACCAGCGCCAGGGAGCCACCTGGCCGAAGGTCGCCTCGGCGAGCTGGCCGACCTACCCCGGCTGACGGTCGACCTACCTCGGCTGCGGGCCTGCCCGCCCCGGCTGGCGGCCGGCCTGCCCCGGCGGACGGAGGCGGGTCGTCCACAGCCGGTCGCCCCGCCCCACCGTCCACAGCCGACGGCCGGTCCCCGCACCGGCCCCCGGGGACGGTGAGGCTGGCCGGGTGCATGCCCTGCGCGAAGCCCTGGCGGAGTTCGTCGAGCTGGTCCTCCCGGTCGGTTGTGCCGGCTGCGGTCGGCCAGGGGTCCCGCTCTGCCCGGTCTGCGCGTCGGCGGTGCGGGTGCCGCCACGGCGGGTCGCGGCGACGGTCCTGGCCTCTCGCGGCGGGGCGCCGGTGTGGGCCGGGCCCGACTACGCGGGGTGTGTCGCGAGGACCGTCGTCGCCTGGAAGGAGGCTGCCCGGCGGGACCTCGCCGCCGTGCTCGCCGGAGTCCTCGCCGAGGTGGTCGCGACCGCGCTACGCGAGGGCGGGCCGGGGAGCGGGGGACGCCGGGACGACCGTCCGGTGCTCGTGGTGCCCGTGCCGTCGGCGGGACGGGCTGTCCGGCGCCGGGGCGAGGACGTCACGCGGGTGCTCGCGGCCCTCGCCGTGGCGAGACTCCGCAGGGTCGGGGCGGCGACGGTGCCTCCGCTGCGGGTCGCCCCGCTCCTCCGTCAGCGCGCCGGTGTGCGGGACCAGGCAGGCCTGTCCGCCGGGGCCAGGAGGGCCAACCTCGCCGGTGGGCTCCGGGTGGCTCGCGGAGCCCGGAGGCTCCTCCCCGGGCGTCCGGTCGTGGTCGTGGACGACATCGTGACGACCGGGGCGACCCTGGCCGCAGCCGAGGAGACACTTCGGGCATCAGGGGCAGACGTGGTCACTCTGTGTGCCCTCACAGCAACACCTTGCCGTCGTGCTCTGGCCGCCCCCCGTTCCCTCGACTAGCGTGGAGGGGTGATGGTCGTCCTCGGCCACGCCGGTCGCGGCGGGACGTTCAGGGGCAGCTCAGCCCTGACGGCCGAGGGAGTGCAAGGGGGTGAGATCGGGTCACGTAGCCCACGCGGCGGCCTCGGATCGCCGTGGGGACGACGTCCGCGCGAGAGCGCTTCTGCCAGTTGAGGAGGTCCCATCCATGGAGATCGTGGTCACCGGCCGGCACACCGAGGTGTCAGAGCGATTCCGGCAGCAGGCTGTCGACAAGCTCGCCAAGGTTCCCCAGCTCGCCCCACGGGCTCATCGCATCGACGTCGAGCTCTCCCACGAGCGGAATCCGCGTCAGGCCCAGACCTCGGAGAAGGTCGAGATCACGGTCCGTGCCCGGGGTCCGGTGATCCGTGCCGAGGCCAGCGCCGACGACCCGTACTCGGCCCTGGACATCGCGTTGGGCAAGCTGCTGGAGCGGCTGCGCCGCACCCGTGACCGCCGCAAGGTCCACTACGGTCGGCAGACTCCGGCCTCGGTGCGCACCTCGCCGGCCACCGGGGAGATCCCGGTGATCACCGACGCCCTCCTCGGCGCCGGGATGGCCTCGCTGGACGGCGTGCCGACGAACGGCAGCTCCCCGGCCGGGCACGACCTCGACGACGGGTTCGAGGCGACCGGCAGCCCGGTGGTGATCCGCACCAAGGACCACAGCGCCGTGCCGATGACCCTCGACCAGGCCCTGTACGAGATGGAGCTGGTCGGGCACGACTTCTTCCTCTTCGTCGACTCCGTGTCCGGTTGCCCCAGCGTGGTCTACCGGCGCCGCCGGGGCTGGAACTACGGCGTGATCCGGCTGCACGTGACCGACCCCGCCCAGGCCTCGGGCGTCGAGGCGGAGGCGGTCCTCCGCTGACGTTCCCCCCGGTCCGGCCTCCGCGGGCAGCCGCCCGCCCGGACCGGTGACCGGTCGTCCGACGGGACTGTCGGTGCCCGGTGGCAGATTCGTCACCGTGACCACCGACAGTCCCGTCGCCGGTTCCCGGCTGCCGGCCCCCGCCATGACGCTGTCCCTGGCCCAGGCCAGGCGGGTCGCCGTCGCGGCGCAGGGCCTCGCCGCTGCCAGGCCACGGGGGCAGGTGACCGCGCGGCACCTGCAGCGGGTGGTGGACACCGTCGGGGTGCTGCAGATCGACTCGGTGAACGTCCTCAGCCGGAGCCACTACCTCCCCCTGTTCAGCCGTCTCGGTCCGTACCCGCGTCCGCTCGCCGACCGGGCGGCCTCCCGGTCGCCCCGGCGTCTCGTGGAGACCTGGGCGCACGAGGCCTCCTTCGTGCCCCCCGGCACCTACCGTCTCCTCGGGTGGCGGCGGGACCGGGCTGCTGAGGAGGTCTGGGGCGGCCTGGTCCGGGTCTCCCGCGAGCATCCCGGGTTGCTGGACGAGGTCGTCGCCGTGGTGCGGAGCGCGGGGCCGGCGACGTCCCTGGAGATCGAGCGGACACTGGTCCCGGCGGTGTCCCGCACCAGCGGGAGCTGGTGGGACTGGTCCGACACCAAGCGCGCCGTGGAGTACCTGTTCCGGGCGGGCAGGCTGGCGTCCGCCGGGCGCACCGCCGCCTTCGAACGCCGCTACGACCTGCCGGAGCGGGTGGTCCCCCCGGCAGCCGTCGCCGCCGGTGCGCCCGACCGGCCGGAGGCGATCCGGCAGCTCGTGGCCGTCGCAGCCCGCGCCCACGGGGTCGCGACCGAGTCCTGCCTCCGGGACTACTTCCGGCTGCGCACCGAGGACACCCGGCGGGCGGTCACCGAGCTGGTGGAGGCAGGCGTCCTGCTGCCGGTCCAGGTCAGGGGGTGGGGGCGGCCCGCGTTCCTGCACCACGAGGCACGCCTCCCGCGGCGGGTCGACGCCTGCGCGCTGCTGAGTCCCTTCGACTCCCTGGTGTGGGAGCGCCGCCGGGCAGAGGAGCTGTTCGGGTTCCGGTTCCGGCTGGAGATCTACGTCCCCGCCGCCCGACGGGTGCACGGCTACTACGTGCTGCCGTTCCTGCTCGGCGACCGTCTGGTCGCCCGGGTCGACCTCAAGGCCGACCGGCCGAACCGGGCACTGCTGGTGCGGGCGGCCTGGGCCGAGAGCGGCGCCGAGGCCGACGTTCCGCGGCGTCTCGCCGGTGAGCTGGGCGAGCTGGCCCGGTGGCTGGAGCTGGACCGGATCATGGTCGGCGACCGGGGCGACCTCTCCCCGGCGCTGGCCGTGGAGGTCGCCCGGCGGGAGCCGACGGTGGCGACGGCGCGCTGACCGCCCGGTGGCGACGGTCACGACGGCGCGCTGACCTCCTCGGCCAGGAGGTCGAAGCAGGCGAGGTCCTGGTGGGTCCCGTCGCGGAGCCGCTCCGCCCTGCGGTCCGTCCCGGTCCTGGTGAACCCCGCCGCCGTCGCGACCCGGAGCGAGGCGACGTTCCCGGTCACCGCGCGCAGCGCGACCCGGCGCAGGCCGAGCCCGCCCTCGCTCGCGGGCAGCAGGGCGTGCCGGGCTGCGGCCCGCACCGCCGCCGTCGCGATCCCTCGCCTGCGGGCGTCGGGGTGGGTCCAGTACCCGATGTCCGCCGAGGTCGACCTCCCCCCGTCCAGTCCGAACAGGGTCACCTCGCCGAGCAGCCGGTCGTCCGCCGGATCCGCGACCGCCCAGCAGAGCAACTGCCCCTCGGCCTGCGCGGCGAGGGTCTGGTCCCGGGACCGGTCGACGTCCTCCGCCGTGGAGCGGTCGGGCAGGTCGGGGAACCAGCGCAGGGTCTCGACGTCGGCGAAGGCCTCGAGGGTGCGCCCGGTGTCGTCGGCCCGGTGCGGGCGCAGCACGGCGACCGGGGTCACGATCCACGGCGGGACGTACCACGGGCAGACCGGCGCCAGCGGCTCGCCGGGGCGCAACGAACCGGTCCAGGTGTCCTGCGGTACCCCCCGGTGCTCGTGGAGCCCGCTGGCGGTGCCGTCGTGACGGAACCCGACCGCCCAGGCGGCGCGGCGGCTCGGCCAGTTGCCGACGACGGCCCGCCACAGCACGACCTCGGTCTCAAGCGCCTCGAAACCCCAGGGGAGGACCAGCCGGAGCGCCGCGGAGACAATCCCGTGCCCCCGGGCCCAGGGAGCCAGCCCGTAGGCCACCTCGGTGGTCCGTGAGCCGCGGACCTGCAACTCCACCGCGCCGGCGTACCGGGGGTGACCGGTGCCCGGGTCCGGGGCGTCGATCGCGAGGGTGTACGTGTGCCCCGCGACCCAGGCCGGTTCCCGGCCGGCGACGAACGCCTCCGCGTCGGCCCGGGTGTACGGGTGGGGGATCGTCGTCCACCGGGTCATGTCCGGGTCCTGGCACTGCGCGTACACGGCGGGGACGTCGTCGGGCCGGTGCCCGCGCAGGGTGACCACGCCGTCGGTGAGTGTCGGGACCCGCGGCGGGATGTCCATGGAGGGAGTCTGCTGGGACGGGGGATCTCGCGGCAACCGCCCGCCGAGCCGCTCGATCCACGGGTCTCCCGTGTCCGGACTGGCCCCGGATATGACCGGAGACCGCGGTCGGGTCCGCCGGGGTGTCTACGATGGCGCTGGGCACCCTCCGCGCCCGTCGTTCGTCGTGCTGTCAGGTGTCCGTCGCGGACGGATCGGGCACGGGCGTCGACAGGTGACGCGTGCCGGTGCGGTTTCGAGTGCTGGGAGTACGACGCGTGGTCAAGATCGTCGAGAAGCTGCTGCGTGCGGGAGAGGGCAGGACCCTCAAGAAGCTGCACCGTATGGCCGCGCAGGTGAACGCTCTGGAGGAGGACTTCGTCCGGTTGTCGGACGCCGAGCTCCGCGAGGAGACGGACCGCTACCGGGCGAGGCTGGCCGACGGGGAGTCCCTGGACGACCTGCTCCCCGAGGCCTTCGCGACCGTCCGGGAGGCGGCCAAGCGCACCCTCGGGCAACGGCACTTCGACGTGCAGCTCATGGGCGGGGCCGCCCTGCACCTCGGCAACATCGCCGAGATGAAGACCGGTGAGGGGAAGACCCTGGTCTCCACCCTGCCCGCCTACCTCAACGGGCTCACCGGCAAGGGCGTGCACGTCGTCACGGTCAACGACTACCTGGCCTCCTACCAGTCCGAGCTGATGGGGCGGGTGCACCGGTTCCTCGGGCTGTCGGTCGGCTGCATCCTCGCCCAGATGAAGCCGGACGACCGCAGGGTGCAGTACGCCGCCGACATCACCTACGGGACGAACAACGAGTTCGGCTTCGACTACCTGCGCGACAACATGGCGTGGAGCCTGGACGACCTGGTGCAGCGGCCGCACTACTTCGCGATCGTGGACGAGGTCGACTCCATCCTCATCGACGAGGCCCGCACCCCGCTGATCATCTCCGGGCCGTCCGACCAGCCGCAGAAGTGGTACGTCGAGTTCGCCAAGCTGGCCCGCAAGCTCAAGCGCGACGTCGACTACGAGGTCGACGAGAAGAAGCGCACCGTCGGCGTCCTGGAGTCCGGCATCGAGAAGGTCGAGGACTACCTCGGCATCGAGAACCTCTACGAGAGCGTGAACACCCCGCTCGTCGGTTTCCTCAACAACGCGATCCGGGCCAAGGAGCTGTACAAGCTCGACAAGGACTACGTGGTCCTCGACGGTGAGGTGCTCATCGTCGACGAGCACACCGGCCGCATGCTGCACGGCCGGCGGTACAACGAGGGCATGCACCAGGCGATCGAGGCCAAGGAGGGGGTGACGATCCAGAACGAGAACCAGACCCTTGCCACGATCACCCTGCAGAACTACTTCCGGATGTACGAGAAGCTCTCCGGGATGACCGGCACGGCCATGACCGAGGCCGGGGAGTTCATGTCGATCTACAAGCTGGGCGTCGTCCCGATCCCGACGAACATGCCCATGATCCGGGCGGACCAGCCCGACCTCGTGTACAAGACCGAGATCGCCAAGTTCGAGGCCGTGGTCGAGGACATCGTCGAGCGGCACGAGCTGGGCCAGCCGGTCCTGGTGGGCACCACCAGCGTCGAGAAGAGCGAGTACCTGTCCCGGCTGCTGGTCAAGCGCGGGGTCCGGCACGACGTCCTCAACGCCAAGCAGCACGAGCGGGAGGCCTCGATCGTCGCCCAGGCGGGGCGGAAGCACGCGGTCACGGTCGCCACGAACATGGCCGGGCGTGGCACCGACATCATGCTCGGTGGGAACGCCGAGTTCATCGCGGTGTCGGAGATGAAGCGGCACGGCCTCGACCCGGTGGAGACCCCGGAGGAGTACGAGGCGGCCTGGCCGGACATCCTGCGGCAGTGCCAGGAGGGGGTGAAGGCCGAGCACGAGGAGGTCGTCGAGGCCGGCGGGCTGTACGTGCTGGGCACCGAGCGGCACGAGTCGCGGCGCATCGACAACCAGCTCCGCGGCCGCTCCGGTCGCCAGGGCGACCCCGGGGAGAGCCGGTTCTACCTGTCGCTCACCGACGACCTCATGCGGTTGTTCAACTCGGGTGTCGTCGAGTCGTTCCTCTCCGCGGCCAAGATCCCGGACGACGTCCCCATCGAGTCGAAGATGGTCTCCCGGGCCATCGCCAGCGCGCAGAACCAGGTCGAGGCGCGCAACTTCGAGATCCGGAAGAACGTCCTCAAGTACGACGACGTGATGAGCCGCCAGCGTGAGGTCATCTACGACGAGCGCCGCAAGGTGCTCGAGGGAGCCGATCTGCGGGAGCAGGTCCGGCACTTCCTCGACGACGTGGTGCACGGCTACGTCGTCGCCGCGACCGCGGACAACTACGCCGAGGACTGGGACCTCGAGCAGCTCTGGCAGGCGTTGAAGGCCCTCTACCCGGTGTCGATCACCATCGACGAGGTGCTCGAGGAGGCCGGTGGGGCGGGCGGGCTCACCCAGGACCTGCTGCTCACCGAGTTCGCGGCCGACGTCCAGGCCGCATACGACCGTCGCGAGTCTCTCGTCGGCGGGCCCGAGATCATGCGAGAGCTGGAGCGTCGTGTCGTGCTCTCGGTGCTGGACCGCAAGTGGCGCGAGCACCTGTACGAGATGGACTACCTGCAGGAGGGCATCGCGCTGCGGGCCTACGCCCAGCGTGACCCGCTCGTGGAGTACCAGCGTGAGGGGTACCAGCTCTTCCAGGCCATGACCGAGGCGATCAAGGAGGAGTCGGTCGGGTTCCTCTTCAACGTCGAGGTGCAGGTCGAGACCCCCCAGGACCAGGTACCGCAGGACCGGACACCGCAGGACGGGGCACCGGCGCCGGTCCTGGTCGCCAAGGGACTGGTGGCTCCGCAGCGTCCGGCGCGCCTGCAGTACAGCGCGCCCTCCGTCGACGGAGGGTCCAGCTCGTTGGCGACGGCGGTCGCCGAGGCCGCCGGGCCGGGAGGCGACGGAGCGGCGGCGGTGGCGCCGCCGCCGTCCACCGGGAACCGGGCGGAGCGCAGGGCGGCCGCGAAGCGCAACCGGCGTCGCTGACCCGCGGGACGGCTCATCCGGACCTCGCGGTCGTCGCGCGGACGGCGGTGGAGCGCTGCCTGCGTCGCCGGCCTGCGGGTCGGTCGGTCACCCGAGCTCCAGGGCCGTCACCCGCCAGCGGGCGCGGTCGCGCTCCAGCCGTAGCGCGACCGCACCGACCCGGGTCCGATCGCTGATCACCACGGCGGCCTCGTACCCCCCGTCTGCACCGGCACGGAGGTGCACCGACCGGATCACCCTGGTGCCGGCACCGGTGTGCCGGTTCCTGGCCAGCCGGGCGGCGAGGGCGTTCCTCCTGGCCAGGGTCGCGTACACGTCGGGAGAGGTCCAGCGCAGCAGTTGGGCCGGCGACCTCAGGCCGTCGGCGACCTCGACCGCAGCCCGGACGAACTGCGCGGTCCACCGCGCCGGGTCCGGAGCGGTGGCGCCGTCCGTGCGGGAGCTGCCCGGCCGGAGCTCGTGGCCCGCCGGTTCGGCCCCCGGTCGGTCGGACGGAGCGACCGGGGGGTGCAGGTGGAGGCTCGCCTGCAGGGGGACACCCACCTGCCCGCGGGACGGCTCGCTCCGGACGGGGAGGACACGTCTGGCCGGGCGGGGCTCGGGCCGGGGCACCGGCCTGCGGCGCAGCGGGGGCGGCGGGCGATCGACGGCGACGGCGGATGGCACAGGACTCCTCGGGACGGTGACGGCACTCCCTGTCGTTCGATGTCGTTTGATGTCGACTGGTGACATCAGACGTCTGGTGTACACCGCTGGGGATCCGATGTCCACCCTTTCCGGGCGGCGAGGTCGTCCCGGGCCTACCGGTACCGACGGGGCGAGGTGCCCGGATCGGACTACCGTGGTCCGGTGCGCTGGGACGATCTCTTCGACGACCTCGAGGGGCAGGCGGAGGCGGGCGACCGGGCCGCGTGGGAGGCCGTCCTGGCGGACCTCGTCAGCGCCGAGCGGGCGGCGGTGCGGATGCTGGACCGGATCCGGGCCAGTCGCGACCCGCTGACCCTCCGGCTCGTCGACGGGCAGGTCCTCGCCGGACCGGTCGTCGAGGTGGGGGAGGACTGGCTGATCCTCGGGGTCGAGGAGGTCCTCGTCCCGATCACCGCCGTCGTCACCGTGGAACGGCTGTCCCGGGCCGCCGTCGTCGGCGGGCACCCGGTCGAGAGGGCGCTCACCGTGGCGAGCGTGTTCCGCCGGATGGCGCGGGACCGGTGCGCGGTGGACGTCCGGCTGGTCGGTGGCACCGGTCTCCACGGGACCGTGGACGGCGTGGGGGCCGACCACCTCGACCTCGCCTGTCACCCGGCGGGCGAGCCGAGGACCGCGGCCGCGGTCCTCCGCACCGTCCCGGTGTCCGCCGTCACCTCGGTGCGCAGACGCTGACGGCACCGTGCCGTCCGGCGCCGTGACGATCCGCGTCGCGCCGGGCGGCACTACCGCCCGGCGCCGTCGCCCGGAGCGCCGTCAGCCCGTGATCACTCGCCGACGTCCGACCGGTCGGCGGGGCGGGACTCGACGAAGGCCCGCGTCTCGGCGTACTTGCGCTGGATGTAGGTCTCGAGCTCCGCCGCCTCGATCCGCCACTGGCCCCGGCCGCCGATCCGGATGGCCGGCAGCTCGCCGCTGTTCACCAGCGCGTACGCCTGGCGTGCCGAGATGTTGAGGATCTCCGCGACGTCGGCCAGCAGCAGGAACCGGGGCGGCACCGTGACCTCCAGTCGATCGGCGGCGCGGACAGCAGCAGTCTGGCTCGGCGACGCGGACGGCAGCAGTCTGGCACGGTCTCCGTCGCCGGGCCCTGCCCCGTCCACAGGGCCGTCCGCCGCGAGAGCGCCCGTCGCTGCCGTCGTCCACAGGAACCGGGGCGATCCGCGCATCTCCTGGCGATCTCTGACAGGATGGCCGCCGTCGTCATCGGGTCGTGGGGAGGCGTCACGGCGATCGGTGCGGCAACTCCTGACGGGGGTGACGTCGGAGGAGCCCCGGGGAGGGAACGTCGAGTCGAGGAGTCTCGATGAACGCTGGCCCGATCGGTGCCGCGGCGGGGGGCACGGCGCTCGCGGCAGGTCGCGGGCTGCCCGAGTCCCGGGCCGCCCGGCTGCACCGCCCGTCCGTCCGGGACACCCGCCTGCTCGTCGGGGTGGTCCTGGTGCTCGCCGCGGCCCTGCTCGGGGCGAGGGCCGTCGCGGCGGCCGACAGCAGGACCCCGTACTGGGCCGCGCGGGACACCCTTCCCGTCGGCGCCAGGGTCACCCCGGACGCGCTCGTCCTGGTGCGGGCCAGCCTCGGCGAGAGGTCGGGGGCCTATCTCGACGGCGGCCTGGCCCCACCCGCCGGACTCGTGGTGCTGCGCGCGGTCGGCGCGGGGGAGCTCGTGCCGCGGTCGGCGGTCGGTCGTGGCAGCGCGCTGGCCCTCCGTCCGGTGACGGTCCCGGTGCAGGGGCCGGTGCCGTCCGGGGTGCGTCCGGGTGCCCTGGTGGACGTGTGGGCCTCTGCGCCGCGCGAGGACGGCGGGGCCGGGGGAGCCGGTGGCCGGCCCGGGGCCTATGCGACGCCGCGGGTCCTCGTCGCCGGAGCGCAGGTGCACGCGGTGGTCGGCGGGGACGGGCCGCTCGGGTCCACCGGGCAGCAGGCGGTGGAGGTGCTCGTCGACCCGGCCCGGTTGCCCGCCGTCCTGGACGCCCTGGCGAACGAGGCGCGGACCGTGCTCGTGGCCGTCCCCGGTTCGGCTCCAGGAGGTGCGGGGTGACCCTGCCGGTGCTGACGGCGGTCACGGGAGGCTGGGAGGCGAGGCTGGTCACCCGGTGGGAGCGAGGCGACGAGGGGGTGCGGGTCGTCCGCCGGTGCGTCGACCTCGCCGAACTGCTCGCGGCGGCCGAGGCGGGGCTCGGCAGGGCCGCCGTCCTCGGCTCCGACGTCGACCGGCTCGACCGGGAGGCGGTGCGGCGCCTGGTGGCCGGGGGGGTCGCGGTGGTCGGGCTCGCGGACCCCGGTGACCCGGAGGCCCCGTCCCGGCTCCGGGCGCTCGGCCTCACCCGGACGGTGCCTGCGGACGCCCCGACGGTGGAGATCGCCGGGCAGCTCACCGCCGCCGTCTCCGACCTCGACAGCGGGAGCGGCCGGATCCCGGCCCCGGGTGCCGTCTCCCGGCGGGGTCGGCTGGTGGCGGTGTGGGGGCCGACCGGTGCGCCTGGGCGCACCACGGTCGCCATCGCGCTCGCCATGGAGCTCGCTGCCTCCGGTCGGCAGGTCCTCCTCGTCGACGCCGACACCTACGGAGCGTGCGTCGCCCAGATGCTCGGGCTCCTCGACGAGCGCGCCGGGCTCGCCGCCGCGGTGCGGGCGGCGAACCAGGGGCGGCTCACCCTCGACAGCCTCGCCCGGTTGGCACCGACGGTCTCGCCGACGCTGCGGGTGCTCACCGGGGTGCCCCGCCCGCAGCGTTGGCCCGAGCTGAGGGTGTCCGGGCTGGAGGTGGTCTGGGACAGGGCGAGGGAGCTGGCCGAGCACGTCGTGGTGGACTGCGCCTTCGCCCTCGACGCCGACGAGGAGCCGCCGTTCGACTCGGCGGCACCCCGCCGGAACCAGGCGACGGTGTCCGCGCTGTCCGCGGCGGACGACCTGGTCGTCGTCGGAGCCGCCGATCCCGTCGGCCTGCAGCGGCTGGTGCGGGCCCTGCAGGACGTCACGGCCGTCGTCCCGGGACGGCGGCAGCCCCTGGTCGTCGTCAACCGGGTCCGGGCGTCGGCGGTGGGTCCGCACCCGGAGCGCCGGATCAGGGCCGCCCTGCTCCGCTACGCCGGGGTGGATGACGCGGTCCTCGTCCCGGACGACCGGCAGGCCTGTGACGCCGCGGTGCTGGCCGGGAGGGCGCTTCCGGAGCAGGCGCCCATGTCTCCGGCGCGGCTGGCCCTCGCCGGCCTCGCGGACCGGCTGCCGGAGGCGCAGGCGTCCGGCCCGGAAGGCCCCGGATCGTCCCGCCGGGGCGTTTAGCATGAACGGATGACGGAGATCACGTCCTCCTCCGGCGGGGAGAGCGCCGAACCGGCCGCGCCGGTCGCAGCGACCTCCTCGGCTCCCCTGTCGCCGCCAGGGCCGTCCGGGCTGCTCGTGGACTGGGGCGGGGTCCTCACCGGGCCGATGGACGAGGCGATGCGCTCGTGGACGGCCAGGGACGGCGTCCGGCTGGACCACTTCCACGACGTCATGTCCTGCTGGGCAGGCCTGTTCCAGGAGAGCGGACCGACCGTGACCGGGTCGCCCGTCCACGCCCTGGAACGCGGGGAGCTCGACCGGACCGAGTTCGAGGTCCTGCTGGCCGAGGCCCTGGCGGGCAGGGGATCGCCGGTGCCGGCCGAGGGGCTGCTGGACCGGCTCCTCGGCGGTCTGGCGGGGCTGGCCGAGAACATGGCGGGGCTCGTGCGCCGGGCACGCGCTGCCGGGATCAGGACCGCGCTGCTGTCCAACTCCTGGGGCGACCACTACCCGGAGCAGCTCTGGGACGGTCTCTTCGACGCGGTCGTCATCTCCGGCCGGGTGGGGATGCGTAAACCCGAACCGGAGATCTTCCGGCACACCGCCGAGCTGCTCGGACTCGAACCGGCGGACTGCGTGATGGTGGACGATCTGCCGCACAACATCCACGGGGCGGTGGCCACCGGGATGATCGGGGTGCACTTCCGGACCTACGACCAGACGGCCGAGGAACTGGAGGCGATCTTCGACATCCCGCTGCGGTGACCCGGGAGGGTGACCCGGAGGGCGGTCGGTGAGTCGGCGGTCCTGCAGGGTCACGAGGGTCCCTGGGGATGACAACGATGCCTCTTCACCGAGGGTCAGAGCGAGATCACGGATCGCTCCTCCGGCCAGTCCGATGTGGCAGGAATCTTGGGCTTCACCTGCACACATGTGGTCGTGGTGGCAGCATTCAAGAATGCAGCCGATCACCCTCAGCGCGCCAACGATCACAGAAGGTCTGGTGCGCGTTCCCGTGGATCCGGGTGATGCCGCGCCGTTCGTGACGCGTCGGGACCTACTGTTCGACTACGGCGGGGTCGACCTCACCGAGGTGAACCCGGCCGACGGCCTGCTCCCTGCCCTCGGCGCGGTACTGCCGGCTGCGATCGCCCTCGGGGTCCCGGTGAGTGCCCCCGTGTTCGACAGCGCCTTCGCCGAGGCCGCGCCGCGCATCGCGGAGGCCTTCCGGAGCATGTACCGAGGGTTCGCTCCCGGCGGGTTCAACCTCATCGGCCCGCACGCCACGATCAGCCACCTTTTCACGGCCGTGGACAAGGCCGTACTGCTGTACTCGGGCGGTCTGAACTCTGCGACCAGCCTGTTGCGCTACGCCCCGGACGTGGAGTGCCTGCTGGGGGTGTGGGGGGTCGACTCCGACCCCGAGGACGCCGAGGTGTGGCGGATGTTCCGGAGCACGATCGCCGCGGCGCCGGTCCGCCGGTCGGCCCACCGGGTGCTGGCGAGCACGAACGTCCGGGAGGTGATCGACGAGCGCCGGCTCAACCGCCGCTTCGACGCCGCCCTCGGCGGGCTGGACTGGTGGACCGGGGCGCAGTACGGGATGACCCTCACCACGATGGCCGCGCCACTGTGCGCCGCGTTCTCGCTCGGCGCCGTCATCATCGGCAGCCCGCACCCGGTGGACCGGGAGGGCCCCTGGGGCAGCACCCCCGAGCTCGACGCCACCATCCGGTGGTCGGTGGCGCGGGTGCTCCACGACGCCATGGAGTACGGCAGGCAGGACAAGATCCGGGAGATCATCGTGCCCTGGCTGTGGCAGGGCAACGACCTGCCGCTCGCGGTCTGCCACGAGTTCTCCCGGCGGCGGGGGAACGTCAACTGCGGGGTCTGCGAGCGGTGCATGCGGGCCGTCAGCGGGTTCCTCGCCGCGGGACAGGACCCGGCTCGTGTCGGCCTGCCCGTCAGCGCCCAGTCGCTGCGGGCGTGGCAGGACCGGTTGGCCGGCCGGCACGAGCGGCTCGGGCCGGAGGAGCTGGTCATGTGGCGCGAGATCCAGCAGTCGATCGACCTGGGCTCCCGGCAGTTGCTCGACGTCTACGGCGCGGGTGAGTACCTGTCCTGGCTGGCCCGGTTCGACCTCTCCGTCGTCGCCAGGGGGAGGGGGCGGGCGAGGGACGACTCGTCCTCCCCCGGTTACGGCAGGCGGCAGCAGAGGTTCAACCCGTTGCGGCGACGGGGCGGCAACTGACCGCGTCGTGCCGCCCCCGGCGCGAGTCGCCGTCCGCCCGTGGGCACGGCGGTTCCTCGGCCGGTGACCGACCGGACGGGACCGCCCCGGCACGAGCCCCGGAACGGTTCCCCCGGCCACCGGGGTGGGACGTCGCCATCGGTCGCCGACGGTGGCACCATGCCAGTCGGGGAGCACAGTCGACGGCGGAGCCGGCGACCCGAACGGTGCCGTCGACGGCGGAGCCGGCGACCCGAACGGTGCCGTCGACGGCGG
>JAAYAH010000064.1 GCA_012719445.1 Actinomycetales bacterium | reverse complement strand
CTGAACGACCCCACACCACCCCCGGCAGCGCGTAGACACACGCCCCCGTCCGGGTCCACCCGCGTCTTCCCAGGTCAACCCCCAAATCCCGGCCCGCGTGTGACCACCAACTGCGGAACCCGGGTTCACCGACGACCCGGTCACCGGCCGGACACCGGAGGGCACGCCCGTCGAGGATCCCGGTCCGGACACGTCAACCGGGCTACGGGCCCGGCTGCTCCTCGACTACCGCATGGGCAGGCAGCGACCGGCCCCGGAGGAGGTCTTCCCCCTCGGCCAGCTCCTCCCGTCCGCCCTCCAGCACGAGCTGCGCTCGGAGCTGCTCGTCTTCCAGCCGCTGCTCGCCAGCGACCGGGAGCTCGGGTACGTCCTGTTCGAACAGGAGGGCGGGTCGGCCCTGGCGAGCGACTGGCTGCGAAACGAGATCAGCCGAACCCTGGAGGCGATGTTCAGCACCCGGGCGCTCAGGGACTACGCGGCCAATCTGGAGCACCTCGTCGCCACCAGGACCGTCGAGCTTGCCGCCCGTTCCGCCGAACTCGTCGCCCGGTCGGAACAGCTCGAGTCGGAGGTCAGGACCCGGCGGGTTACCGAGGAACAGCTCCACCACGCCGTGGGGGAACTGCGTCGGATGGCCCTGCGTGACGGACTCACCCAACTCGCCAACAGGGCATGCCTGAGCGAGCACCTGACCAGCCTGTGGCAGCAGCCGACCCGGCACGGCGGGACGATCGCCCTGGTCATGATCGATGTCGATCTCTTCAAGGCCTACAACGATCGCTACGGCCACCTGCGAGGGGACGAGGCGCTCCGAGAGGTGGCCGCCCGTCTGGCCGAGGCGGCCCGCTCCCCGGAGGACCTGGCCTGCCGGTTCGGCGGGGAGGAGTTCGTCCTGGCCCTGCCCGACACCGACCTGGACACGGCCCGGTCCGTGGCGGAGAGGTTCCGCGCCGCGGTGGCAACGGCCGCCATCCCGCACGAGACGTCGACCGTCGCCCCGGTGGTGACGGTGAGCATCGGGATCGCCGTCGCCAGCACCCGGGACGCGGCCGACCCGTGGACGCTGCTGGAACTCGCCGACCGCGCCCTCTACCAGGCCAAGGCCCAGGGCCGGAACCAGATCTGCTCACTGGTGCTGGGAGCCACCGAGACCCCGGTGGTGCCGTCCCCCCGGGCACCGGAGGACACCCTCACCCCGATCGGCGCCGTTCCCGCACCTCCTGGCGACGAGTCTCCACCGCGCTGAGCTCCAGCACGCTCGGAGTCCCCGGCGGAGCACCCGGGAGGACCTTCCACGCTGATGGTGCGGGTTCGCCACCCGTCACCTGCCTGACCGGGCGACGGGGACGGCGGACGGGGGTTCCCCCGTCACTCGACGGCGAGGACGCGCAGGGCGGTGATGTCGTCCGCCATGGCCGCTGTGGCCCTGGCGGTGGCGGTCACGGACTGGACGACGTTGTTGACGACGGTGCCCTGCTCCTCCAGGGCGGCGGCAAGGGTGCCGTTGTAGCGGGCCAGTTCGCCCATGCTCTCCAGGATGGTGGCCACGGAGCTGACGGAGGCCCCGACCTGGGTGCGCACGGCGTCCAGGGTGCGGGTGATCCGGTCGGCGTTGTCCCCCGACTGGCTGGCCAGCTCCTTGACCTCGGTGGCGACGACGGCGAAGCCACGACCGGCCTCACCGGCGCGAGCGGACTCGATGGTGGCGTTGAGCGCGAGCAGGTTGGTCTGCTGGGCGATCGCCTGGATGACGTCGCTGGCAGCCGTGATCTCCGCGCTGCTTGTGGACAGCTCCGTCATCAGCCGGTCGGCGTCGCGTGCTCGGTCGGTGACCTGAGCGGTGACGCTCTCGGATGTCTGGGCGGCACGGCCGATTTCCTGCAGGGCGACGGACATCTCCTCCGCCGCGGCGGCGACGTTCTGCGCCTCCTCACGCACGTTGTCCGACGACTGGCTCAGCCGAGTGATCCGCTCGACCAGTTGAGTCACCTTCTGTTCCCGCTCGACCAGCGCCCGCGCTGCCTCGGCGGCCTTGTCTCGTTCCCGCTGTTCCCGCTCGGCCTGTACCTGGGCTTCGGCCTGTGCTGCTGCGGCAAGGGCCTCGGCTGCCTGCCGGGCAGCGGTCTCGCTGGCCCTGCGCAACCCACCGGCTGCCCAGCTCATCACCAGGGCCACGACCGTGACCGCCGTGCCCATGACCGCAGCCCTGGGCCCCTCGGCCGACCACTGCAACACCACCAGCGGGATACCACCCAGCAGCGCAGCCGCCACCGCGGTACCCAGGCCCAGCATCAGCGCGTAGAGCACGGCCGAAAGAACGATCATCACGCTCGGAGCGGCGCCCCTCGCCCCGGACAACGACAGGACCACCACGATCACCGGCACCGTGACCGTGACGCCGCTCATGTACCTCAGGGGCAACCAGGACAGGTCGAACCACTGGAAGCCCAGGCCCATCAGGAACACGGCGCCGGCCAGCACGGACAGCGGGAGGATGTGACGGCTCCCGTCGGTTGCCGCTGCGGCACCGATGACGACGGCCGTCCCGACTCCGACCGGCGTGAGCAGGCGCCCACGGTCGCCCAACCGCTCCACGTCATCCGGCAGCGAGGAGGTTGACGGGGCTCGCATCGCCGACCCTGCTGTCCATGTCGTAGGCACAGTCACATTCCGGGACGTCGACCGGACGGCGCACCAGCTTGAGCCACGTCGGACCCCGGCCGTGCCTCCGGACGGGTCCCGGCACAGGCGGCGAGGCACGACGGAACGAGCGGGATCGGACCAGCCGATTCCCAGGTCCCGGACCGAGAGCGGTGGTGGTGCAGGAACGTTCCGGACGGTAGCGTCCGGAACGGACCAGAGACGGGAGAGCACCGATGAGCGGGGTCGGACTGCTGCTGGAGCTGGTGCCGTTCCTGCTGCTCCTGGGGATCCTCGGACTCTTCGTCGTGCTCATGCGACGCGAGCAGAGGTGACCGGGTCCGGCTCAGCCCTCGTCGGGGGCGTCGTCGCCGCCGGGGACGACGTGGCCACGGCTGGGTGACGCGGTCAACAGCCCGCGACGCTCCAGCTCGGCGAGAGCCAGCCGGGCCGTCTCCTCGTCGACCCCGAGCAGCTCCTGCACCTCCGACACGTCGAGGAACCGCTCCCCCGGCCGGCGATCACCCGCCAGGAGCTCGGCCCGCAACCGCTCGACGACGAGGTGGTACGGCTGTCCCCCGGCCCGCCGGTCCCGCGCGTCGGCGCCTGCCGAGGCCGGGGCGGCGGCGAGGGCAGCAGCCTGACCAGGAACCGGGACCTGACCAGGGGTCGGGGCCTGGGCAGGGGTCGGGGCCTGGGCAGGGGCCGCCACGATGAGTCCCTCGTCCGCCATGGCCCGCAGCGCCCTGCGGACGGTGACCCGTGGCGCGCCGAACTCGCCGCACAGAGCGGTCTCGGACGGCATCGCACCGCCCGAGGTCAACTCACCTCCGAGGATCCTGGCCCGCAGTGCCGCCACGATCCGGTCGTGGACGGCGTCGGGACCCTGCGCTGGTGGCATGGACGTCCTCCGATCGGGCGTCGGGGACGCCGAGCGTACGGCACCACCCCGTCAGGGTCACGGAACCGGGCCGGGGGCACGGGTCGGCCGACCGGGTGACGGGTCGGCCGATCGGGGGCACCGGACGGCCGACCGGGTCATGCGACCGGATAGGGACACAAGGCGGGTCTCTCGGGTACCGATCGGGAACCGTGAGCACACCCCACCGCCTCGGAACGGATGCTCTCGACTCGGTGCTCGACTCCCTGCTCGCACATGAGGGCGCCCAGGTCAGCGCCATCGGCGACAACGGCCTGTTCGTGCCGATGCCACCCGGCCTGCCGCCCCACCGCTGCACCCTCGTGTCCGGGGCGTCGTCCGGCCTCGACCTCGTGGAACCCAGCGACCTCACCACGGTGATCGAGGCATGGGAGAGGGCACGGGCGAACGGCGTGGCCACGGTGCGGGTCCATCCCGTCGGCAGACCGGACACCGAGGTCACGATGCACCTCGTCGACGCCAGGCACCGGGTGGGCGTCTACCTCGGCATCATCGTCGGGGACCGGACGGACGAGCCCGTGGTCCCCGCGCACGACGACACCCCCCGGCCGAGGGTCGCCTTCGTCCGGAAGAACCAACTGGCGGTGTTCACCGCTGTGGACGGCGCCCTGACCCGCATCCTCGGCTGGACCGCGGACGAGCTCATCGGCACCCGTTCCCTCGAACTCGTGCATCCCGAGGACCGGCAGCGCGCCGTCGCCAACTGGATGGACATGCTCGGCACGTCCGGGGCGAGTCACCGGGTCCGGTTGCGGCACCGGCACCGGGACGGATCCTGGGTCTGGTTCGAGGTCACCAACACCAACCGCCTGGAGGACCCCGAGGGACCGCACGTCGTCACCGAGATGGTCGACGTCTCGGCGGAGACGTCCGCCCAGGAGGCATTCCGGGCCAGTGAGCTGCTGCTGCACCGGCTGGCCGAGACCTTCCCGTCCGGAGTGCTCCAACTGCAGGCCGGCGGCCGGGTCGGGTACCGGAACGCCCGTCTCGGCGAGATCCTCGGGTACGAGATCGAGTCCGTGGAGGACCTCCTCGCGGCTGTCACCGAGCCCGACCGCCTGCGCGCCGTCCTGACCGGCGCGACCTCAACGGGTCGCGACGCCGATCTCGAGGTCGACGTCACCCCGGTCGACCGCACGCCCCGGCGGGTGCTGATCGCCGTCCGGCCGCTCGTCGCCCGGACGGACCAGCCGACGGCGACCCGGACACCTCCGGAGATCCTGCTGTGCATCTCGGACATCACCCAGGCGTCCCAGCTCAGGGCGGAGCTGACCCGGCGCGCCACCCACGACGACCTCACCGGATGCCTGTCCAGGGCCGCCGTCCTCGACGTGCTCCGCGACCCGCAGGACCCGGAGGAGTCGCTGACCCTGCTGTACATCGATCTCGACGGGTTCAAGGAGATCAACGACACCTACGGCCACGACGCCGGTGACCACCTGCTCCGGACGGTCGCCGAGCGCCTGGGCACCGCGTGCCGGGGCGGCGACGTGGTCGGCCGGCTGGGCGGCGACGAGTTCCTCGTCGTCCTGCGCGGGATCAGCGACACCGAGAGCGCCATGACGACGGCCAGGCGGATCGTCGACCAGGTACGGCTCCCCGTGGAACTGGAGGACCGGGTGGTGCTCCCGTCGCTGAGCATCGGGGTGGTGTGGCAGCCGAGCGCCGTCGACCAGAGCTCCGAGCACCTGATCGCGCTCGCCGACAATGCCATGTACCGGTCGAAGAACGAGAACCGGTGCCGACCGTCGCTCGCCGACGCCGCGATCCGACCGGGCGATCCCTCCTGACGGCGACCGGTACAGGTCGTTCTCCCGGGTCCGACCGGAAGGGGACCGGAATGGGGCCGGAATGGGTGAGTGCCGCCCCTCAGAACCCGAAACGGTGCGGAACGTCCGGCACCGGAACGACAGCATCGCACCATGGATGGGCTGTGTTCCCTCCAGAACGGACCATGTCACCCCACGGACGGCCGACGTCGCACCCCGGACGGGCAATGTCACACCCCGGACGAGCAATGTCACACCGCGAACGGGCAATGTCACACCGCATCCGCCCGGCAGCACCGGCATGATCGCGTAACCTGCGCCCGTGCGGTGGCGACCAAGGACGACAGCGCTGCCGGTACCGCGCCACATCCCTCGCATCGTGGCCGTTACCGGTCTGCTTGCCGTCGTCCTGCCCGCCGGTGGACTCGTCAACGCCGACGCCGCCGTCGGGAGCGTTCCCGTCACCGACCCCCGCCCTTCCCGGACCGTCCGCCTGGGTCCACCGGCCCCGGCCACGACGCTTTCCGCCACCCCAGACCAACGGCCCGCGACATCGGCGTCCCGCTGGCGGCATGGTGGGGCATACGAACCCCCGCGAGCCGACGCCGCCGCGCCGGGGAGCTGGGTGACACCGGGTCCGTCGCCGGCACCGACAGCAGGCCGGCACGGATCCCGACACACGTCAGGACGAACGGAATCCGACGCGGCCCCGAGCCGTGCACCACCGCGAGCGTGACCTGACCACGCTCGCCCCCACCAGCACCGTCGGACGATCCGACGGACCGAGGGGCACCGAACAGAAGAGAACGGCGTGGGGCATCAGCGTCGCTGCCCCTACCTTCGGCCAGCACTCAGAAAACACCGAAGTTAGGAGACGCGTGATGTCGAAGTCCGACGCGCAGCTGTCGGCAATCATCGATGATGTCGTGCGACGCAATCCGGCCGAGCCGGAGTTCCACCAGGCAGTTCACGAGGTACTGGGCTGTCTCGGCCCGGTGCTGGACAAACACCCCGAGTACGTCGACCAGAAGGTCGTCGAACGGATCTGCGAGCCCGAGCGGCAGGTCATGTTCCGGGTTCCGTGGATGACGGACTCCGGTGAGGTCCGGGTCAACCGGGGCTTCCGGGTGGAGTTCAACTCCCAGCTCGGCCCGTACAAGGGCGGCCTGCGGTTCCACCCGACGGTGACGCTCGGCACCATCAAGTTCCTCGGCTTCGAGCAGGTCTTCAAGAACGCCATCACCGGCCAGCGCATCGGCGGGGGCAAGGGCGGCTCCGACTTCGACCCGAAGGGTCGCTCGGACAACGAGGTCATGCGTTTCTGCCAGTCCTTCATGACGGAGCTGTACCGGTACCTCGGCGAGCACACCGACGTCCCCGCGGGCGACATCGGCGTCGGCGGCCGGGAGATCGGCTACCTGTTCGGCCAGTACAAGCGGATCACCAACCGGTACGAGTCGGGGGTGCTGACCGGCAAGGGCCTGGGCTGGGGCGGCGCCCTGGTGCGCACCGAGGCCACCGGCTACGGGACCACCTTCTTCGTCTCCGAGATGCTCAAGGTCCGCGGCAGGAGCCTCGACGGCCAGACGGTCGTGATCTCCGGCTCGGGCAACGTGGCCATCTACGCGATCGAGAAGGTCACCCAGCTCGGCGGGCAGGTCGTGGCGTGCTCCGACTCCTCCGGCTACGTCCACGACCCCAAGGGGATCGACCTCGACCTGCTCAAGCAGATCAAGGAGGTCGAGCGCGGCCGGGTCAGCGACTACGCCGAGCGGCGCGGAGGTGCCGCGAAGTTCGTGCAGGGCTCCTCGATCTGGCAGATCCCCTGCACCGTCGCGCTCCCCTGTGCCACCCAGAACGAGCTCAACGAGGACGACGCCAGGGCGCTGGTCTCCAACGGCGTGATCGCGGTCGCCGAGGGCGCGAACATGCCCAGCACCCCGGAGGCGGTGAAGGTCTTCCAGGACGCCGGCGTCGCGTTCGGCCCCGGCAAGGCGGCCAACGCCGGCGGCGTGGCCACCAGTGGCCTGGAGATGCAGCAGAACCACTCCCGCGACCGGTGGTCCTTCGAGTACACGGAGGAGAAGCTGCTGCAGATCATGCGCTGCATCCACAACCTGGCGTACGAGACGGCGGAGGAGTACGGCGTCCCCGGGGACTACGTCCTCGGCGCCAACATCGCCGGGTTCGTCCAGGTCGCCGACGCCATGATGGCGATGGGCCTGGTCTGATCCACCGTCCCGAGGCCCTCACCGGTGTCCCGCCGGTGAGGGCCTCCGCGTCTGTCGGTCCCTAGAACTTCCTGGTGCGCTGGCAGGCCACGCAGAACCGGGCGTCCGGCCGGATCTCCAGCCGTTCGACGGGGATCTCCCTGCCGCAGCCCTCGCACAGGCCGTACCTGCCGTCCGCCATGGCCCGGAGCGCCCGCTTGATCTCGGCGAGAGCCCGGCGCGAGCTCGCCGCGAGCGCCGCGTTCGTGAACGACACAGCGGCGTCGTCCGACGGCTCGGTGAGACCGGCCAACTGCCGGGTGTGGGTCTCGTGCTGCTGCTCCAGCCGGGTCCGCATGGCGTCCAGCTGGGCCTGCCGGTCAGTGGTGAACATCTTCGCCTCCTGTTGGTCAGGTCTGTGCCGTGGCGTCGTTCCTCGGAGAACACGAAGGGCGGAGCGCCGGTGCGCTCCGCCCTGTCTGCCTCTCATCGGAAGAGGAGACTGTCCGGAGGCGCCCGACCACCAGGTCGGGACGAGCGCGGCTGGATAACCACGACCCGGGTTCCCGTCGACGCGAGCAGGGCCACCAGAGCGGCCGCTGCCATCGCGACCCCCGGCGGGATCGCGATCGGCGGGACCTGGGACGGGGCGTGCGAGGTGGGCACGGCGACAGCCTGACCCGCGACGGAGACCGTCGTGACGCCGGCGCCCGGAACGGGGACGCCACCGAGCCACAACCCGAGCACGGCGGCCATGACCGCGCAGCCCAGCCCGCAGATCGCGATGCCGGGCAGCCGGGTCCGACCACCAGTGAACATGAGCCCACCATAGGTGATCGTGACGCTTTGGCCAACGTTGTTCGCGAGTCGCCTTCGAAAATCCGGGCGTCGCACGCCTGCACGCCAGAGAAAGGACATGCCGGGACGAAGCTGGTCGATCCGCTCCGATCAGGGTGGCTCAGTGCAGATCTGCCGTCACCGACGGTAGGTCAGACGGTGGGCCAGGAGAATCAACTCCGCGCTCCTGCCACCGGGGCCGCCGGGCGGAGGACGAACCCCTCCCCCGGCTCGGCGAGCACGACGCCGTCCTCGAAGACCACCCGCCCGCGGACGCTGACCCGGCGCACCCGGCCGTACCCGGCCCGTCCCGCGAAGGGCGTCCAGGCGGCTCGCGAGACCAGCTCCCGGTCACCGAGCTCGAACTCCACCTCGTCGAGCTCGACGACGGACTCGCCCCGATCGCCGAGACCGAGGATCCGCGCCGGCGCCTCGTGACACTTGGCCACGATGTCCTCGCGGCGGAGCATCCCCTGCCGTTCCGCCCACAGCAGCAGGGGCAGGGTCGTCTCCAGCCCCGGGAACCCGAACACCCCCTGGTCCTTCTCGGCCGGGGTGTGCGGCGCGTGATCGGACTCCACGACGTCGATCGCGGCCAGGTTCTCCCACAGGTAGTCGACGTCGGCCCGTGGCCTGAGCGCCGGCCTGACCTCGCCGTGCGGGCCGAGCCGGTCGGCGTCCTCCGCGGAGAGGAACAGGTGATGGGGGGTGACCCCGCAGGTGACCGGGATCCCGGCCGCCCTGGCCGCGATGATCTGCTCCAGCTCGGCCCGGCAGCAGACGTGGCAGACGTGCACCGGCTGGCCGGTCTCGCCCGCAGCCCTGAGCACGGTCGGCAGCACGTCCGCCTCGGCGTGGAGGAGCACCGGGTGACCACCGCCGGTCTCGGCGCAGGCGGTCCGCGCCCCCGCGGCGACGGCGCGGTGACCGGTCCGCGCCCCGGCATCGCGCCAGGCCCGCAGCACCGAGACGAGGAAGTCGGGATCGAGGAGGTACCCGCCCGTCGTGGTGTTGAGGTAGAGCTTGAGTCCCCAGACCAGGTCCTGGACGGCCTCGAACTCCGACAGGTTGTCCCCCAGCGACCCGAAGTACAGCCCGGTGTCGCAGACGACCCGGGCCCCGGCCAGGTCGAGCTTGCGGCCCAGCACCTCGCGCGTGGTCACCGGGGTCGCGTTGTTCGGCATGTCGAGGACCGTGGTGAACCCGCCGGCGAGGGCTGCGCCGGTGCCGGTGGTGAAGTCCTCCTTGTGGGTCTGCCCCGGATCGCGCAGGTGGACGTGCAGGTCGACGAGCCCCGGCAGCAGGATCCGACCGCTCGTGCCCGGCAGACCGGGGGTCCCGGAACCGTTCCGCTGCCCGGGGACGGGGGCCTGCCCCGGACCGGGACTCCCGGGTGCGGGGTCCTGATCCCCGGTCGGATCCTGCCCGGCCGCCCCGGAACCGCTCACCGCCGGGCCGCCCCTGCCGACTGCTGCCGCAGGTACCCGTGCACGTCACGGACGGCTCCGGTGGCGGCGGAGGTCGTCATGGCGGCGTAGGCCAGGAGCGCCTCGGAGACCGGCCGGTCCCGGTCGATGGCGACGAAGCCGCCGCGCTCGGCGACGATCCGCTCTCCCCTGCGCCGCAGCTCCTCCGCGGACACCGCGACCTCGATGCTGCGGCCGTCGACGTCGATGCTGATCAGGTCGCCGTCCTCGACCATCGCCAGCGGACCGCCCGCCGCGGCCTCGGGGGACACGTGCCCGATCGCGAGCCCGGCCGAGCCCCCGGAGAAGCGGCCGTCGGTGACGATGGCGCACTTGTCCTCGAAACCGCGCCCGCGCAGGAAGCTCGTCGGGTAGAGCATCTCCTGCATGCCGGGACCGCCCTTCGGTCCCTCGTAGCGGATGACGACGACGTCCCCCGGCTTCACCGCGCCGGAGAGGATGCCCTCGACGGCGTTCTCCTGGCTGTCGTAGCACCGCGCGGGACCGGTGAAGTTCAGCATGCCGGCCGGCGCCCCGGCGACCTTGAGCACGCAGCCGTCCGGGGCCAACCCGCCGGTGAGGATGGCGAGCCCTCCCGTGGTCGCGTAGGCGTTGTCCAGGGAGCGGATGCAGCCGGTGCCGTCGGTGTCCAGGGTCTCCCACAGCCGGTCCTGGCTGAACGGCTTCGTGGTACGGACCCCGCCGGGAGCCGCCCGGTACAGCTCGACCGCCTGCTCGGAGGCCTCGCCGCCGCGCACGTCCCAGGTGCGCAGCGCCTCGGCGAGGGTCCGGCTGTGCACGGTGCGCACCGAACGGTGCAGCAGCCCGGCCCGGTCCAGCTCACCGAGGATGGCGAAGATGCCACCGCCGCGGTGCACGTCCTCCATGTGGTACGAGCTGCTCGGCGAGACCTTGCACAGGCACGGGACGCGTCGGGACAGCTCGTCGATGTCCTTCATGGTGAACGGGACGTCGCCGGCTTTGGCCGCCGCGAGCAGGTGCAGCACCGTGTTCGTCGAGCCGCCCATGGCCATGTCGAGGGTCATCGCGTTCTCGAAGGCGTCCCGGGAGGCGATGGCCCGGGGCAGCGCGCTCTCGTCGCCGTCGGCGTAGTACTCGAGGGCGAGCTTCACCACCCGCCGACCGGCCTCCTCGTAGAGCCGCCGGCGCAGGGTGTGCGTCGCCAGCAGGCTCCCGTTGCCCGGCAGGGCGAGACCGAGGGCCTCCATGAGGCTGTTCATCGAGTTGGCGGTGAACATGCCGGAGCACGAGCCGCAGGTCGGGCAGGCCGCGCTCTCCAGCTCGGAGAGCCGGTCGTCGCTCTCCTCCGCCGCCACCGCCGCCATCGTGGTGATGAGGTCGAGACCCGTCTCCTCGGCGCGACCGGAGCGGGCGGGCAGCCGCCCGGCCTCCATGGGGCCGCCGGAGACGAAGACCGTGGGGATGTTCAGCCGCAGCGCGGCCATGAGCATCCCCGGGGTGATCTTGTCGCAGTTGGAGATGCACACCAGGGCGTCGGCCCGGTGCGCGTTGACCATGTACTCGACGGAGTCCGCGATCACCTCACGGCTGGGCAGCGAGTAGAGCATCCCGCCGTGCCCCATGGCGATGCCGTCGTCGATGGCGATGGTGTGGAACTCCCTCGGGATGCCGCCCGCCTGCCACACCGCGTCCTTGACCACCTGCCCGACCTGGTCGAGGTGCACGTGTCCCGGCACGAACTCGGTGAAGCTGTTCGCGACCGCGACGATGGGCTTGCCGAGGTCGCCGGGGGTCACCCCGGTCGCGTAGAGGAGCGCCCGCGCACCGGCGAAGCTCCGACCGTGGGTGAGCAGACGAGAGCGCAGTTCAGGCACGACGTCACCGACGCCTTCCGGGTGCGAGTTGTGGGTGTGTCGACAGTTCCATCATGGCGTGCGCATGCCGGGGTGCCGCATCGAGGGGACCGCGGAGGGGCTGCCGGGCAGGACCGGCCGGGACCGGGAGGCGCCGAGGGACCCGCGAGCCGACCACCGGCCCACGGACCTCGGCGCCCACCGTCATCGTCCGGTCACCGTCGGATCACTGCTCGGCCTGGAACATCCAGTAGTGCTTCTCCAGGTCCGCGGTGATCCCGATGAGGAGGTCCTCGCTGACGACGTCCGCGTCACCGACGGCCTCGATGCGCTCCCTCAGCCGGGCGATGATGACGCCGAGGGTCTCGACGAAGTACGCGACCACGTCGGTGTCGGAGACCAGGCCACCGACATGCGCCGGGAGGCCGGAGGCTGTGGCCACCGTCGCCGCCCTGCCGTCCGGGGCGACCCCGATGGTCACCGCACGCTCAGCGACGGTGTCGGAGAACAGTCGCGCGGCGTCCACGACCTCGTCGAGCTGGAGGTGGAGGCTACGGAAGTTCCTCCCCACCAGGTTCCAGTGCGACTGCTTGCCCACGAGGGACAGGTCGATCAGGTCGGCCAGCGTGGCGTTGAGGGCTGCGCCGGTCGTCTCCCGGGCGGCGTCGTCGAGTGGGCTCTTCATCGTCGGGCGTACCACCATGGCTCCTTCACTCGTGGCTGCTCTGGTCTGTCGGTCCGTCCGGTCCCGGTCCGCGTCGGGCAGTCGGGGGAGGCGGCCTCACCCGCGACCACGTACCGGAGGCGGGACGCCGCCGTCGGGCGAGTCGTTCTGACGAACGAGCCGACCACCAGAGAAGACGGTAGACGTCCCGGGGTGCGGCGCCGGGACCACCCTCCTCCCGAGCGGCCGACCGGCACCAGGAACGGCCGAGCGGCTCCCGTCGCCCTGGGCGCGGGTCCGCCCCCGGGGCCGGGTTCCGGGCCGACGAGCGTCAGCAATCCCCCCGGATGCCTTCTGGATCCTGAACCGGTCAAGAGAAACTCGACGGCACTCACCACGACAGTCGGTTCCGCCCCCGTCCCGGGAGGGAGAGGCGGGGGCGGGCCGGACCGACGACGTGGGGGACGGCGCACCCCGCGCCCGGACGGGACCGACCGCACCGCACCCCGACGGGGCCGCGACACGCGGCACAATTGCGGACAATGTGGGCCGCAATTCCTTGGGTGACATACTCCGTCACGGCTCCACCTCTTCCCCTGACGTTCTTCGCCTCGAACCTATTGACTGCGCAGAACCGGTTCAGCAAAATGCCAGAACCACTGAACGGCGCCCTGCGAAAGCAAGGGGATGCGCACCATGAGACAGCGCTCGACAATCATGAAGTGGACAAGCCTGGCAACGGTGGGTTCTGCCGCGGTCGCCGGCGTGCTCCTGATGCTCTCACCGTCGGCGAACGCGGAGAACGCGTCCAACGGGTACCCGTACTGCGCCAACGGCAGTGCGAGCGACCCGGACGGCGACGGCTGGGGCTGGGAGAACAACCGCTCCTGCGTGGTCCGCGGCAGCCGGGCCGACCCCGGAGCCGCGTCCGGCGGCAGTTCGGGGACCAGTTCGGGGACGGCGTCCAACGGGTACCCGTACTGCGCCAACGGCAGTGCGAGCGACCCGGACGGCGACGGCTGGGGCTGGGAGAACGACCGCTCCTGCGTGGTCCGGGGCAGCCGGGCCGACCCCGGAGGATCCTCCGGCGGGGGCAGCACCACCACGACCAGCAACGGGTCCGGCGGGTCGCTGACCTGCCCCTCCGGTGCCAGTTGCGGCTCCTACACGGTCGGGGGCCTCGGCTCGCGCAAGCAGGCGGTGCGCAACGCCGGCGGCGACGCCCTCGATCTGGCGGTGGCCATGCTCGAGACCGAGAACATGAGCACCAACTACGCCTACGGCGACAACAAGTCCAACGACGCCGCGAACTTCGGCATCTTCAAGCAGAACTGGGGCATGCTCCGCGAGGCGTGCAGCCAGTTCCGGGGGCAGAGCCAGTCCCAGTGGAACAACGGGGCCGCGCTGAACAGCAACCTCAGCGCCGACGTCTCCTGCCTCAACCAGGCGCAGAGCTACTACGGGATGGACCGGTGGTTCGCCGGTCACCGCAACGGCTCCTCCGGCCTGGCGAATCCGAACACCGCGGACATCAACGCCTACAAGACGGCGATCTACTGGATCCGTGACCGGATCAACTCCAACTCCGCGAACCTCACCAACGACACCCGGTTCTGGGTGAACGTCGCCGCCATCTAGCCCCTCCCCGCCCGAGGGCAGGCCGTCGGCCGGGCCTCTCCGTCGTCGGCGGAGAGGCACGGCCGACGCGCCGCCCGGGCGAAACTCCTCCGGTAGGTCGCTCGCCCGTCCGCGCGGGCATGTACCTTGCCAGCACCACCGTGCCCGGCACCCGACCACGAGCCCGACGACCTCGGAGACCCCGCATGCCCGCGCTCCCGCCCGTCCGCAGCGGCCCGGGGAGCGGTCTGTTGTCCGGAGCCGTCGCGGCCGTCGTCGGTGGCCTGACCTGGGCCTGCCTCCTCGGCCTGGTCGGTCACCACGTGGAGTGGTTCGCGTGCTGCATCGGACTGCTCGTGGGATGGGTGGTGTCGCGACGCACCGAGCCCGGACGCCGCGCTCCGGTGATCATCGCCGCCGTGCTGGCCGCCGTCGGATGCCTCGTCGGCAGCGCGGCGGGCTTCGTCGTCGACCAGGCTCGGCTCGAGGGAGTCGGCCTGTCCACCACGGTCCGCCTCGTCGGAAGGGATCCCTCCCTGCTGACGGACATCTACCGCGAGCACTTCCATGCCGTCCACCTCGCCTTCTGGGCACTCGCGATCATCGCTGCGGTGTGGCTCGTCGCGTCCGGGAGGGTCGCCCCCGCGCGGGAGATCGTGGGCTACCCCCTCGATCCGTGGCTGAGCGGGGCGAGTCCGTTCTCCGGCACGGGGGTCCCCGAGGACGGCGGGACCCTGCTGGGGATGACCACCCCGGCGTCCCCCGTCCCGTCAGCCCCGCGGACGTCCGCGGCCCCGCCGACCTGGCCGGTCCCACTACGAGCCGACCCGGCCCCCGAAGAACCCGCGGCCCCGCCGACCTGGCCGGTCCCACTACGAGCCGACCCGGCCCCCGAAGAACCCGCGATCCCGCCGACCTGGCCGGTCCCACTACGACCCGCCGCGTCGACCCCCCTCACCTGGTCGGCACCGACCCTCCTGCCCACAGGGGACTCCCCTCAGGCCGGATCCGAACTCCCCCTCCATCACGAGGACGCGGCTCCGACCCTCCTGCCCATCAGCACCGAGGGCATGGAACCCGCGCCCGTGCCGCGGAAGCACCCAGACCGACCCGCGGCGCCCTCGGTGCCCCCGGCACCCGCAGTGCCGACGGCTCCCCCGGCACCTCCAGCGCCCGTGGTACCTCCAGCGCCCGTGGCACCGGCAACTCCTCCGGCACCCGTCGCACCCGCAGTGCCTACGGCTCCCCCAGCACCTCCAGCGCCCGTGGTACCTCCAGCGCCTGTGGCACCCGCAACTCCTCCGGCACCCGTTGCGCCAGCAGTCCCCCTGGCACCCGCGGCGTCTGCGGCACCGGTCACTCCCCCGGCCACGCCTCCGGCCAGGCCTGCCGTCCCGGCCGCCGGAGTCGCCCCGGAGACCGCGCCGGTCCTGCGTCCCGGTGCGCCGGCGTTCACTCCCCCTCTGGGAACCCGGCCCGGGAGAGACGCTCCCCCGGAGTCCAGGCCCGAGGCAGCGCCGGTGGCTCCCACCAGGACCCCGACGGCTCCCACGAGACCTCCGGTGGCCCCGGCCGCGAGTTCCTCCGGCGACAGCCTGTTCACCCCGGTCGGGCCTCCGGTCGCGGCGGCGCCACCGACTGCTCCCACCACGGCACCACCGCCGATGCCCCCGGTCCCCCCGGTCCCGGCCGCGCCGCTGACACCGATGCCGCCGCCCGCCCCGGCGACACCGAGCCCCCAGAAGGCTCCGGAAGCCCCGGCCCCTCGGCCCCACCCGGTCGCTCCGGCGACCTCGGCTGCCCCGGCATCCCCCGGAACGTCCGAACCTCCGGCGGCCGCGACCCGATCCGTCCCGCAGCCCCCGGGTGCACCGGTCCCGAGCCTGTCCGGACTGGACCTGTTCACCCCGACCGCGGAACTGGAGCGGCGCCGCTCGGCGCGGCAGTCCCCGGCCACCCCCTCGGCCACACCGGCCGCTGCCGGTCCGGTCGCCCCGCCACCAGCCCCGGTCGCCCCCACGCCGGCCTCGGTCGCCCCGCCACCGGCCCCAGACTCGGCCCTCGGCTCGATCGGTCCCGAGCCGGTCGTTCCGGCGACAAGCCCCCAGGTCACCGGGCCACCGTCGCCCTCGCCGACCACTCCCCCGTCGAGTGCCCGGCCGGCACCGGCAGCCACGACGCCCACAGCCACTCCGCAGACACCCCAGGCGCCCACGTCCCCGAAGGCCTTCCCGGCCCCGGAGACCTCTGCGGGCCCGAGGACGTCCTCGGCCCCGGAGGTGTCCGTGCCCCCGCGGGCACCAGCGGCCCCGCAGGCACCAGCCGTTCCGGCGGCTGCGGCCACCTCAGCCGGACCCGCGTCACCGGCGGCGTCCGCCGGTCCGGAGACGCCGACCGTGTCGGCGGCTCCCAGCACGGCGAGGCCCACCGTGCCTTCCCCGGAGCAGACCTCGCACCGGGAGACGATCCCACCCCGGGAGCAGACCCCACCCCAGGAGACGGCCCCGCCCCGGGACCAGCGTTCCCCGTGGGGGACGGCTGCCCCCACGGCGTCGGACGTCCCTGCGGGAGCCGCAGCGGAGGCACCGACGAGCGCTCCCGAACGGACCCCGTCGGCCCCCACCCCACCCGTCTCGACCCTGTCCGGGGCGGACCTGTTCACCCCGGTCGCGGAACTGCGCCGTCGCCGGACGGAGCAGCAGGCCCCGGCACCTCCCGCAGCGCAGAGCCCTGCTCCTGCCCCCGGCGGCTCCGCCGAGACCGGGTCCAGCGGACAGGCACCGGTCGGCGACTCGATCACTCCTGCGGAGACCACGCCCTCCGTGGCGTCCTCGGAACCCTCCGCGACCCCGTCCGCACCGAAGCCGCCCCCTCCCCCGGCGGCGGAGATGCCCGCCGAACCGGTACCCCCCTCCTCGTCGACCACGCCGCCGACGTCTGCGCCCGCAGACCCCGCTGGCGCCAAGGACCCCCCGTCCCCGGTGCCCGCGACGAGTCCCGCGACCGGCCAGGGACCGGGAACGCCGGATGCCCCCGAGAGCCGGGAGACGGGCGAGCGGGCGACCGGCGCGGAGGAGCCGGCGAGCGAGCCGCAGCCGAAGGACCCGGCTCCGCAGCAGCCGCCCCCCGAGGCGTGACCCCGCCGACCCCCGACGCCTGATCCCGCCGACCCCCGACGCCTGATCCCGCCGACCCCCGAGGCGTGACCCCGGCGTCCGGATCATGAGACGGACACCGGGCGCCACCGCGCCGTGGCGATATTCACGAGCACCGGGAGACGGTCCTCCGTACGATCGCGACGTGCCAGCGAATCCGATCACCCCGGCCCCGCCCGTCACCCCCGAGATCCGGCCCCTCCCCCGGGAGGACTCCTCGGCCCTCCTCGACATCGACCAGTGGGCCTTCATCGACGAGGAAGCGGAGCGGGACCCGACTCCGGCGCTGGACGCACTGGAGTGGGACCGGACCTTCGGGGCGTGGCTGACCCAGCCGGAGCGGCTGGCCGGGGTGTACGCCGCCTACTCCCTCGACCTCACCGTGCCCGGCGGCAGCGTCCCGTGCGCGGGGCTCACCTGGGTGGGCGTCCATCCGCAGGACCGCCGTCGCGGGGTCCTCACCGCCATGATGCGCCACCACCTCCGCAGCGTGGTCGACCGCGGCACCGAGCCGGTGGGTGCGCTGTGGGCGGCGGAGACCGCCATCTACGGGCGGTTCGGGTACGGCCTCGCCAGCCGCAACCTGTGGCTGACCGTCCCCCGTGGCGCCGAACTGCGCGACGTCCCCGGAACCGACCGGCTGCGGGTGCGGATGGAACGGGTGAACCCCGACGTCCACGCCGACCTCATCAGGTCCTGCTACGCCGCGTCGCTACCGCTGCGCCCCGGCAACGTCAGTCGTCGGCGGGCAGAGGTCACCCGGGCCGTCCTCGACGACCAGCTCGCGACGCACCGCGGGGTCGAGGGGATGCGCGTGCTGCTGGTGGAGGACCTCGACACCGGCCGGATCCGCGGGTACGCCCTGTTCCGCCGCAAGGCGCACTGGGGCGACGGCGGTGGTCCGGACGGAACGGTCACCGTGCACGAGTCGGTGGTCCTCGACGCCGCCGCGGCCAGGGTGCTCTGGGGGCGGCTCTCCGACCTCGACCTGATGGCGAAGACGGTCACCGACCAGCAGCCCCCGGACTGCGAGCTGCTGCACCTGCTCGTCGACCCCCGGGGGGCCGCTCCGAGCCTCACCGACAACCTCTGGGTCCGCCTCCTGGACGTCCCCGCGGCGCTCTCGGCCCGCCGGTACGCGCACCCCGTCGACGTCACGTTCGCGGTACGCGACCCCTACCTCCCGGAGAACGAGGGGAGCTGGCGGTTGACCGGCGGGCCGGACGGCGCGTCGTGCGTGCGGACGAAGCAGGACCCCGACCTGACCCTCGACGTCCGGGAGCTGGGCGCGGCCTACCTGGGCGGCGAGACCCTCTCGGCGCTTGCCGCCGCGGGGCTGGTCGAGGTGAACCGGCCGGCGGCGCTGGTCCCGGCCGCGACGGCGTTCATGTCCCCGACGGCCCCGAACTGCCGCTGGATGTTCTGACCGGCGGTCCCCCGGCGGACGTGGCGGTCACAGGGGGCTTCGAGCGTCACCGGGCTCCGGAGCCGAGGTGTCGGCACGGTCACCGGACCGTTGCCGAGGGATGGTGCCCGGTGATGCCGGGGCGACGGACGGGGCTACCTCGATCCGGTTCCTGCCCTGTTCCTTGGCGCGATACAGGGCGTTGTCCGCTGCGGAGACGAGCGTTTCGGCGGTGACGCCCCCGTCGACGGCGAGCGTCGCCACTCCGATGCTGACCGTGAGGACGGGCGCGACGTCGGAGGCCTCGTGCGGGACGACCGCCTGGGCAAGCAGTCGCCGGAATCGCCTGGCCACGACGAGCGCTCCGGAGATCTCGGTGCGAGGCAGCAGCACGACGAACTCCTCGCCGCCGAAGCGGCAGGCGAGATCGTCGACGCGATGTGTGGAGCGCTCCAGGCAGGAGGCGACCGTTCGCAGGGCCTCGTCTCCGGCGAGGTGGCCGTACCGGTCGTTGTACGCCTTGAACAGATCCACATCCACCATGATCACGGACAGGGTCGCCTGGTTGTCGGCGTGCGCTGTCCACTGCCGTTCCAGGTGATCGTGGAAAGCCCGCCGGTTGGCGATCTGGGTGAGGCTGTCGACCACCAGGGACCGCTGCAGCTGCCCGTTGATCCGTTGCAGTTCGTCGTTGGCCTGGTGGACGTCGCGCTCGGCCCGTCTGCGGAGGATGACCTCGGAGTCCAGCTCACGGGTGCGCTGTTCCAGCTCGTCGGTGCGCCGCTGCAGTTCTCCGGTGCGCTGCTCGACGAGCTCTTCCAGGCGTAGGGAGTACCCCTGCAGCTCCCGGGTGTCCAGGGCGGACTTCAGGGCCTTGCCGATGTCCAGGCGGAGGGTCTCGGCGATGGAGGTGGTGTGGGAGAGCTGCTCCAGGACCAGGTATCCCAGGTGCTGCCGGCCGACGATGATCGCTTGGACGGCGAGGAAGCCGTCGCGCAACTCGTGCTGGAGGTTCTCCGGGAGCAGGCACGAGGTGAACGTGCCGTCCGGCACCGGCAGGGCCTGCCGGTCCCGGTAGTCCACCAACAGTCGTGCCGGCTCGTGGCCGTCAGCGATCGGGTGACCGGTCGGGTTCTGGTCCTGGTACAGCACCAGGAAACAGCGATGGATCCCCAACGGATTCAGCTCACCGACCAGAGCGGCGCAGACGTCGTCCAGGGTCCGGCACTCGATCAGGGACCGGCTGATCCGCATCAGGGCGCTCTGGTCGGCCAGGTGCGACTGGGCGAGCTTCGTGACGTCGCGGGCACTGAGCGGGTCGCCGACGCCACGTCCCCGCCGCAGGGTGGATCCGCGTCGGATCAGGCTGCAGGGCACCTGATGGTGTTCCCCCGGGGCCGCACCGGCCACGAGCTCGAGCAGCGCTGCGGCCGCAGCGGCCCCCTGCCGGGTGAGGTTCTGGTCCACGGTGGTGATACCCGGCCAGGTCAGGACGCCGATGGGGTAGTTGTCGAAGCCGGTCACCGCGACGTCTTCCGGCACCCGCAGGCCCGGCTCGGCGATCGCGCCCAGCACAGCGGTCGCCGTCCAGTCGTCCATGGTGACCAGCGCCTGCACGTCCGGCCTTCGGGAGAGCAGCGACCGGACGCTGCGGAATGCGGCGTCGGAGCAGTCCCCGCCCTCCACGACGAGTTCCTCGTCCACGGGCAGACCGCGCCGCGCCAACTCAGCGCGAAACACCTGTTCGCGTTCGACGTGATCGGGGTGATGTCCCCAGCCGCGGACCAGGCTCGCCACCCGGACCTCCTGCTCGTCCAGCAGGTGCTCCATCATCGCGGTCATGCCCTGGACGTTGTTCGCCTGGATGCAGGTCCGCCCCGGCAGCCTCTGGGCCAGGTGGACGGTGGGGATGCCGCGCTCCGCGGTGACCCGGCGCAGGGCGAGATCCTGCTCCGGCGAGGCGCAGCAGGTGGTGATGACGCCGGCCGGACTCCAGTGCTCCAGCAGACAGGCCAACTGCGGAGGTAACGCACCGGACTGCCGGTAACTGATGTGAGCCACCACGGAGTAGCCCTCGTCGCGCAGAACCCGACACGCCCCGTCGATCAGTGGCGCCTGGTAGATGTCCAGCCCGGTCGTGACGAACACGACGAGACGCCGCGGATCGACTTCCATCGCTGCGGTTCCCTCACGATCACCGGACGCGTCCCCCTCGTCATCGGGATCCCGCATCGCGTCCTTGATGCCGACGCCCTCGACACCGACGTCCTCGACACCGACGTCCTCGACACCTGTGCCCTCGACACCGGTGCCCCCGACACCGGTCAGGCCGGACCCGGCGGAACGGGGATCGAGGGCAGGATCCGGGTGAGCTCGTAGTCGCTCATCATCGCGATACGGCGGGCGTGCCGGGCGTCCCCGCTGAAGGACTCGGCGAGGAAGGCGTCGACGAGGGCCGCGGCTTCGTCGAGGGCGTGCATCCGAGCCCCGATGGCGATGACGTTGGCGTCGTTGTGGGACCGCGCGAGCACCGCCGTGTCACGGCTCCAGGCCAGAGCCGCCCTGACGCCGCGCACCTTGTTCGCCGCCATCTGCTCACCGTTGCCGGACCCGCCCATGACCACTCCGAGGCTGCCCGGATCGGCGACGACGCCCTCGGCTGCCCGCAGGCAGTAGGTCGGGTAGTCGTCCTCGGCGTCGTAGGCCTCGGGTCCGTGGTCGACGACCTCGTGACCGGCCGCTCGCAGATGCCGCGTTAGGTACACCTTCAACTCGAAGCCGGCGTGGTCCGCGCCCAGATGCACGTGCATGGCCGCAGTGTCCCACCCGTGGGTCCGGGAGCCGGCACCCGGCTGGGCGTCGGCCTCCGGGCGGATCCCCCCGGACAGGGGCACTGGGACCGTGTCCAGCCCCGCGGGATGAGAGGATCCGGGGAGGCGCTGTGTCCCGGGGAGTGACACCGCCCGGCATTCCCATGAGGAGACCCGTTGTCCGGAACGAACCTGACCCGCAAGGAGGCGGAGGCCCGCGCCAGGCTCGTCGAGGTGTCCTCGACGGAGGTCACCCTCGAACTGGGCACCGAGGACGGCACGTTCACCTCCACGAGCCGGGTCCGTTTCTCCTGCTCCCGGCCGGGGGCCTCCACGTTCATCGATCTCATCGCCCCCCGGGTGCTCGAGGTGACCCTTAACGGGCAGCCGCTCGACGTGGCCGAGGTCGTCACCCCGGGCAGGATCACGCTCTCCGGTCTCGCGGCGGAGAACGAGGTCCGGGTGGTCGCCCGGGCCGCCTACATGCGCACCGGCGAGGGCATGCACCGGTTCGTCGACCCGGTCGACAAGGAGGTGTACCTCTACACCCAGTTCGAGGTCGCGGACGCACGCCGGGTCTTCGCCTGCTTCGACCAGCCCGACCTCAAGTCCTGCTTCCGCTTCACGGTGACCGCACCGTCGCACTGGCAGGTGGTGTCGGTCTCGACGACCCCCGAGCCCGTGCCCGCCGGGTACGGCAAGTCGACCTGGGCCTTCGCCCCGACCCCCCGGCTCAGCTCCTACGTCACCGCAGTCGTCGCCGGGCCGTACCACGTCGAGCGCTCCGAGGTCATCGGCCGCGACGGCAGGATGATCCCGCTCGGCGTGTTCTGCCGGGCGTCGCTGGCCGAGCACCTCGACACCGACGAGGTGGTCGAGGTGACCAGGGCCGGCTTCGCCCACTACGAGCACCTCTTCGACCGCTCCTACCCGTTCACCAAGTACGACCAGCTCTTCGTCCCGGAGTTCAACGCCGGTGCCATGGAGAACGCCGGAGCGGTGACCGTCACGGAGCTGTACGTCTTCCGGTCCAAGGTGCCCGACGCCGTCGTCGAGCGTAGGGCGTTGACCCTGCTGCACGAACTCGCCCACATGTGGTTCGGTGACCTCGTCACCATGCGCTGGTGGGACGATCTGTGGCTCAACGAGTCCTTCGCCGAGTACGCGAGCACCCGGTGCCAGGCGGCGACCACCCGGTGGCGCAACGCGTGGACCACCTTCAGCAGCGCCGAGAAGTCCTGGGCGTACCGGCAGGACCAACTGGAGTCGACCCATCCGATCGTGGCCGACATCCGCGACCTCGCCGACGTCGAGGTCAACTTCGACGGCATCACCTACGCCAAGGGGGCCGCCGTCCTCAAGCAACTCGTCCACTGGGTCGGACGGGACGCCTTCGACGCCGGGATCCGTCAGTACTTCGCCCGCCACGCGTGGGGAAACACCTCTCTCGCCGACCTCCTCGCGGAGCTGCAGGCCACCGGTGCCCGTGACCTCGACGCCTGGGCGAAGGACTGGCTGCGCACGGCGGGGGTGGTCACCCTGCGGCCGGTGGTGGAGTCGGACTCCGACGGCAGGATCACCTCCTGCGCGGTGCTCCAGGAGGCCCCGGCCGAGAACCCGACACTGCGCCCGCACCGGCTGGCCCTCGGCTGCTACGACCTCGTCGACGGGCGGCTGCGCCGCACGGACCGGGTCGAGCTCGACGTCGCGGGACCACGGACCGAGGTCCGCGAGCTGCACGGCCGGCAGCGCCCCGAGCTGCTCCTCGTCAACGACGACGACCTCGCCTACGCGAAGATCCGCCTCGACGACGTCTCGCTCGCCACCGCGATGGCGGGACTCGGGACCTTCGACGACCCCCTGGCGAAGGCCCTCATCTGGGGGGCCGTCTGGGACATGACCAGGGACGCCGAGTTCGGCGGCCGGCGGTTCGTCGACCTGGTGCTCGGCGGCATCTCCTCCGTCGACCACTCGAGCGTCACGCAGACCCTGCTCCGGCAGCTCGCCCTCACCATCCGGTTCTACGTCGCCCCGGAGCACCGGACGGCGACGACGGCACGGACTGCCGACGCCCTGCTCGGCCTGCTCGAGCAGGCCGAGCCCGGGAGCGACCTGCAGCTGCTGCTGGCCAGGGCGTTCGCCGCACACGCGATCACCGACGACCAGCTCGACGTCCTGGAGGCACTGCTGGACGGGGCCCGCTCCCTCGACGGCCTCGTCGTCGACACCGAGTGCCGCTGGGACCTGCTGGGCGGGCTCGTCGTCGGCGGGCGCGCCACGGAGGAGCGGATCGACCGCGAGCTCGACCGGGACGACACCGCGACCGGCCGGGTGCACGCCGCGGCGACCAGGGCGGCGGTCCCGGCGCCGGAGGCCAAGGCGGCGGCATGGAAGAGCGTCGTCGAGGAGTCCGGCCTGCCGAACGCGATCCAGGCCGCCGTCATCGGCGGCTTCACCAGGGTCAGGGACCGCTCGCTGCTGGAGCCCTTCGTCGAGCCGTACTTCGAGAGCATCACCAGGATCTGGGCCGAGCGGACCAACGAGATGGCGACCCAGATCGTCATCGGCCTCTACCCCTCGATCGTCGGGACCCAGGCCGTGCTCGACCGGACCGAGGCGTGGCTCGTCACCGGGAGCGAGGAGCCCGCGCTGCGACGCCTGGTGCTGGAGGGCAGGGACGGCGTGGCGCGGGCGCTGCGGGGGCAGGCCCTCGACCGGTCACGAGGCTGACCGCCTGCTCACCACCTTCGCGAGGGACGACGCCCGCACCGAGGTCATCACCTGCTCCAGGAGCACGGGCTGGGCGATCCCGTCGGCCAGCGGCAGCCGCCAGTTCGGATACTCCCGGTCGCAGGTGCCCGGCTGGTTCATCGCCCTGCGGTCACCGACAGCGTCCGCGAGCGAGACCCCGAGCAGCTTGGCCGGCGTCATGGTGAGGAAGGCGTGCAGCGCCTCGACGCGCTCCCGCTCCGTCGCCTCCGCGTCCAGCAGCCCGAGCCGCACCAGCAGGGACAGCACCGCCGACCGGTCGGCGAGGTCCAGGGCCGCCTCCTCCTCGACCGGTCGGGTGAGCAGGCCGAGCCGGTCCCGCAGCTCGATGTGCTCCCCGGCCAGGTACCCGGCGGTCGGCGGCAGGTCGTGGGTGGTGACCGTGGCCAGGCACAGCTCCCGCCAGGCGTCCGGGGGACGCGGATCGCCGTCGACGTCCTTCTCGAACCACAGGATCGACGTGCCGAGGATCCCGCGCTCGCGCAGGTAGTCCCGCGCCCAGGGCTCGACCGTGCCGAGGTCCTCCCCCACCAGCACGGCTCCGGCGCGGTGCGCCTCGAGGGCCAGGATGCCGATGAGCGCCTCGTGGTCGTAGCGGACGTACGTGCCCTCGGCCGGTGACGCCCCCCGCGGGATCCACCACAGCCGGAACAGCCCGATGATGTGGTCGACCCGCAGCCCGCCGGCGTGGCGCAGGATCGTGTGCAGCATCGCCCGGTACGGCGCGTAGGCCAGCTCGGCCAGCCGGTCGGGCCGCCACGGCGGCTGGTTCCAGTTCTGCCCCTGCTGGTTGAAGGCGTCCGGCGGGGCGCCGGCCGTCATCCCGGTGGCCAGCGCGTCCGGGAACGACCAGGCGTCGGCACCGTCGGCCTGCGCCCCGACGGCGAGGTCGTGGACGACGCCGATCGGCATGCCCGCGTCGAGCGCCGTCCGCTGGACCTCGGCCAGCTGCTCGTCCATGCACCACTGCAGCCACATGTGGAATCGGACCCGGTCCGACATCTCCTCCCGGAGCTGCCGGACGCTGCGCGACCGGGAGTCCCTGGCGTGCGCGGGCCACCGGGACGACGGCAGCCCGTACCGCTCGGCGAGCGCGCACCAGGTGGCGAAGTCCCGCAGGCCCTCGCCCTCCCGGTCGCAGTACTCGTCGAAGGCGGCCTGGCGGGCAGGGCTCCGCTGCGCGGCGTAGACGATCTCCAGGGCCGACTGCTTGGCCGCCCACACCGCGTCCCGGTCCAGCTCGCCGGGGTCGGTGTTCAGCGCGCGCATCGCCTCCGCGTGCCACTCCACGATCGCCCGGTCCGTCGCGGGTAGGTAGGCGACCTCGCGGATGTCCTCCACCCGCAGGTAGATCGGATTGGTGAAGCGACGGCTCGTCGGCAGGTAGGGCGAGACCTCCGTCGGCGGGATCGGCTCCGCCGCGTGCAGCGGGTTGACCAGGACGAACCCCGCCCCCTGGACCCGCGCGCTCCAGCTCGCCAGCTCGGCGAGGTCCACGAGGTCACCGAGCCCCCAGGACTCCTGGGAGCGCACCGCGTAGAGCTGGGCCATGTACCCCCAGGCCCGCCCCTCCCGCAGCGCCGGCGGCAGGTCCAGCCTCGCCGGGGTCACCACGAGCGGGGCGGTCTGCTCGCCGCGGGTGTGCCGGGCGTGCAGGGTGTGCCAGCCGAGCGGCAGGTCGGGCGGCACCACGAAGGTGCTCTCGGCGACCATGCGCTCGCCGACCAGGCGGGGCTCGACCCAGCGGTCCTCCTCCTCCAGGTCGCGGCGGTCGCCGTCCTCCAGCTCCACCCAGACGGTGACGGTGGTGCCGTGGTCGACGTGCACGGCGACGGTCGTGGTGCCGCCGGAGCGGGTGACCACGACCGGTGGCAGCACCCGCCGCCACGGCCGCTCCTGGACCTCGACGAGCGCGTGCTCGACGGCGTCGTCCGAGGACACGTCGACCCCGAGTCCGGAGAGCACCGAGGTCACCGTGCGCGCGGACACCGTGGTGTGCTCGCCCTGCCAGTCCCAGAACTCCGTGGCGATGTTGTACGCGTGGGCGAGTTCCACGAGCCGGGCGGACGGCGGCGCGCTGCCGTCCGGGGTGTCGACCCGAAAGGCTGCGACGCCCTCGGACGAGGCGTCGGTGGTCGGAGGCTGTTCTGTCACCTTCACGCCTTCGCTGATCCTGAAGTGCCGTCAACGCCACCACCGGTGGCGGGGCTGGTGACGGTCTGCTGAGAGTGCGTGCGTTCCTGAGGGGAATCCTGCCAGACCAGACGCCCGGCCAGGGCGAACGCCGGGCCGCGAGACGCATGACGGAACCGTGGACGATCGGCCGGGGGACTCTAGGCTGCTCATCATGAGTCAGCAGTCGACACCCCGCCCGGCATCGGCCACCTCCTCCCCCGCGCCCTCCGCGGGCCCCAGGCCACCCGAGGCGTTCCGCTCCGACGTCGTCGACGTCCTGCACGGCAGGCGGGTCCCCGACCCGTACCGCTGGCTGGAGGACGTCGAGGACGAGCGGACCAGGACCTGGTCGGAGGCGCAGGACGAGTACTACGCGGCCGAGCAGGCGTCCTGGCGTGGCCTCGACCGGTTGACGGAGCGGGTGCGGGCGCTGCTCGGCGCCGGGGTGGTCGGGGTTCCGGTGCTGCGCGGGGACCGGCGGTTCTTCATCCGGCGCGAGGGCAGCCAGGAGCACGGGGTCCTCGTCGTGGCCGACCCGGGACCCGACGGGCCGGTGGAGCGGGTGCTCATCGACCCGATGGCCCTCGACCCCAGCGGGGTCACCACCCTCGACGCCTGGCAGCCCAGCATCGAGGGCCACCTGCTCGCCTACCAGCTGTCCGTCGGCGGCACCGAGGAGAGCGTGCTGCGGGTGATGGACGTCGCGACCGGGGAGGACGTCGACGGACCGATCGACAGGGCGAGGTACTCCCCGGTGGCCTGGCTGCCGGACGGGAAGGCGTTCTACTACGTCCGCCGGCTCGACCCCGCCGGGCTGCCCGAGGACGAGCACCAGTACCACCGCCGGGTCCGGCTGCACCTCGTCGGCGACGACCCCGACACCGACGTCGAGATCTTCGGCGAGGGGCTCGACCTGCGGAACTACTACGGCGTCGGGGTCAGCCGCGACGGGCGCTGGCTGCTGGTGTCCGCAGCGACCGGGACGGCCCCGCGCAACGACGCCTGGATCGCCGACCTGGCAGGGAGCCGGCCGGAGGCCCCGGAGCTGCGGCCGATCGCCGTCGGGCTCGACGCCCGGGTCGACGCGCACGTCGGCCGGGACGGCCGGCTGTACATCACCACCGACCTCGACGCCCCGAGGGGCAGGCTCGCGGTCACCGTCCCCGAGGACCCGGGACCGCCGACCTGGCGGGACCTGCTCCCCCACGACGAGGAGGCGGTGCTCGAGGACTGGGTGATCCTCGACGGGGCGGAGCTGGGCGAGCGCCCTCTGCTCCTCGCCGCATGGACCCGGCACGCGGTCTCCGAGATCACCGCGCACGAGCTGGGCAGCGGGGAACGGCTGGCCGGGGAGGACGGGCGGATCCCGCTGCCGGGGATCGGCACGATCGGTGCCCTGGTGGCGCGGCCGGAGGGCGGGCACGAGGCGTGGTTCGGCTACACCGACCAGACCACCCCGCCGCACGTCTACCGGTTCGACGCCAGGAACGGCTCGCTGACCGTCGACGCCACCCCGCCCGGCACCGTCGAGGTGCCCGACGTGACCACCCGGCAGCTCGTCTACACCTCGGCGGACGGGACGCCGGTGCGGATGTTCGTCACCGCCCGCACCGACGCCTTCGACGACGACGGCAGGCCGACCGGCCCCCGCCCGACGGTCCTCTACGGGTACGGAGGGTTCGGCGTCCCGCTGGTACCGGGGTACTCGGCGAGCATCCTGGCCTGGGCCGAGGCCGGCGGGGTCTACGCGGTGGCGAACCTGCGCGGCGGGTCCGAGGAGGGCGAGGAGTGGCACCGGGCCGGGATGATGGCCCACAAGCAGAACGTCTTCGACGACTTCCACGCCGCGGCGGAGTACCTGGTCCACCAGGGGTGGACCACGACGGACCGGCTCGCGATCAGCGGCGGGTCGAACGGCGGGCTGCTCGTCGGCGCCGCCGTCACCCAGCGGCCGGACCTGTTCGCGGCCGTGGTCTGCTCGGCCCCGCTGCTGGACATGGTCCGGTACGAGCGGTTCGGGCTCGGTGCCACCTGGAACGAGGAGTACGGCACCGTCGAGGACCCGGAGCAGTTCGGCTGGCTGATCTCCTACTCGCCCTACCACCGGGTGCGGGAGGGCGTCGCCTACCCGGCGGTGCTGTTCACGGTGTTCGACGGCGACAGCCGGGTCGACCCGTTGCACGCCCGGAAGCTGTGCGCGGCGCTGCAGCACGCGACGTCCTCGGACGCCCCGATCCTGCTGCGCCGGGAGAAGGACGTCGGCCACGGGGCGCGCGCACTGTCCCGGACGGTGACGCTGGCCGCGGAGACCCTGGCGTTCACCGCGCACCGGACAGGGCTGGAGCTGTGATCAGAGTCGTTCTCGGAGCCGCCGGCGTCGCCGGGATCCCCGGGCCGGAGACCGACGACCCGTGCGAGAAGGGCGACGGGACCTTCTGCGGGACGCTCTTCCAGGTGACCGGCAGCAGGGTCTGGGGCGAGATCGCCGACGCCCTGCTGGGGACCCCGCTGCGCATCGTCGGGATTTGCCTCGGCGCCCTGCTGCTGCGCTTCCTCCTGTTCAAGGCGATCACCCACGCCGCAGAGAGGGTGGCGAGCGGGAACGCGGGGCTGCGCAAGCTCGACGAGCTGCCGGGAGCCGGCGCGGTGCTCGGCGGGGTGTCCCTGCGGTCCCAGCGCACCGCCCAGCGGGCGAGGACCCTCGCCTCGGTGCTCCGGAGCATCACCACCGGCCTCGTCGGCGTCATCGCCATCCTCATGATCATGGGTGAGCTCGGGTACTCCCTCGGCCCGCTGCTCGCCAGCGCCGGGATCGCCGGGGTCGCCATCGGCTTCGGGGCGCAGACCCTGGTCCGCGACTTCCTCTCCGGTGTCTTCATGATCCTGGAGGACCAGTACGGGGTCGGCGACGCGGTCGACCTCGGCGAGGCCTCGGGGCACGTCGAGTCGGTCGGCCTGCGGGTCACCAAGGTCCGCGACGTCGAGGGCACCCTCTGGCACGTCCGCAACGGGGAGATCGTGCGGGTCGGCAACAAGTCCCAGGGCTGGGCCCGCGCGGTGATCGACGTGACGATCGCCTACACCGAGGACCTCGAGCGGGTGAAGACGATGCTGCTCGACGTCGCGCACCGGGTCGCCGCCGACGAGGAGTTCGCGGAGCTGGTGCTCGAGGAGCCCGAGATGTGGGGCGTCGAGTCGATGACCAGCGACGGGATCGTGCTCCGGCTGGTGGCGAAGACCCAACCGCTGCAGCAGTGGATCGTCGCCCGTGAGCTGCGCCGCCGGATCAAGGAACGCTTCGACGCCGAGGACGTCGAGATCCCGCTCCCGCAGCGGACCGTGTGGCTCAGCGGTGAGGCGGCCGGCAACGGCGGCCCCGGGGCCAGGGAGGCGAGGGAGGGCCCTGCCGCGGTGCGCGAGCGGGCGACGGACGGGACCTCCGACGCTCCTGACCCGACCACCACGACCCCCGACAACGCAGCCCCCGCCGGGAGGTCGGGTGCATCCGACCGACCGCCCGGGGGTAGCGACCGGAACGACGACCACCTCGGGAAGGGACCCACGTGAGCGCATCGCCGGACCGGACGGCCGACCACGACTGGTGGCGGGACGCCGTCGTCTACCAGGTCTACCCCCGGTCCTTCGCGGACTCCGACGGGGACGGGGTCGGTGACCTGCCCGGGATCGTCTCGCGGCTGCCCTACCTGGCGGAACTGGGCGTCGACGCCGTCTGGCTCTCGCCCTTCTACGTCTCGCCGCAGCGCGACGGGGGCTACGACATCGCCGACTACCGGGACGTCGACCCGCTGTTCGGATCCCTCGCCGACGCCGACCGGCTCGTCGAGGAGGCCCACCGACTCGGGCTGCGGGTGATCGTCGACCTGGTCCCCAACCACACCTCCAGCGACCACCCGTGGTTCCTTGCCGCCCTCGCCGCACCCCCCGGCTCGCTCCAGCGAGCGCGGTACATCTTCCGGGACGGCCGCGGTCCCGACGGCGCCCTGCCGCCCAACGACTGGGAGTCGGTCTTCGGCGGCCCCGCCTGGACCCGGGTCCCGGACGGCACGGACACCGGCACCGCGCCGTCCCGTGCTGCCGATGGGGGCGGCCAGTGGTACCTGCACCTGTTCGACGTCGGTCAGCCCGACCTCAACTGGTCGGACCCGACGGTCGCCGCGGAGTTCGAGTCCATCCTGCGGTTCTGGAGCGACCGAGGGGTCGACGGGTTCCGGGTGGACGTCGCCAACGGGCTGGTCAAGGCGGGAGGGCTGCCGAACTGGGTGGGCGGCCACAACCCGCTGACCATCGACGAGTCCCGCGGCCGGCCGCCCATGTGGGACCAGGACGGCGTGCACGAGATCTTCCGCTCCTGGCGGCGGGTGCTCGACGGCTACCCGCACCGCCCCGTCCTCGTCGCCGAGGCGTGGGTGCGGCCTGCGGAGCGACAGGCCAGGTACGTCCGCTCCGACGAGATGCACCAGGCGTTCAACTTCGAGTACGTGCTCACCCCGTGGCACGCCGCCCGGCAACGCCGGATCATCGACGCGGTGCTGGCCGCGAACGCCGCCGTCGGCGCCCCGGCGACCTGGGTGCTCAGCAACCACGACGTGGTGCGGCACCCGACCCGGTTCGCCTACCCGCCGGAGGGCCCGCGCCCCTCAGGGATCGGCGTGGACGACGAGCAGCCGGACCACACCCTCGGGCTGCGGCGCGGGCTGGCGGCGACCCTGCTCATGCTCGCCCTCCCCGGCGCCGCGTACCTCTACCAGGGCGAGGAGCTGGGGCTGCCGGAGCACACCACCCTGCCCGACGACGCCCGGCAGGATCCGACCTGGTTCCGTTCCGAGGGCAGGGAGCGGGGGCGGGACGGCGCACGGGTGCCGCTGCCCTGGACAGCCGACGCGCCGTCCCTCGGGTTCGGACCCGGCCCGGCCACGTGGCTGCCGCAGCCGGAGGAGTGGGCGGCCCTCGCCGTCGACCGGCAGACCGGGGACCCCCGCTCGACGTTGGAGCTGTACCGGGTCGCGCTGAGGTTGCGCCGGGAGTTGTCCCTCGGGTCGGGGACGCTCACCTGGCAGGACATCCCCCCCGGGACCGGGGCCGTGAGGGCCGAGGCCACCGAGGCTGCAGACGCCACCAAGGCTGCGGAGGCCACCCCGGCTGCGACCGGGCGGGACGGTGTTCCCGAGGCGGCCGCCGGGGTGCTGGCCTTCCGGAACGGCGCGACCCTCGTGCTCGCCAACCTCGGCCTGCCCCCGGTCCCGGTGCCGCCCGGCGCGGAGGTACTGCTGTCCAGCGGTGACCTGCTCACCGTCACCGACGACCCCGCTGGTGCGAACGTCCCGGTAGGCCGCGACACACCCGCAGGTTCCGGAACCGCCGGGTCGCTCGCCGTCCCCGCCGACACGACGGTATGGCTGGCACTACCCGAGGGGTGACGGGTGGGTCGGGGCGCCGCGTCAGATCAGGGACCCGGTCCTGGCGAGGATGTGCCCCCTGGTCGTGGTCAGCCGTGACCAGGCCCCGGTCCGGTGGGCGGTGGCCTCCGGACCGTCGGCGTCGGTGTCGGGGTCGGTGACGAAGCCGAGCACGTGTGCGGCGAAGGCGATGCCTGCTGGCAGGCCGGGCGGATCGTCGGTGAGCGACCGACCCCAGACCCGGGCCCGGAGCCGCTGGACCTCGTGGGGCGCGGTGCCGGGTGAGACCGCCGCCGCGACCTCGGCCTCCCCGGCACGGGCCACGCGCAGCAGGGTCTCGCGGCTGACCGTTCCCAGCAGCTCCCACCCGGACCGCGGCGGGGTGATCCCGGCCCAGGCCACGTCGGTGATCTCGTCTGCCGGGACGGCGAGCCCGATCGGCCCCTCGTGATCGCTGCAGGGATCGACGAGCAGGGCCTCCATCGCGGCCATGGGCACGGTCGCGTCCACGCGGCTGGGGCGCGTGAGGGTGGCCGCCCGCATCCCGAGCACCGTGGGGGCTCCGGAGCCGTGGAGGGGGGACGCGAGGACCGCCAGGACCGCGCCGTGCCCGATCAGCCGCACCACACCCTCGGGGTCGGCCACACGCGCCCGGCTGACGAAGGTGCGCAGGTCCCGAAGGGTGCAGAGATCGGGGAGCAGCACGGTCGAACCGCTCACCTGCGCACCCCCCCTCGACGGCGGAAGGTCAACGGATCGTCCTGCCAGCCGGCCAGATGGACCCGCTCGACCTCGGTGAGCCTGCGCGGACGCCCGGCGGAGAGGTCGAAGGCCACGAGGGTGGTGGCGGCCCGTGCGTACACCGTCCGGTCCTCTCCCCCGCCACCGACACCGTCCCCGGCGCCTATGGCTCCGCCGTTCCCGGCACCGTTCGCTCCTCCGACCCCGACCCCGACCCCGTCCGCGGCGCCGTTCCTCCCGGCGTCGCTCGGTCCGGATCCGAGGGTCCCGGGGTCGTCGAGCACCTCGTAGCAGAGGTCGAAGGCCGCCGCGGAGACGGCGGAGACCCACACATCGACGGCGACCGGGGAGAGCCGGTGCACGAGCGGGACGAGGTACTCGATCTCGGCCCGAGCGACGATCACCCCGTCCACCGCCATGGAGCGTCCGTCCGGCAGGGCGAAGGCCGCCACCCGGGCCTCTTCCAGCAGGCACAGGAACTGGGTGTTGTTGATGTGGCCGTAGGCGTCCATGTCCGACCAGCGCAGCGGAACGAGGACACGGTGGCGAGGCATGCCGGACATGATGCCCACCGTCGTGAGCGCTGGGTGGACCGACCGTCCCGGAAGAGGACGTCAGTGATTGCGTAACGAGCTCCTTCCTGTGATCCAGATCACTCCAGGCGGGACTCAAGTCCCGTGCCGAGCTCCCCGATGGGCGCAGTGACCGCTCGAAGGGATCGGCAGGAGGCGGAGTCCTGCCCCGTCCGCGCGAACGGCCGTGCTCCGCGAGGACAACCCCGGCAGGGTGTCGGTGATGGAGGAGGGGCCACCGCCGACACCCTGTCGTCCGTCTCCGGCCGACCCCCTGCCGTCCGCCTCCGGAGGGGGACCGGCTGACAGCCACGCGACCGGCACCGGCACCCTCGCACCGTGCGCCCCTGGCGGGCGCGGTGGCTCAAGCGCTACCAGCGCCCTCCCGAGAACCATGAGGTGGCTGGCATCCGCCCCGATGGAGGTGGGCACGGGTGAGCGCGCGCACCGCGCACTTCGTCGTGGTGATCGCCACGGGAGTTGAGGAGTACCAGGCGCAGCTGCTGCGGGGAATGACCCCGCCGCTGGAGGCGAACCGGCTGGGCCGGGTGGTGCTCGTGGACCGCACCGACGTGGGGACGTTGTCCGCCGACTTCCTCCGGTTCCTGCGCCGGGCCCGCCCGCTCGGCGTGATCGCCACCCACCTGTGGCGCCCGGAGCACCTCGGCGACGTGCTGCGGGTGACGGGGGAACTGGAGCTGCCGACCGTCGTGGTCGGCTCCGCCCATCCCGACGTCACCACCGTCCGGGTGGACAACCACCCGGGGATGCGCGAGCTGATGGCCCACCTGCTGGATGAGCGTGGGATCCGCCGGCCGGTGTTCGTCCGCGGCTCCCTCCACCAGATCGACTCCGTCGAGCGGGAGGCGGTGTACCGGGAGGAGCTGACCCGGCGCGGCCTGCCGGTGGACGAGGAACTGGTGATCCAGGGCGGCTTCGTTGCCCACGAGGCGCACCGGAGACTGTGGGATCTGCTGCAGCGACGCCGCGATCTGGACGGGGTCGTGGCGGCCAACGACCTGATGGCCCGAGGTTGCGTCACCGCCCTGGCCGAGGCGGGACTGCGGGTGCCCGACGACGTCGTGGTGGCCGGCTTCGACAACGAGCGCGAGTCGGTGCTGTGGCCACCGCTGACCACGATCGATCAGGCTCTCTCCGAGCAGGGGCGGGTGGCCGTCGAGCAGTTGCTGGTGCAGGCCGGAGGGGATCGCCGTCGGCAGACCCTCCTGGTGCCGTCCCGGCTGGTGGTTCGGGAGTCCACCGTGCCCGACAGGTCGTCGCCGCAGCAGCAACTGGAGACGGCCCTGCAGATGATGGAGACGTCGCGGGCCTACGTCGCGCACACCGACGCCCTGGCCAACGTCGGCCGGGACATGCTCCACATCCGGACCCTCGACGAGGTGGTCGAGGCGCTGCGGTCCTGCCTGAACTGGCTCAACGTTCGGCGGTGCTTCCTGATGCTGCGCGAGGAGCTGTTCGGCGCGGAGGACCTCTCCACCCTGAACACCGTGGGACTGACCGAGGCCGAACTCGACGGCAGCCCGATGGTGCGGCTGGTACTGGACTACCGCGACGGCTCGAGCCACGCCGTCGACGCCGCACCGTTCCCGGCCGAGCAGCTGCTGCCCGGGCCGCTGCAGTCACAGCTCGCCGACGGCCTGCTGGTGGCCAGCTCGCTGACTCTCGGGACGCGCTGCTACGGCTACCTGCTCCTGGAGCGCGATCTTGCTGACACGGCCTTCCAGGACACCCTGTACGTCGACCTGACCCGCGGCCTGGACGCGGTCTCGCAGCAGCAGGCGCTGCAGGCCCATGCGACCCGACTGGAGGAGACGGTCGAGCGACGCACCGAGGAGCTTCGGGCGGAGGTGAGCATGCGTCAGCGGGCCGAGCAGCAACTGCGCAGCGCCAACCGCGAACTGGAGGCGCTGGTGCTGCGCGACGGCCTCACCCAGGTGGCGAACCGGACGGGGTTCGAGCAGCACCTGGAGCGGCACTGGTCCGGGACGGGCCGGACCGACGGGCTGCTGGCTCTGCTGCTGATCGACGTCGACTACTTCAAGCTCTTCAACGATCACTACGGACACCTCGCCGGGGACCAGGCGCTTCGGGAGATCGCCGGGTGCCTGCAGAACGCTGCGCTGCGCCCGGACGACATGGTGGCCCGCTACGGCGGCGAGGAGTTCCTGGTGATCCTGCCGCAGAGCGGGGTGACCGCCGCGCTCACCGTCGCGGCCCGGTTCCGCGCCGCCCTGCAGCAGCGCGCCATCCCGCACCTGCACTCGCAGGTCGCCGACGTGGTCACGGTCAGCATCGGAGTCGCCGTCGGCAAGCCGGAGCCCGGGGTCGACCCTTCAGCCATGATCGCCGCTGCCGACAAGGCTCTCTACCAGGCCAAGGAAGGTGGTCGCGACCGGGTGGTGGTCACCGAATGGGTCACCGCGATCGAACTGGCCGCCGCTGATCCGGCCTGCTGAGCGGACCACCGGCTGCCCCGGGCCGGACGGTGGGCGGCCGACCGTGGGCGCACCAGGCAGGATGCGTGGGTGAGAATGGCCGGGTCCGCCAGCGTCCGGAGGTCGCCCGCGTGCCCGAGACCGACACCCGCGTCCACGACGGGTCACCACACCTCGACAGGTCACCACACCTCGACAGGTCGCCACGCCACGACGGGTCACCACGCCACGACGGGTCACCACGCCACGACGGGTCCCTCGATCCGGTCGACGCCGACGGGATCGACGGACTGCTCGCCGTCCTCGACCTGGTGCCCGGACCGGACGGCGAGGACGTCTTCCTCGGCAGGACCCAACCCCAGCCGTGGGGACGGATCTTCGGCGGCCAACTCCTCGCCCAGGCCCTCGTCGCCGCGGCCCGTACCGTCCCGGGAGACCGGCCGGTCCACGCCATGCACGCCTGCTTCCTGCGCCCGGGGAACGACCGCGAGCCGGTCAGCTACGGCGTGGAGCGCCTCCGGGACGGGCGGTCGTTCTCCGCGCGGGAGGTCAGGGCCCGGCAGGCCGGCCGCACCGTCCTGTCCGCCCTCGCCTCGTTCCAGGTGCCAGGCCCCGGCCCGGAGCACCAACCGGACATGCCCGACGTGCCGGGGCCCGAGTCGCTGCCCACCCTCGCCGAGCGCTTCGCCGGGCTGAGCCATCCCGGTGCGGACTACTGGACCCGGCACCGCCCGGTCGATCTCCGGCACGTCGAGGGCCCGGTGTTCCTCGACGCCGGGGCCGAGCGGACACCGCGGCAGGCGGTCTGGATGCGCGCGGTGGGGCGGCTGCCGGACGATCCCGGGACGCACGCCGCCGCGCTCGCCCTCGCCAGTGACTACACCGTGCTCGAACCGGTGCTCCGCCGGCACGGCGTTCCATGGGTCCGTCCGGGGCTCAGGGTCGCCAGCCTCGACCACGCGTTGTGGTGGCACGGGACCGCCAGGGCGGACGAGTGGCTGCTGTTCGTGCAGGAGTCACCGGCGGCCGGGAACGCTCGCGGGCTGGGCACCGGGAGGTTCTTCACCCGCGACGGAGCACTGGTCTGCACCGTGGCGCAGGAGGGGATGTTCCGCGTCCCTCGCTGAGGCCACGCCCCTGCCGAGGCCGCGCCGGGTGCCGAGGTCGCGCCCCGGACGACGGTGATCGACCACGGGGAGTCCCCCGACGGGTGGGGTCAGCCCGCGGAGCCCGCACCCACCCCACCGGGAGTTCCCGACGAGGCGGAGAGGATCCGGGCCTGCGCCGCGACGTGCTCCTGCGCGGTGATCATGCCGCGCCGGTACAGGTCGTCAAGCTCACGCAGCCGCTCCTCGACGGTCAGCCTGGCCGGCCGCGGGCGGCCACCGACCATCCAGCCCGGGGTGCGCGAACCCGACCTCCGGGTCACGCCCCAGCCCATCCCGGCCAGCAACTGCCGTTCCCGCCTGCCCCCCGACACGACCACGACGATCACCCACACCAGGACGAGCAGGATGGCTCCGGCGACCACGGCCAGGGCGACACCGAGGATCGTCGGATCACCGAAGGAGATCCCGGCCAGCGGAGTCCTCGCCACCACGACCTCCTCGCCGCAGACCTCACCGCGTCCGGCGTCGCAGATCATGCGTCGACCGGTCCAGGAGCATCACCTCCCCGGTACCCCCACCCGGTGCTGTGATTACTCTCCGCAGTGCTCCAACACTCTCAGCAACGACACCATCGCGCGGGCTCCTACCCGACGTCAAGGGCCGTTCGGGCGGGCCGGAACCCCGGGTAGCGTCCGTCGGCCTTCCCGCAGGTCTCCCGGAGGGCAGCGCCAGCAGGTGGGACGCCTCACGACCCGCTCGACCGCCCACCGGGCGCGGCATCCCCGGTGCCCCGCCTCGACGGCGACGACCACCGGACGGACGAACCCCGACGGCCCGACGGCGACTGACCGTCGCGGATGGCTCCTCGCCGGGGCACCCGGGGCGGACGAGCCTGCGGTAGCTCAGTCGCGGGTGAGCTTGCGGTAGGTCACCCGGTGCGGACGGGCCGCCTCGACCCCGAGCCGGGCGACCTTGTTCTCCTCGTAGCTGGCGAAGTTGCCCTCGAACCAGTACCACTTCGCCGGGTCCTCGTCGTCACCCTCGTAGGCGAGGATGTGGGTCACCACCCGGTCGAGGAACCACCGGTCGTGGGAGATCACCACGGCACAGCCGGGGAACTCCAGCAGGGCGTTCTCCAGCGAGCCGAGGGTCTCGACGTCGAGGTCGTTCGTGGGCTCGTCGAGCAGGAGCAGG
>JAAYAH010000063.1 GCA_012719445.1 Actinomycetales bacterium | reverse complement strand
GGAACCCGGTGACCCTGGCCAACTGGTGCGCGTTGTTCACCGGCCCGAAGGCGGCCTCGGGGTCGTCGGGGAGGCCCGGCCTGCACGCGCGGGCCTGCTCGACCAGCGCGTCGACGAACTCGTCGTGGATCCCCGCCGCCACGAGCACCCTGGTGGCCGCCGTGCAGTCCTGACCCGCGTTGAAGTACCCCGCGCCGGCGATCCCCTCCGCGGCGGCCTCGACATCCGCGTCGTCGAAGACCACGACAGGGGCCTTGCCACCCAGTTCCAGGTGCACCCGCTTCAGCCCCCTGGCGGCGCTGCCGGCGACCTCGGTGCCGGCCCGCACCGACCCGGTGATCGCCACCATGGCCGGGACGGGGTGCTCGACGAGCATCCGCCCGGTCTCACGGCCGCCGGTGACGACGTTGAAGACCCCCGGCGGCAGCACCTCCGCCGCGACCTCGGCGAGGAGCAGCGACGTCTCCGGGGTCGTCTCGCTCGGCTTCAGCACGACGGCGTTGCCCGCGGCGATCGCCGGAGCCATCTTCCACACGGCCATCATCAACGGGTAGTTCCACGGGGTGACCTGACCGACGACCCCGACCGGCTCGCGCCGCACCCAGGACGTGTGCCCCTCCAGGTACTCCCCTGCGGCGGGCCCGTCCAGGCACCGGGCGGCCCCGGCGTAGAACCGGAGGTGGTCCACCGCCGGAGGAAGCTCCTCGGTCGCGGTGAGCGCCCTCGGCTTCCCGGTGTCGGCGACCTCCAGCCGGACGAAGTCGTCCGCCCGCTGCTCGACGAGATCGGCCAGCCGGAGCAGGGCGAGCTGCCGTTCGGCGGGGGTGGTGTCCCGCCAGCGTCCCTCGGCCCGTGCCGCGGCGCGGAACGCGTCGTCGACGTCCTCCGCGGAGGAGACCGGCGCCGTCGCGATCACCCTGGCGGTCGTCGGGTCGACGACGTCGGACCGGAGCTCGGAACGGGGATCCCGGTACTCGCCGTCGACGAAGTTCCGCAGAGCACGGGGCGGGGTCGCGTTCACGGAACCTCCTGGAACGACCGGTGACGACGGCGGAGCCGGGCGACGATCCTGCCGACTGTAGTCGGGATTCACCGGATTCGGCAGCCCCGAGGTAGGCAAACTGAAGAATCAGTCAGTAGGGCCATCGATTCCGACGGAATCCCTTGCGACAAGCAGGTGCTACCCGGAAGATGGCCAGCGTGGTGACCAGACCCCTACGTGTGCAGATGCCCCAACTGGACGAGATCTCGAAGCGGATCATCGAACAGTTGCAGGAGGACGGACGGCGACCGTACGCCGCGATCGGCAAGGCCGTCGGCCTCTCCGAGGCAGCGGTCCGACAACGGGTGCAGCGCCTGCTCGACGCCGGGGTCATGCAGATCGTCGCGGTGACCGACCCTCTCCAGGTGGGCTTCGCCCGTCAGGCGATGATCGGCATCCGTGTCGACGGGGACATCACCGTGGTCGCCGACCGCCTGGCCGACCTCCAGGAAGCGGCCTACGTCGTCTTCACCGCCGGATCCTTCGATCTCATGATCGAGGTGATCTGCGAGGACGACGACCACCTGCTCCATCTCGTCGCCCAGCGGATCCGCGCCATGCCCGGGGTGCGCAGCGCCGAGATCTTCGTCTACCTGCGCCTGCGCAAGCAGCTCTACAACTGGGGAACCCGATGACCACCAGCTCGCGTCCGTCGACCGACCGGAGACCGAGACTCGACGCCTCCGCCCGTGACCACCTGTGGATGCACTTCACCCGCCACTCCACCTTCGAGACCGGCGGTGAGGTCCCGATCATCGCGAGGGGCGACGGCGCCTACGTCTACGACGTGGCCGGACGCCGTTACCTCGACGGCCTGTCCGGGCTCTTCGTCGTCCAGGTGGGGCACGGGCGGGCCGAACTCGCCAGGGCCGCCGCGGCCCAGGCCGAGAAGCTCGCCTTCTTCCCGGTCTGGTCCTACGCCCACCCCAAGGCCGTCGAGCTGGCGGAGCGGCTGGCCTCGTACACCCCGGGAGACCTCGACCGGGTGTTCTTCACCACGGGCGGCGGCGAGGCCGTCGAGAGCGCGTGGAAGCTGGCCAAGCAGTACTGGAAGCTGGTCGGGAAGCCGTACAAGCACAAGGTCATCTCCCGGGCCGTCGCCTACCACGGCACCACGCACGGCGCCCTGTCGCTGACCGGCATCCCCGAGCTCAAGCAGGACTACGAGCCCCTGGTCTCCACCGCGGTCAGGGTGCCGAACACCAACATCTACCGGGCCGCGGAGGGGCTGCGGAACGATCCCAAGGCGTTCGGCCTCTGGGCGGCCGACCGGATCGCCGAGGCGATCGAGTTCGAGGGTCCCGAGACCGTCGCCGCCGTGTTCCTCGAGCCCGTCCAGAACGCCGGCGGCTGCTTCCCGCCACCGCCCGGCTACTTCCAGCGGGTCAGGGAGATCTGCGACGCCTACGACGTGCTCCTGGTCTCCGACGAGGTCATCTGCGCCTTCGGCCGGATCGGGTCGATGTTCGCCTGCACCGAGTTCGGCTACGTCCCCGACATCATCACCTGCGCCAAGGGGATGACCAGCGGCTACTCGCCCATCGGCGCGATGATCGCCAGCGACCGGCTCTTCGAGCCGTTCCGGCACGGTCCGACGACGTTCCTGCACGGCTACACCTTCGGCGGCCACCCCGTGTCCGCCGCCGTCGCCATGGCCAACCTCGACATCTTCGAGCGCGAGCGGCTCAACGAGCACGTCACCGCGACGGCTCCGGCCTTCCGGAGGACCCTGGAGCGCCTGCTGGACCTGCCTATCGTCGGTGACGTCCGGGGCGAGGGGTTCTTCTACGGCATCGAGCTGGTCAAGGACAGGACCACGAGGGAGACCTTCACCCCGGACGAGTGCGAGCACCTGCTCCGCGGCTTCCTGTCCAAGGCCCTCTTCGAGGCCGGCCTGTACTGCCGGGCCGACGACCGGGGCGACCCGGTGATCCAGCTCGCCCCCCCGCTGATCGTGGACCAGGCCGAGTTCGACGAGATCGAGTCCATCCTCCGCTCGGTCCTCACCGAGGCGTGGAAGCGCCTCTGAGCCCCCGCCCCGCCCCGTCATCCCTGCTACGGCTCCCGGGTTGCGCCGGACGCCGGAGCCGTGGACGCTCTGTCCGTCACCGGCCCGGCACGTCGTCGGCCCGGGAGCGGGACGCCGGAGCACGGACAGGAGGGAGAGTTCACCGTGGACGAGGACGTCGGGACCGAGCCGGAGCACGTCCCGGCAGGCTCCCCGGCCGATCTCGACACTCTGCGGGCTGAGGCCGTCCGGCTGCGCCGGGGCGTCCGGCAGGGGCACCCCGACGACGTGGCCACCCTGTGCCGCCACCACCCGGACGCCGGCCGCGATCCGGCCGGTCTGCGCTCGCTGTCCCTGCGCGACGCGCAGTTCGCCGTCGCCAGGAGTCACGGCTCCCCGTCGTGGCGGGCGCTGGTCGCCGAGGTCGGGACGCAGCCGGTGCCGGAGGGGCTGATCGACCGCTGGGCCGGAGCCCGGCTGAACAACGAGGTCTGGGACCTCCTCGACGACGGACTCGGCCCTGACAGCGCTCCCTCCGACCGGGACCTCGCCCTCTTCGGCGCCTACGCGTCCCTGCGGCACTGGCTCGACGCCGGCACGGCGGCCAACGCCGCGCGCGGCGAGCACCTGGTCTCCCGGACGGCCACCGCCGTGGGACTGACAGCGGTCGGATTGGTCCACGCCAACCGCTGCCTCGACCTGGTCACCGCCGAGCCCGAGGCGATGGCCGACTGGGACCTGCCGCTGGCCCACGAGGCGCTGGCCAGGGCCCTGGCCGCCGAGGGGGATCCCGAGGGCGGCAGGAGGCACCGCACGGCAGCCGTCGAGGCCCTCGACGGGATCGCCGACGCGGGCGACCGCGCCATGGTCGAGAGGGAGCTGGCCCGGCCACCGTGGTTCGGCGTGGACTAGCCGGGGCACGATCCGGTCCGGACGGCCCCGGGCGGGCGGTCCTGCCGGTGACGGCGACCGGGCCCCGGTCACCCCTTCGCGGCGATGACGGGCACGGCGATCACCGTGAACCGGGCCAGCCGCCCGATCAGGCAGCAGAGCACGAACACCACCGGCGGGGTCCTCCTCAGCCCCGCGATCACGCTGGTGACCGCCAGCGGCGGGACGCCGGCCGAGGCGCTCACGAGGATCACCCCGGCGGCCGGCCACGGCCGGTCGAGCAGGGTGAGCGCGCGGTCCCCCCAGGCGATCACCCGGCTGTGGAGGGCGTTCCTCGGCTCGGGTCTCCGGTTGCCGAGCTTCGCCCGGCCGAGGCTCAGTCCCTTCCGGGCGGCGACGAAGAGGAGGAGCTTCCCCGCGGCCTGCCCCACCGCGACGCACACGACCACCAGCGGACCCCACCCCGGCGACGTCGCCGACATCGTCGCCACGTACGCCTCCGCCGGCAGTCCCGGCAACAGGGCCGACACGAACCCGAAGCCCGCGGAGGCCCCGGCGATGCCGAGGCCGGTCGCAAGGCTCACCGGTCGGGACCCAGCCCCCCGGCGAGGGCCTCCTGCCGGTCGCGGACGGCGACGAGTCGGACCAGGCGGTGCATCGACCACACCTTGAGCACGGTGACCGCCACCGCGAACACCGTGGCGGCGACCACCGCTCCGGTGACGGCCAGCAGCACGACCCCGGCGGTGTTGGCCGCCTTGGCCGGCCGGGACCAGTTGAGCTGCCACAGCAGCCGGTCGAACAGGTGGGCGTCGTTCGGCCCGAGCACCGGCCAGTGCAGGAAGCCGAGGGTGAGCATGGTGTCGATGACGGTGAACTGGATCAGGAAGATCACCAACGGGACGACCATCTCGGGGCGCAGCGCGAGGAACGAGCCCGCGCACAGGGTGGTGCACGCCCGGTCGGCGACGATGTCGAGCACGGCGCCGTGCCGGGTCTCCTCGTCACGCCATCTGGCCACCATCCCGTCGGCGATGTCACCGGCCCAGTAGGTGAGGTAGGCGGCGACGAGCAACGGCATGGACTCGGCAACCAGGGACATCGACGCGAGGACCACGGCGGCGACGGTCCGCACGGCAGTGATCACGTTCGCGATCGTGAACACGGGCTCGGAGCGGGGACGCCGACCACCCGAGGCCGGGAGACCCCTGCTGCCCGCGACCGCCGCGCCGGGACCGTGCGAGGTACCACCAGACATCGCATCCGCCTCGCTCATCCCGACCTGTCCCCGGGGGGAAACGGTAGCGGTCCGGTGCCGGACACGGTGACCGGGCCGGGCTCAGGCCCCGCGGTGAGGAGCGTTCAGACGGCCTGGACGACCAGCAGCTCCACCACCCGGTCGAGGAAGGCGTCGACGGACGCCTCCCGGTAGCCCCGGGATCCCCGCCGTCCCTTGAACACCGCGAGCCGCACGATGTCCGGCGGCAGCGGGCGGCCGGTGGCGAAGGAGTCCTCGATCCGGCGGCAGAGGTCGTCGACCTGGTCGATGTCGTAGGTGAGCTCCATCCCGGACCCCCGGGGGAACCGCTCCCCGTCCGGCCGGGCGAGCTGGGCGCGCAGGGACTGCTCCTGGGTGCGCAGCTGGGTCTGCCATGCGGCCTGCCCGCTGCGCTCCTCGCCCCGTTGCTTCTCCCGCCGCGCGAAGGCGTCCTCGATCCGGTCCAGCGCGGCGTCCACCGCGTCGACGTCGTACCCCCCGCGGACGAGATCGAACCCGACCGTGCGCACGTGCCAGGACGTCATCGTCGGCCCTCGGCCGATGTCCTCGTAGGCTCTACGCGCCCGCGCGAGGAACGTCTCGACCTGGTCGACGTCGTAGCCTCGGGACATCCGGCCTACCCGCGGAAACGTGTCGCTCACGGGAGCCATTCTGCCCGATCACCTCGACGGTTAACGAGGGTTCGGTCAGCTCAGCGTTCCGATCTCGGCGAGAGAGGTCGTGTCGCTCGATCACTGAACGTCATTTCCCGTGACGAGAGCCGTTGCGGCGAGCTGGCCGCAGGCCCCGTCGATCTCTCGTCCCCTGGTGTCCCGGACCGTCGTGGTCACGCCTCCGGCGCGCAGCCGGGCGACGAACTCGTCCGCGACGCCGTCGTCGCTGGCCGTCCACCGGGATCCCGGCGTCGGGTTGAGCGGGATGGCGTTCACGTGCGCCCACCCTCTCCCCCGGGCGACCAGCTCCCGCGCCAGCAGGTCCGCCCGCCACGGCTGGTCGTTGACCTCGCGGACCAGGGCGTACTCCACGCTCACCCGGCGACCGGTCGCCCCCGCGTAGCGGCGGGCCGCGTCGAGCGCCTCACCGACGCGCCACCGGGTGTTCACCGGGACCAGCTCGTCACGCAGGACGTCGTCCGGCGCGTGCAGCGACAGGGCGAGGGTCACCGGGAGCCCTTCGGCGGCGAGCCGGTCGACCGCCGGGACGAGACCGACCGTGGAGACCGTGACCCCGCGGGCGGAGAGCCCGAGACCGTCGGGGGACGGCGCGACGAGCCGGCGCACCGCCGTCACGACGGCGCGGTAGTTGGCCAGCGGCTCCCCCATGCCCATGAACACCACGTTGCCCACCCGGTCCACGGCCCCCGGCCGCCCCGGCGGCAGCTCCCCCCCGGCGACGGACCGCGCCGCGGCGACGACCTGCTCCACGATCTCCGCGACGGACAGGTTCCGGACCAGCCCGCCCTGGCCGGTGGCGCAGAAGGGGCAGCCCATGCCGCATCCGGCCTGGCTGGAGACGCAGACCGTCACCCGGTCCGGATAGCGCATGAGCACGCTCTCGACCAGGGCACCGTCCGCCAGCCGCCACGCCGTCTTGACCGTCGTCCCGTCGTCGCAGGCCTGCCGGCGTGCCGGGGTGAGCAGCGTCGGCAGCATCCGCTCCACCAGCAGCGGCCTGGTCCCTGCCGGGAGGTCCGTCATCGCCGCCGGGTCCGC
>JAAYAH010000062.1 GCA_012719445.1 Actinomycetales bacterium | reverse complement strand
GGACACCACCTACTACGCGACGGTCGTCCTCTCCGGCGCGCCGTGGGGTCCCACCCGCCTGCCGGCCGCCAGCACCCTGCCCTCCCCGCCGACCACCACCTCCACCACGACGACCACCACCACGACGACCACCACCACGACCACCTCGGGCAACGGCGGTGCGGGGTGCACGGCCACCTACACGGTGGTCGGACAGTGGCCGGGAGGTTTCCAGGGCGACGTCCGGGTCACCGCGGGTGCCTCCGCCATCTCCTCCTGGACCGTGACCTGGACCTGGGCGGACGGACAGGCCGTCGCCCACAACAACGTCTGGGGTGCCCAGGCGACCGCCAGCGGGTCGACGGTCACGGCGAGGAACATGCCGTGGAACGGTGGCCTGCAGGCCGGTCAGAGCGCCTCCCTCGGGTTCATCGGCACCTGGAACGGAACCAACAGCGTCCCGACCGTCACCTGCACCGCGAACTGACCCGCGCGGCAGCGGATTCTCCCCACCCCCGCGGCCCCCGGCTCCGTCCCCACGGAGCCGGGGGCCGCACCCGCGTGCCCGGTCTCTCGTGTCTCCGGTCTCTCGTGTCTCCGGTCTCTCGTGTCTCCGGTCTCTCGTGTCTCCGGCCTCTCGCGGGGTGGGGCGACACCCCTGCTCGGTGCTGGGCCGAAGGGCCCGAGCAGGCAGAAACACGTCGGTTACGCTGCCCGTGCACCGCTCACCGGGCCGGGCTTGCTCGGCCGTGCCGTCCTGTCGCGCCGCGTCCGTGCCGGTGATCCGGGTGGTGTCCGTCGTCTCGTTGGGAGGCAGTAATGGCCCCGGTCCGTATCGTCGTGGCGAAGCCCGGCCTGGACGGGCACGACCGCGGGGCGAAGGTCGTCGCGCGGGCTCTGCGGGACGCGGGCATGGAGGTCGTCTACACCGGCCTGCACCAGACGCCGGAGCAGATCGTCGAGGCGGCGATCCAGGAGGACGCCGACGCCATCGGCCTGTCCGTTCTCTCCGGGGCACACATGACGCTGTTCGCCAGGGTCATCGACCTGCTCAGGGAGCGCGACGCCGACGACATCCCGGTGTTCGGCGGGGGCATCATCCCGGAGAAGGACATCCCGCTGCTGGAGCAGTTCGGCGTCCGCAAGGTGTTCACCCCCGGCACCACGATGCGGGACATCGTCTCCTGGGTCCAGGACAACGTCGGCCAGCGGGTGTGACGACGACCGGCTGACGCCGCGGGGTGCCGCGGCCCGGGATCCCACTCGCCGGGCCGGATCCGGTGGGGATGACTAGGCTCGCTGTGCCGGTCTCTCCACCCCGAGGACACCCACGTGGATCTGTACGAGTACCAGGCGCGCGAGCTCTTCGCCGCCTACGGCATCCCGGTCCCCGACGCGGCGGTCGTCAGGACACCCGAGGACGCCAGGGCCGCGGCCCGAACCCTCGGCGGTGGAACCGTCGCCGTCAAGGCCCAGGTGAAGACCGGGGGGCGCGGCAAGGCCGGCGGGATCCGGCTGGCCGCCAACCCGGCGGAGGCCGAGGAACGCGCGGCGGAGATCTTCGACCTGGAGATCAGGGGCCACTCCGTCTGCTCCGTCATGGTGGCCAGAGGGGTCTCGATCGCGCGCGAGTACTACCTGTCCGTCCTCCTCGACCGCGGCACCGGCGACTACCTCGTCATGCTCTCCGCCGAGGGCGGGGTGGACATCGAGCGGCTGGCGGCCGAGCGGCCGGAGGCCCTCACCCGGGCGAGCGTCGACCCGATCGACGGGCTGGACGCCGAACGGAGCCGGGAGATCGTCGAACAGGCGGGGCTGCCGGCCGAGGCACGCGACGGCGCCGCCGACGTCCTGCTGCGGGTCTGGGACCTGTTCGTCGCCGAGGACGCGACGCTCGTCGAGATCAACCCGTTGGTGAGCACGGGGACGGGGCAGGTGCTCGCCCTCGACGCGAAGGTCACCCTCGACGACAACGCCCGGTTCCGCCACCCCGAGCACGACGCCCTGGTGGATCCGTGCGACGTCGACCCGCTGGAGCAGAAGGCCAGGGCGCGAGGCCTCAACTACGTGAAGCTCGACGGCCAGGTCGGGGTCATCGGCAACGGCGCCGGACTGGTGATGAGCACCCTCGACGTCGTGGCCTGGGAGGGCAGGCGGTTCGGCGTCCGACCGGCGAACTTCCTCGACATCGGCGGCGGGGCGAGCGCGGAGGTGATGGCGAACGCCCTGGAGATCATCCTGGAGGACCCGCAGGTCGAGGTGGTGCTGGTCAACGTCTTCGGTGGGATCACCGCCTGCGACCTCGTCGCGAACGGGATCCTGCACGCCTTCACCCTGCTGGCCGAACGCGGGACGCCGATCACCCGTCCGCTCGTCGTCCGGCTCGACGGCAACAACGCCGACCTGGGCCAGGAGATCCTCGACCACCTGGCCTCGACGGTGACCCCGGGGCTCATCGAGCGGGTGGAGACCATGGACGGCGCCGCGCGCCGGGCGGCCCGGCTCGCCGCGGGCGACGCCGCGGCCGGCGTGGACGAGGATCCGCCGCCGGGGGAGCGGGACGTGGTGGCCGCCGGAGAGGGATGGGAGATCTGAGGTGTCGATCTGGCTCCGGCGCGAGAGCAGGGTCATCGTCCAGGGGATGACCGGGTCCGAGGGGCGCAAGCACACCCAGCGCATGATCTACGCCGGGACGAACATCGTCGCCGGGGTCACCCCGGGCAAGGGCGGGATGGGCAAGGAGTTCAACGACAAGGTCAAGAAGCCCGTCTTCGACACCGTCCGGGAGGCCGTGAACCAGGTCGGCGCGGACGTCAGCGTGATCTTCGTTCCGGCGTCCGCCGCCCGGTCGGCGGTGCTGGAGGCCGTGGACGCCGAGGTCCCCCTCATCGTGGTGATCACGGAGGGGATCCCGGTCCAGGACACCCTGCACGTCCTCGCCCACGCCCGGCGCAAGGGGGTGTCGCGGATCCTCGGCCCCAACTGTCCCGGCCTGATCTCACCGGGGCGGGCCAACGTCGGGATCATCCCGGCCAACATCACCAAGCACGGCCCGATCGGGTTGGTGAGCAAGTCGGGGACCCTCACCTACCAGCTCATGTTCGAGCTGAAGAAGATCGGGTTCTCGACGAACGTCGGGATCGGCGGTGACCCGGTGGTGGGCACGACGCACATCGACGCGCTCGCCGCCTTCGAGGAGGACCCGGAGACCAGGGCCATCTGCCTCATCGGCGAGATCGGTGGTGATGCGGAGGAGCGGGCGGCCGACTTCATCCGCGACCACGTCAGCAAGCCCGTCGTCGGGTACGTCGCCGGGTTCACCGCGCCGGAGGGCAGGGCTCTCGGGCACGCCGGGGCCATCGTCACCGGGTCCTCCGGGACGGCCCGCGCCAAGCGGGAGGCGCTGGAGGACGCCGGGGTCCGGGTGGGCAGGACGCCCCACGAGACCGCCGACCTCATGCGACGGGTGATGCGGGAGCTGGGCTGACCGACGCGGGAGCCGGGGCGATTGGTGCGGTAGCCGGGTCGACTCAGGGCAGGTACTGCTCCTGCACCCCGGTCACCGGCGAGGACAGGTCCGTCGTGGAGTGGAACAGCCACACCGGGATCCCGGTCCGGTAGGCGCCGTCGAGGGCGGACCGGACGGCGGTGTAGAACGCGTCCCCGGTGACCACTGTGCTGTCGGTTCCACCCGCGCCGGTGAGGTTCTCGGTGAGCGCGAAGAAGGCGTCCTCGTCGACGGTGAACACCCGCAGCCGGGGGTTCACGTCGACTATCGCGTACTCGTTCTCCGGCTGCCCGTTCTCGGCGACCCACGCCGTCCACTGCGGTCCCCCGATGGCGGCGTTGAGGAACTGCTGCCGGTTGAAGACGAGCTCGATGGCGTCACCCCTGCGCTGGACGTCGGTCAGCGCGCCGAAGTCGTTGCCGGGGCGCAGCCACGGCTGGCCGACCGGCTTGGTCGGCGGGGGGATGGTCGCCGCCGGGGGCCCGGAAGCGGTCGCGGTGGTCCTGGTCGGGGACGTCGTGACCGCCGGCCCGGTCGTCGCGGTCCCGGTGGCGCCGGTCGCGGTGCCGCCGGCCGTGGGGGTGCCGGTCACGGTGGCTCCGGCTCCGGTGCCTCCTGCCGCCTCTCCGTCCCCCCCGCTCCCGACGCCGCCGAGCACCAGGCCCGCGAGCCCGACGAGGACGGCGACCCCGAGCACGGCGCCGATCGTGACGAGCACGGCCGGCCGGGCCCGTCGCGCGGTCACCCGTTCCCCCGGGTGGAGGAAGTCGGTCGTGGGCGGGCCGTAGCCGTCCGGGTGGGGGGTTCCGGGACCGGAGCCGCTCATGGCCTCCTCCTCGGGTGCGGGACGGCCGCCCTCGGGATCGGACGGCGGTGCTCAGCCATCCTGATCGTCTCGTGCCGGGCGCGTGACTCCGAATCCGGTGGCGACGAGTGATGTGAGCCACACCGATGAGCACCACCGGGGGTCGGCGGCGCGTCTCCTCGCGGATGCTCCGCGCGGCGGTGACGATGGACCTGCGATGAGTACCGTGTCCGAAGCCTCCCCCAGGTCCTCCTCCGCCGCGGAAGCTCGGGTGAGTCCCGGCTCGTCCCTGGTGGCCGGGGCGTTGGGCGCGGCGCAGGCCGCCGCGATCTCCCTGGTGGCCGTGGCGACCCCGGTCGTGCTCGCCTGGGTGACCGGGGGAGTGACCTCGGGGGACTGGTCGTCGGCGCTGCGGATCGGTCTGGTGGCCTGGCTGCTCGCCCACCACACCGGGTTCGCCGTCGAGGGCGGGTACCTCGGGATCGTCCCGCTCGGGCTCACGGCGGTCCCGTTGGTCTCCTGCTGGTTCGCCGCCCGCCGGGTCGCGCTGGTCCTCGACCCGGTGGTGGAGGACGTCTCCCGCCCGTCGCGGGCCCGGCGACCGGCGGCCGAGCAACGCGCCGGGTCGCGACCGGGGAGGAGGTTCGGGACGCGGCCGGGATGGCGGGCGCGCGCAGCCAGGCGGTCCGGGCAGGAGACGCGGGCGCGGGCGGCGGTTCCGGGACCGGTGCCGGTGCGCGGTCTCGTCGCGTTCGTCGGCACCTACACCATGATCGTGGTGTGCCTGACCCCCGCCGTCGGGTTCCCCTCCGTCGTCCCGGTGACCTCACAGGCGATGCTCGGCGGCGCGGTGCTCGCCACCCTGGCCGGGGCCGCCGGGATCGCCGCGCACCGGCACCGGGGGGCGGTCGCGGGACTGCGCGCCTGCTGGAGAGGGTTGCGGCCGCCGTCCTTCGCCAGGGGCTGGGCAGCTCCCGCAACCGTCGCCGTCGGGGTGCTCCTCGGCGGGGCGGCGATCCTGCTCGCCGTCGGGCTCGTCACCGGTCACGAACGGATCGGTCGCGTCCACGAGGCCCTCGACCCCGGCGTGGCCGGGGGGCTGGTGCTGACCGTGGTCCAGTTCGCCCTGCTCCCCAACGCGGTGGTCTGGGCCGCTGCCTATGCCGCAGGGCCGGGTTTCGTCCTGGGGACGGGCACCTCGGTCACCTACACGTCCTCGACCGTCGGCGCCCTGCCGGCGCTCCCGCTGCTGGGTGCGCTGCCCTCGCCGGGGGCCATGCCGCCCTGGACGGCGGCCGTCCTCGCCGTCCCGGTGCTCGCCGGCGTCGCCGCCGGAACCCACGTCGTGCTGCGCGGCCGGTCCAGGGGCCGGTGGTGGCGGGTCAGGGACGCCCTCGGCGCCGCCGTGCTCACCGGGTGCTGCCTGTTCCTGCTGGCCTGGCTCTCCGGCGGCGCGGCGGGGCCGGGGCGGCTGGGCCAGGTCGGGCCGCACCCGGGAGCGGTCGCGGTGGTCGTCGCCGGTGAGGTCGCCGTCGGGGCACTGGCCGCGGTGGCCGTCGGCTCCGTCCTCCGTCGGGCGCGGTCGCTGCTCGGCCGGTGAAGCCCCCCGGACGGGGGTCGAGGCGCTGCGGTTATCCTCGTCGCACGTGAGCCACGCGCCGTCCACCGACGAGGCGCCGGAACCGGGGGCCTCCGGCCGCAGGCCGCGCAAGGTCGTCGTCCTGGTGTCCGGCTCGGGCACCCTCCTCCAGGCCCTTCTCGACGCCTCCGCCGCCGACCCCGCCTGCGGGTACTCCGTCGTCGGGGTGCTGGCCGACCGGGCCGACGCCTACGGCCTGGCCCGTGCCCGCGCGGCGGGGGTCGCCACCGCGGTCGTCGCGTTGCGGGACTTCCCCGACCGGACGACCTGGGACGAGGCCGTTGTCAGGGCCGTGGAGGCCTTCGCCCCCGACCTGGTGGTGCTGGCCGGGTTCATGAAGATCCTCGGGGCGCCGTTCCTGACCAGGTTCGGCGATCGCACCATCAACACCCACCCCGCCCTGCTGCCGTCCTTCCCCGGGGCCCACGGGGTCGCCGACGCTCTCGCGTACGGCGTCAAGATCACCGGATCCACGGTGATCTTCGTCGACGAGGGCACCGACTCCGGCCCGATCGTCGCCCAGCGCCCGGTCCTGGTCGAGGACGGTGACGACGAGGAGACGCTGCACGAGCGGATCAAGGTCGTCGAGCGGGCACTGCTCGTCGAGGTCGTCGGCCGGATGGCGCGCGAGGGGTGGACCGTCACCGACAGGAAGGTCACTCTCGGATGAGCACAACCCGCCGGCCGATCCGGCGCGCCCTGGTCTCGGTCTACGACAAGACCGGGTTGGAGGAGCTGGCCCGCGGCCTGCACGCCGCGGGGGTCGTGCTGGTGTCCACCGGCAGCACCGCCTCGCGGATCGCGGCCACCGGGACACCGGTGACCCCGGTGGAGGAGCTGACCGGGTTCCCCGAGTGCCTGGACGGGCGGGTCAAGACCCTGCACCCGAGGGTGCACGCCGGCATCCTGGCCGACCTGCGGCTGCCCGACCACGCCCGGCAGCTCGCCGAACTGGAGGTCGAGCCGTTCGACCTCGTCGTGGTGAACCTCTACCCGTTCCGCGAGACCGTCGCCTCCGGCGCCGGGCAGGACGAGGTCGTCGAGCAGATCGACATCGGCGGGCCGTCCATGGTCCGCGCGGCGGCCAAGAACCACGCCAGCGTCGCGGTGGTCACCGATCCCGCCGACTACCCGGCGCTGCTCGACGCGGTCTCGGCGGGCGGGTTCGACCTGGACGCCCGGCGCCGGCTGGCCGCGCGGGCCTTCGCGCACACCGCCGCGTACGACACCGCCGTCGCCCGGTGGTGCGCCGACGAGCTGACCGCCGAGGAGGGCGGCTGGCCCGCGCACACCGGACTCGCCCTGGAGCGGGTGGCGGTGCTGCGGTACGGGGAGAACCCGCACCAGGCCGCGGCGCTCTACGTCGACCGCGACGCCGCGCCGGGGATCGCCCAGGCCACCCCGCTGCACGGCAAGGCCATGTCCTACAACAACTACGTGGACGCCGACGCCGCGCTGCGGGCGGCGTTCGACTTCGCCGAGCCCGCCGTGGCGATCATCAAGCACACCAACCCGTGCGGCATCGCCGTGGCGCCGGCCGGGGCCGAGGACCCGATCGCCGCGGCCTACGTCGCCGCGCACGCCTGCGACCCGGGCTCCGCCTACGGCGGGGTTGTCGCCGCCAACCGTCCGGTGACCCGCGCCATGGCCGAGCGGATCGCGGAGATCTTCGTCGAGGTCGTCGTCGCGCCGTCGATCACCCCGGAGGCGTTCGAGATCCTCACCCGGAAGAAGAACATCCGGCTGCTGGACCTGCCGGACGGCTACCACCGGGCCGACGTCGAGTTCCGGCCGGTGTCCGGCGGCATGCTCGCCCAGACGAGGGACCGGATCGACGCCGTCGTCACCGCTCCCGAGGCCGCCGGTGCGGCCGAAGCCCTCACCGCGGGCGCCGTGGTCGGTGGCGACGACCCGGCGAGCTGGCGACTGGTCGCCGGCGAGCCCGTGGACGAGCGGACCCTCGCCGACCTGGCCTTCGCCTGGCGGGCGGTGCGCGCCGTGAAGTCGAACGCCATCCTGCTGGCCAAGGACCTGGCCAGCGTCGGGGTGGGGATGGGACAGGTCAACCGCGCCGACTCGGCCTGGCTGGCGGTACGTCGGGCGGGGGAGGACCGGGCCAGGGGTTCGGTCGCGGCGTCCGACGCCTTCTTCCCGTTCGCCGACGGGCTGCAGATCCTCGTCGACGCCGGGGTCCGCGCCGTCGTCCAGCCGGGCGGGTCGAAGCGGGACGGCGAGGTGGTCGCCGCGGCCAGGGAGGCAGGGGTGGCGATGTACCTCACCGGATGTCGCCACTTCGCGCACTGACCGGACCGGTCGCGCCGCGGTCACCACGACCGGCGGCGTGCGTAGATTGGCTGCGACGGGCACCCTCTCGGGAGGGTGTACCAGCGGGCAGGGCGCGGCGGAAGGGCCACGGTGATCCACGACGAGGTGCCGCTCGGTCGGCACGAGGCGACCGACGGGGAACCGTCGGTCCCCCGACACCCCGGCACGACGTCCGCGGCACCCGGCGCCCACCGTGCTCCGGATGACTGGGTTCCCGGGGAGACGTCTCCGGGGGAGGGGGGCCGGAGCTCGGCCGCCAGGGCGGGCGGGCCGCCGCAGCGTCCCTTCCGAATCCACTGGCAGGTGCAGCCGCGGCGCAGGATGGCCTTCGTCGGCGTTCTCCTGGTCATGGCGACGGCGGTGCTGGTCACCGTCGTCGCCGACTTCCGGGCCGGGGGTTACCTGCTGGCGGCGGCGCTCGGACTCGCGGCGTTGCTGCGGGCGGTGCTCCCGGCGACGCTGTGCCTCGGCCTGCTGGTGCGCTCCCGGCGGCAGGACGTCGTCACCGCCCTGGTCCTCGGCACCGCCGTCGCCGTCCTGGCCAGGACCCTGCCCGGCTGACCCGGTCAGGGCCCTGCCCGATGGACCGACGCCCCGTCAGCCCTCCTGCGACATCCGGCGGGCCCGGATCTGCTCGGCGAAGACGATCCGGCGCAGCTTGTCCCCGTACTCGTCGGGGTTCTCGAAGCTCACCGCCAGTTCGTAGAGGTCAGGGGCCGAGGCGGTGCCCGAGGCGTTCTCTATCGCCCGCAGCACCACGGCCGTCGCCTCGACCCGCTCCTCGCCCAGCATCAGGCTCAGGGCGACCTTGGTGCCCGCCTCGAGCAGCGGTCCCTTGATGGCGCACCGGGCCCCGCCCTCGCTGAGGTCCACGGTGTGGCCGATGAGCGGGACCTCCTCCGGCTCGGCCTCCTTCTCCTGGTCCTGGCGGGCCACGATCCCACCGGCGCGCTGCCACGCCGACAGGTTCTGTGCCCCCGCGCGGTTCGGGCGCGACGGCGACAACGGCCGGTCTCCCGGGCGGGTCTCGTCGTCCGCCGGGGTGTCCGTGTCCCCGGGCCGCTCGGTCACCCGCAGGGTCACCGGGAACGCGCAGGTGACCCGGAAGTAGCGGCGGCGTTGCACCCGGTAGGCGGGTCCGGTCACCCGGAGCCGCCACATCCGCAGCCCGTCCTCGGCCTCGACGCGGACGAAGCCCGTCGGCAGTTCGTGGATCCCCCTGGCGGTGAGCCAGGTGACCTCGCACGGGGTCGTCGGCAAGGGGACGTCCAGGTCGCCGGCGAAGCGCGGCGCGGCGACGAGCAGCTCCGCGCCGACCGGGTTGCCGTCCGGGCCGGGGACCACGTTCTCCACGCGGGTGGACACCTCCGGCATCCGGTCCTCGTCGTCGGCCGCAACCCGGGTGCCGATGCTCATCCGCAGCAGCGTGTTCACCGGGGGGAGTGCGATCTCGGGGGACACCCGCTCTCGGGTCGGCTCCTCCGCCATCGGACAGTGCTCTCCCTCCTGCCCGTCGGCACCGGGCCAGGGCGGGTGCCCGCGGGCAGGAGTCCTGGCGCGGGCCGATTAGTGACTCGGTGAACACGAGTCGTCACCGATTGTTCGACACCATTGAACACGGTCATCGCGAGGTCCAGGCGCAGGCTGCCGGGAACCGCGTAGATTGATCGGCACATCAGAGTGTCGTCAGATCTGCCGATGACCCGATCGCGACGGGCCCGTCCGGGCCAGGTCGGGGTCGTGGTCGCCGGAGTCGGGCAGGGTCGCGCAACCGACCCGCCGGACCTGGCGTCCAGCGACCCAGCGGCACGGGCGTACCGAGGAGGACCAGCGATGACCGAGCCGACTCCCCTCTCTCCTCCTGGGGCGACGGAGCCGATGCTCACCCTGACCCCACCGGCGCCCCCGGCGCGGGTGGCCGACACCCAGGCGCCCCGGATGGCTCCCTCCATCGACGCCGCGGCGCTTCCCGGCCTCGACCAGAAGGTCGACGACTACCTCGGCTCGCTGCTCACCACCGAGCCGCACTCGCCGGAGTTCACGGCACGGGCAGCCGACGTGCGGTCGATGGGCGACGCCGACATCCGTCGCGCCGCCGAGTCGTCCAACCGGCTGTTGCAGACGCCGGTGAAGGCGTTGCAGTCCGGCGGTCTCGCCGAGGGGTCGAAGATCGGCTCGACGCTGCTGGAGCTGCGGCGCACGGTGGAGGACCTCGACCCCAAGGGGGTGCACGGGCAGCGCAAGCTGTTCGGGATGCTGCCGTTCGGGGACCGGGTCACCGACTACTTCCGCAAGTACCAGGGTGCCCAGAGCCACATCGACGCCATCCTGCACGCGCTGCTCGACGGCCAGGACGAGCTGCGCCGGGACAACGTGGCCCTCGGCCAGGAGAAGCAGCAGCTCTGGGACACCATGGCCCGGCTCAACCAGTACATCTACGTCGCGGAGCGGCTGGACGCGCGGCTGTCGGCCCGGGTCACCGAGGTCGAGGCGACCGACCCCGACCGCGCGCGCTCGCTGCGCGAGGACGTCCTGTTCTACGTCCGGCAGAAGCACCAGGACCTGCTGACCCAGCTCGCCGTCTCGATCCAGAACTACCTCGCCATCGATGTCGTGATCAAGAACAACCTCGAGCTCATCAAGGGGGTCGACCGCGCGTCGACGACCACGATCTCGGCGTTGCGCACCGCGGTGATCGTCGCCCAGGCGCTCGGCAACCAGAAGCTCGTGCTCGACCAGATCACGGCGCTGAACACGACGACCTCGGGGATGATCGAGCGGACCTCGCAACTGCTGCGGGACAACTCGATCCAGATCCAGCAGCAGGCGGCGTCGGCGACGATCGGCCTGCCGCAGCTCCAGGCCGCGTTCCAGAACATCTACGCGACCATGGACGCCATCGACACCTTCAAGGTCCAGGCCCTGGACACCATGGCGGCGACGATCGGGACCCTGGAGACCGAGGTCGTCAAGTCCCAGCAGTACCTCGACCGGGTCTCCCGGCACGACGCGCGGATCGCCGACGGCAGCGTCGTCGAGGGCTCGCTCGACCTCGGGCACGGTCCGGGCAGGCTCTCCGGCGGCTCCCGGTGACGACGCACCGCCATGGCATCACTGGGTGACCTCATCGCCCGCCTCCTCGGACGCGGCGGGCGATCACAGGAACGGGAACGGCTGCAGCTGCCTGCCGTGCCGACCAGCGCCGACCTCCTCCAGTCGCTGACCAGGGTCGAGGAGATGGTCGCGGGGACTGTCCCGGCCATGGTCACCTTCCGGGTGGACCGGGTCGTGGCCACGGTCCGGGAGACGGTCCCGCGGCTGAGCGCTCTCGGCGCGGGCAGCCCGCGCGCGCACTCGGTGATGGCCACCGCGACGAACTACCTGCCCGAGGCGATCGGTGCCTACCTGCGGCTGCCGCGGAGCTGGGCGGACAGCCGGCCGGTCGAGGGCGGCCGGACCTCGCTCATGGTGCTGTGCGACCAGCTCGACCTGCTCGCCGACACCATGGACGAGGTCCTCGACGCCGTGTGCCGGGGGGACGCCGACGCGCTCGTCGCCCACGGCCGGTTCCTCGCCGAGAAGTTCGGCCCGGCGGCCTCCGGCGGCGGGCTCGACCTCGGCGCGATCCCGCCGGGGTCGGCAGCCCCACCGGATCCGTCGATCCCGCCGGGGCCGGCCGCCTCCGAGCACGGGCCCTCGTCCGGACCGCCGGGGCGGGGTGCGTGATGGCAGGAGCCCAGGGGCCGGGGCTCGCGGCGGCACTGAGAGTGCTCGGGCGGGCAGGGGAGCTCGCCGGGGTCGCCGAGGCCGTCGCCCGCGCCGAGGGGGCTGCCCTCGCCGCCGCCGTGGCCGAGTCGGTGCCGGGTGCGCCGAGCGACTGGGTGACCCAGTCGAGGGAGGCCGGCCTGGACGTCACCGGGGTCCAGGACTTCTTCGACGCCGCGGTCCGGGGCCGCCGCTGGCGCGGTGCCCCGACCACGACCCTGGACGCCCTCGTCGCGGCCGGGTCCACGCACGCGGCCGGTTACGCGCGGGCGCTCGCCGAGGTCGCCTCGGCAGCCTGCGTCCTCGGTGAGCCGAGCATCCGGGTGGTCGGCAACGCCTCGGTCGCCGCCGCGGCGCAACTGCGGGCCGTCGAGCCGGGCCGGGGTGCCGCCGGTGGGCTGCCCGACCCGTCGAGTGGACTGCCCGACCCGTCGAGCGGGCTGCTCGGCCTGCCGGGGGGACCGTCCGACCGACCGCGCGGGCTGCCCGGTCTGCCGGGGGGACTGCTCGGCACGGCCGACTGGCGGCCGGGCGGGGGCCGGCCGACCCCGTCCTCGTGGACCGGGCTGGAGGGCGGCGAGACGGCCGCCCGGGAGGAGGCGGCGCTCGCGCCGGAGGGTGAGGCCGCGGACCGCGAGCAGCCGCCCGCGCCGACCCTCGACGAGCTGCTCGCCGAACTGGACGGCCTCATCGGCCTCGCCGACGTCAAGCGGGAGGTGCACCGGCAGGCGCAGGTGCTCCGGGTCGAGCGGCTGCGGGCCGAGGCCGGTCTGCGCAGCCCGGCGCTGACCCGGCACCTCGTCTTCGTCGGGAACCCCGGCACCGGCAAGACCACGGTGGCACGGCTCGTCGCCGGGATCTACCGCGCCCTCGGGCTGCTGTCCAAGGGACAGCTCGTCGAGGTGGACCGGTCCGAGCTGGTCGCCGGCTACCTCGGCCAGACCGCGACGAAGACCGGCGAGGTCGTCGCCTCGGCGAAGGGCGGGGTGCTCTTCATCGACGAGGCGTACTCGCTCGCGGGCGACTCCTACGGTGACGAGGCGATCGACACCCTGGTCAAGGAGATGGAGGACCACCGGCACGACCTGGTGGTCATCGTCGCCGGGTACCCGGACCCGATGGCGGCCTTCATCGCGGCCAACCCCGGGCTGTCCAGCCGGTTCCGCACCGTGATCGAGTTCGTCGACTACACCGACGACGAGCTGGCGCAGATCTTCGAACGGCTCGCGGCCGAGGCGGACTACAGTCCCGTCCCCGCCTGCCTCGCGCGGTTCCGGGAACTCGTCGAGGCGGCGCCGAGGGACCAGGGCTTCGGGAACGGTCGGTTCGCCCGCAACGTTCTCGAGGCGGCGATCGGACGGTTGGCCTGGCGGCTCCGGGACGTCGGCGAGCCGACGGTCGACCAGCTCCGGGAGCTGCTGCCGGAGGATCTCGTCGACGGCGGGGACGACGGCGAGCACCACGAGCCGGACAGGTGCGAGCCGGACACCGGCGAGTCGGAGATCCTCGATCCGGCGGACCAGGACCCGGGGGACGAGGGTCCGGAGAGCCAGGACCCGAAAGACCAGGGTCCGGAGAACCAGGAGCCCGGGAATCCGGGAGACGAGAGGCCACCCAGATGACGAACCTCGCATCGCCTCCGGCGGCCGGGGCTCCCGGGGTCGTGCGCCGCCAGGTCGCCGCGGTCGTGGCCCGGGTGCGCGAGCAGATGGACGGCACCCCCGGCAGGCTCCGGCGGGCCGCCGTCCTGGCCGTGCTCGTCGCCCTGGTCTTCGGGGTGACCGGCGGCCAGGCGTTCCGGCTCCGGGCCGACGCGATCTCCGCCGCCCGGGACGACGCGGCCCAGTTGGTGCGGCTGCAGACCATCCACACCGACCTGGTCAGGGCCGACGCCAGCGCGACCAACGCCTTCCTCGTCGGCGGTCTGGAACCCGCCGAGCAGCGGGCCGAGTACGTGGAGGCACTGGACTCCGCCGCCCGGCTGGTGTCCGAGGCCGCACGCGCCCAGCCGGCGGACGCCGACGCCCTCGGGGTGCTCAACGCGCACCTGCTGGAGTACTCCGGGCTGGTCGAGTCGGCCCGCGCGAACAACCGGCAGGGCTACCCGGTGGGCGCCCAGTACCTGCGCGACGCGGGGTCGCTGCTGCGGAGCGAGGCGTTGCCCATCCTGGCCGCCCTCGTCGACGCCAACGAGCAGCGGGTCGCCGACGCCTTCCGGTTCGCCGGCCTGTCCTGGGCCTGGCTCCTCGTCGGCAGCCTGCTCGCACTGGCCGTGCTGACCGCCGTCATGGTGTGGCTGGCCCGCAGGACCCGGCGGGTGCTCAACCCGCCGCTGACCGTCGCGGGGGTCGCGGTGCTCCTGGGAGCGCTCGTCGGCACCATCGCCATGATCGACGTCCAGGGGGACGTCGACCGGGTGCGGGACGGTCCGTACGCGGCGAGCGTCGCCGTGGCACGGGCCAGGATCGCGGCCTTCGACGCGAAGTCCAACGAGAGCCTGACCCTCATCGCCCGGGGCTCCGGTGCCGCGTTCGAGCAGACGTGGCAGGAGTCGTCGGCGCGGGCTGCCGAGCAGACCGAGCGATTGGCCGGGCTGGACGTCGACGACCAAGACCTGCCCGAGGTGCTCGGCGAGTGGACGAAGCGCCACGCCGAGATCCGCGCCAAGGACGACGGCGGTTCCTGGGACGCCGCGGTGACCCTGGCCACGAGCACCGGCAAGGGCTCGTCGAACGCCGTCTTCGACTCCTTCGACGCCCGCTCGCGGTGGGTGCTGGAGAAGACCAGCGGGGAGACCGCGGACCGGCTGTCGGATCCCGGGCCGCGGATGGGCGTCATCGGCCTGCTGGCGCTCGTGATCGGCCTGCTCGCCGGGGTCTGCGCCTGGTGGGGGTTCGCGCTGCGGCTGGAGGAGTACCGATGACCGGGATGTCTGCGAGCAGGACCGCCTCCGCCTCGGGCCGGCGACTCCCGCTGGCCGCGGTGGTCGCGCTGCTCGGGCTGGTGCTGGCCGGGTGCACGGTGGGGACCGACTACGAATCGACCCCGCTGCCCGAGCCGTCTCGCGGGGACGCCGCGCCGCCGCCCGCCGCGGCCACCCAGGCCCCCGACTGCGGGAACCCGCTGGCCTCCTACGCGCCGCAGGGAGCGTTGCCCGGTCCCGGCTCCCTGCCCGCTGGGAGCACCATGGCGAAGATCCGCAAGCGGGGGCGGCTGGTGGCCGGGGTGTCCGCCGACACCCTGCTGTGGGGGTCGCGCAACCCGTTCACCGGCAGGATCGAGGGGTTCGACATCGACGTGCTGCGCGCCGTCGCCCAGGCGATCCTCGGCTCCGAGGACAAGATCGAGTTCCGGGTGATCACCACATCCCAGCGGATCTCGGCCCTGCAGAACGGCGACGTCGACATCGTGGCCAGGACCATGACGATCAACTGTGCGCGGTGGGCCGACATCGCCTTCTCCGCCGAGTACTACCGGGCCGGTCAGAAGATCCTGGTCCGGAAGGGCTCCGGGGTGCGTGACATCGGCGGGCTGGCGAAGCGCCGGGTCTGCGCCCCGAAGGGGTCGACCAGCCTCGACAACCTCCGGAAGGAGCAGCCGACGGCGCTCCCGATGCCTGCCGACACCCACACCGGCTGCCTGGTCCTGTTCCAGCAGGGCCGGGTCGACGCGATCACCGGGGACGACGCCATCCTCGCCGGACTGGCCGCCCAGGACCCCTACGCCGAGGTGGTCGGCGCGGCGTTCAGCGAGGAGCCCTACGGGCTGGGCATCTCCAAGGACAACCAGGACCTGGTCCGGTTCGTCAACGGCGTGCTGGAGCGGATGCGTCGCGACGGGGAGTGGCGCCGGGTCTACGACCGCTGGCTGCGGGCCGACCTCGGCCCAGCCCCCGCGCCTCCCGACCCGGTCTACGGGCGGAGACCGTGACCGCTGTCGCCCCGCTCGCCCCCGGCCGGCTCGGGGTCGCAGCGACGGCCGAGGAGCTGCGCACCTACCTGGAGGAGCTCGGCCGCTGGCGGGAGGAGCGCAAGGCCGAGCTCGACCGGCTCGACCAGGCGGCCCTCGACGCGGCCGAGTCGGACAGCTACACCGCGGACATCACCCTGTCCATGGCCCTGTGGCAGGCCGTGGCCGACCGGCACGACCAGATCCTGGCGGCCTGGGACTCCGGCCGGGTCACCACCGAGGACCGGGAACGGATCTCCCAGCTCGTCTGGGGCCGGCTGGAGGCGCGCGCGGGCGTCGGGATGGCGGTCTCCGTCGTCGAGGCCTGCCGGCTGTCCGACGCGCTCGCCGTCCAGTTGCGGGCCCGGCTCGACCTCGACCCGCTGGGGCTCGACGTCGCCGCCAGGATGCGCACGCTGCGGGCCCAGGTGGAACGGATCCGTGACCTGGTGACCGACCCACCCGACCCGGCCGGGCTGCCGCCGGACGCCGCAGCCACCCTCGACCACCTCGACCACCGGCTGGTCGAGCTGTCGGCGCGGGCCCGGCGCGGCGCGGACGTCACCGGAGGGCTGAGAGGGCTGGAGACCGACGCGGTGCTGGCGGAGCGGGACCTCATCGTCGCCCTGGCCAGGCACCGGGACGCGGGCCGGGACGCCGCCCGCGCCGCGACCCTGCGGACCGAGCTGACGGCGCGGGCCTCCACCCTGCGTGAACTGGTGGACCGCTGCGTCGCCGCGGTGACGCCCGTCCCCCGGTTCGCCGTCCCCGACGTCACCGCGCTCGGCCCGGTCCCCACCGCGCCCGGCGACGTGGTCACCTACCTCGCCCGGCTCTCCGCCGTCGAGCGGGCGCTCGGTGTCGCCGAGACCGCCTACTCCGCAGCCCTGGCCCACCACCGGGAGCTGCGCGGACTGCTCGACGGCTACCGGGCCATGGCCGCGGCCACCGGACGGGACGCCGACCCGGCGGTCGCCGCGGCCTGCCGCGCCGCACGGGAGGCGCTCAGGGCGACCCCGTGCGACCTGGACGCCACGGCACGGCTGGTCTCCCGCTACCAGTCCCTGGTGCGCACCCCCGCAGCTCCCGCGCCCGCTCCCAGCCCACCCGGCACCGCGCCTGCTCCCAGCCCACCCGGCACCGCGCCTGCTCCCACCCCACCCATCCCGCCCCCGGGGCGGACGGCATGACGGGACGGATCCCATGACAGCGACGGCCTGCTCGCAGCCCGGGTGCACCGGGACCATTCTCGACGGTTACTGCGACGTCTGCGGCTCGCCCGCCGGGGCGTCGGACTTCCCCGCCGAGGCGACCCCGGTGGGGTCCGTGGTGGGCACCGGATCGGCGCGACTGGCCTCGGCGCCGATCGGCTCGCTCCGGGCGGCGGCCTCGGGGTCGAAGATCACCCGACGGCTCGGCACCTCGTCGTCCCGGCTGCGTGGCGCCCGGCTGGGCGCGGGGCTGACCACGGTGCCGCCGGTCCCGGTGACCGACCCGCTCGCTGCGATCATGAAGCACCCGCAGGTCCCCGAGGACCGGCGGTTCTGCCCCTCCTGCCAGGCCCCGGTCGGCCGGTCCCGGGACGGCCACCCCGGCCGCACCGAGGGCTTCTGCCCGAAGTGCCGGGCCCCGTTCTCGTTCGCCCCCAAGCTCGCCGCTGGGGACATGGTCGCCGGCCAGTACGAGGTCGCCGGCTGCCTCGCCCACGGCGGCATGGGCTGGATCTACCTGGCGAGGGACCGCAACGTCTCCGATCGCTGGGTGGTGCTCAAGGGCCTGCTGAACTCCGGCGACCCGGACGCGCTGGCCGCGGCGATCGCCGAACGGCAGTTCCTCGCCCAGGTCGCGCACCCGCTCATCGTGGAGATCTACAACTTCGTCAGCCACGAGGGCGCCGGCTACATCGTCATGGAGTACGTCGGCGGGGTCTCGCTGAAGAGCATCCTCAAGGACCGGATGGCGGCCAAGGGCGGGGTGTACGACCCGATCCCCGTCGACCAGGCGATCGCCTACCTGGTCGAGGTGCTGCCCGCCTTCGGGTACCTGCACGACCTCGGCCTGTTGTACTGCGACTTCAAGCCGGACAACATCATCCAGGTCGGCGACGCCGTCAAGCTCATCGACCTCGGCGGGGTGCGCCGGGCGGACGACGTCGACTCCGCCATCTACGGCACGGTCGGCTACCAGGCGCCGGAGGTCCCGGAGGTCGGCCCGTCGGTGGCCTCGGATATCTACACCATCGGCAGGACTCTCGCCGTCCTGGTCACCGAGTTCCGCGGGTACCAGTCGCGGTACGTGGCCTCGCTGCCGCCGCCGAGCGAGGTCCCGCTGTTCCGGGAGCAGGACTCGCTGTACCGGCTGCTGGTCAAGGCCTGCGCGGCCGACCCCGGCGACCGGTTCGCCACCGCGGACGAGCTGCGGGTCCAGCTGCTCGGGGTGCTGCGCGAGGTGGTGGCGGAGCGGAGCGCCCCCGGCGGGGCCGCAACGCACTCGACGCCGTCGCTGCTGTTCCTCGCGCCGACGGCGACCGGTGACGAGATCGACTGGCAGCACCTGCCCGCGCTGCGGGTGGACGAGCACGACCCGATGGCCCCCTGGCTGGCGACGGTCAGCGTCGCCGCCCCGGACGCCCGGCTGGACGTGCTGGCCAAGGCGCCGTCGGCCTCGCTGGAGACCCGCCTCGCCGTCGCCCGCGCCGCGATCGAGGCGGGCCGGATCGGGCTCGCCGACACGTCGATCGCCGAGGTGCTCGCCGAGGACCCGTGGGAGTGGCGGGCGATGTGGCTGTCCGGCCTGTCCTGCCTGTCCCGGGACGACGTGGAGGGGGCGCGCGCCGCCTTCAACGCCGTCTACGGGCAGGTGCCCGGCGAGCTGGCCCCGAAGCTGGCCCTCGCCGTCGCCTGCGAGCGGAGCGGGGCGACCGACGTCGCCGAGTCGCTCTACACCGTGTGCGTCCGCACCGACGCCAACTACGTCGCCGTCGCCGCGTTCGGGCTGGCGCGGATCCGCCGGGCGCGCAACGACCTCAAGGGCGCCATCACGGCCCTCGACCTCGTGCCCCCGACGAGCGGGGCCTTCCCGCAGGCACGGTGGCAGCGCGCCGGGTTGCTCGCGGGGTCCGGCGGTGGCCTGCCTGCGCTGGCCGCGGCGCTGGAGAGCATCAGCGCGGTCCCGGTCGAACCGCTGGCACGGGCCCGGCTGACCCTGGACGTCCTCGAGGGAGCCCTTCGCGAGGTGCTGGCCGGGCGCAGGGACCGGCGGGTCACCATCCTCGGCAAGCCGGCCGAGGAGCGGCCGCTGCGGGACGGGTTGGAGACGGCCTACCGGGAGGCCGCCGAGCTGGTGGCGGACCGGACCGAGCGGATCCGGCTGGTGGATTCCGCGAACCGGATCCGCCGGTGGACTCTCGTGTAGGGCGTCGGCGGAGCGGGGTGTGTCACGATCACGAGCGACGCCGAAACGGCGATCAGGTCGGATGCTGGGCACGGACGCGTCGTGAATGAGACGGTAGGCGGCATGGCGGGTGGAGGGCAGGGCGATCCCAAGGTGATCGGCACGACGAACGACCGTGACGGGGACGCCGTCGAGCCGGGCGCCGGCGGGTCCGGTCCGGACGCGTCGGCGGCAGGGGGATCCGTCGCCACCGGGGCCGCCTGCCCGGAGTGCGGCGCCGGGATCGGCCCGGCCGACCTGTTCTGCGAGGGGTGCGGCGCCGTCGTCGCGGTCCCCGGCCTGACGGACGGCGCGGGCGGGCCGGCGGGAGGGCTCGGCACCGCCACCCCCCCGAACGGCGTCGGCCGCGTTCCCGGTGACCGGGGCGCCTCCGGTGCCGCCACGGACCCCGCCGCCACGGACCCCGCCGCCATGGACCCGGCCGCCGGGCCCGTTGCCCCAGCCGCCGAAGGCAGCGCCGCCGAGGCCGGCGCCGCTGCGACGACGGACCAGGGCACCGCCGCAGCGACCACCGGCCCGGCGGGTGCTGCCGCGTGCCGGTCCTGCGGCGGCCGGGTGGCGGCGGACGGGTACTGCGAGACCTGCGGCGCGCGGGCGCCACGGGGACGGGACCACTTCGACGACCGGCCCTCCTCGTGGATCGCCGCGGTGTGCGACCGCGGGATCCGGCACGGGCGCAACGAGGACGCCATGGCGGTGGCCTCGGACGCCGAGCCGGCCACGGTCGGTGGCGGCGGCAGCGCCGTCCTCGTCGTCTGCGACGGGGTCACCACCTCGGCGGACTCCGACGTGGCCAGCCTGGCCGCCGCGAAGGCGGCTCGTGAGGTCCTGCTCGCGGCCGGTCCCGAGCCGGGGCAGCCTCCGCCGGTTGACCCCGACGCGCGTCTTGTCGACAACGCCGAGACCACGGTCCCGTCGGGTCCTGCCGTCGACCCGCGGTTCGCCGCAGCCGTCGACCGGGTCCGGGCCGCCGGCGCGGCGGCGAACGCCGCCGTCATCGCGGTCACCCCGGACGAGGCGACCGGCCGGAACTCACCGTCGTGCACCCTGGTCGCGGCGGTCGTCGACAGCGGCAGGATCGTCGTCGGCTGGGTCGGTGACAGTCGCGCCTACTGGATCCCCGACGAGGGCGACGCGGGCCAGCTCACCACCGACGACTCCTGGGCCGCCGAGCGGATCGCGATGGGGGTGCCCCGTGAGGAGGCCGAGACCGGTCACCACGCGCACGCCATCACCCGCTGGCTCGGCGTCGACGCCCCGGACACCACCCCCCGCACCGTCTGCCTGGAACCCGACCGCTCCGGCTGGCTGCTGCTGTGCAGCGACGGGCTGTGGAACTACCGCTCCGACGCGGCCGAGCTCGCCGCCCTGGTCCGCGAGTTCGCCGGCCCGGAGCCCTCCGACCCGCTCCAGCTCGCCGAGGATCTCGTGGCCTGGGCCAACGGCCAGGGCGGTCATGACAACGTGACGGTCGCCCTCGCCAGGATCGCCGGGAGAGCCGCGACCGAGGCCGAGCCGTCCGGCGTCTGACGGAGTACCCGAGCACGAGAGGAGCCCGCGTTCCATGGCCCAGTTCTCCACCTCCGTCTACCAGAACGAGTTCCTGCCGGACGGCGGCACGGACGTCCACGCGATCGTCACCGTCACCTGTACGGGCGCCGGTGAGGCCGGTCGGACCGGCTCCGGTGAGGCCGCGGAGATCATCATCGTGGACACCTCCGGGTCGATGGCCTACGACAAGATCAACGCGGCGAAGGCCGCGGCGGCCGCCGCCGTGGACCACGTCCTGGACGGCACCTGGTTCGCGGTGATCGCCGGGAGCCACGAGGCCCGGCTGGCCTACCCGTTCCAGGCCTCCGAGTCGGGCATGGTCCGGATGGACGCCAGGAACCGGCAGGCGGCCAAGGCCGCCGTCGCCTCGTTCAGCGCCGACGGCGGTACGGCGATGGGCACCTGGCTGCGGCTCGCCACCCGGGTCTTCGCCTCGGTGCCGTCGGCGACCCAGCGGCACGCGATCCTGCTCACCGACGGGCAGAACCAGCACGAGTCCCCGGAGCAGCTCAGCGCGGCCATCGAGGCCTCGCGCGGGCAGTTCCAGTGCGACGCCAGGGGCGTCGGCGCCGACTGGGAGGTCGCCGAGCTGCGCCGGATCGCCACCGGGCTGCTCGGCACGGTGGACCTCATCCCGCAGCCGTACGAGCTGGCCGCGGAGTTCGAGCGGCTCATGCGCGCCTCGATGGCCAGGGGCGTCGCGGAGGCCCAGCTCCGGGTGTGGACCCCGCAGGGTGCGCAGGTGCTCTTCGTGCGGCAGGTGTCGCCGACCGTCGAGGACCTGACCGCTCACCGGCAGCAGGTGAACCCGCTCACCGGCGCCTACCCGACCGGCTCCTGGGGGGACGAGTCGCGCGACTACCACGTCGCCGTCCGGCTGCCTGCCAAGCCGATCGGCGCCGAGCAGCTCGCGGCGAGGGTCCAGCTCGCCGTCGGCGGCGAGCAGGTGGCCCAGTCCCTCGTCAAGGCCATGTGGTCGGCCGACGACGCGCTGACCACCCGGATCAATCCCCACGTCGCGCACTACACCGGGCAGGCCGAGCTCGCCGACGCCATCCAGGAGGGCCTTGCGGCCAAGGCCGCGGGGGACGACGCGGCCGCGACGGCGAAGCTGGGCCGCGCCGTCCAGCTCGCGGCCGGCACCGGCAACGTGGAGGTCACCCAGCGGCTTCGCAAGGTCGTCGACATCGAGAACCCCGAAGCGGGTACCGTTCGGTTGCGACGGGACGTGAGCAAGATCGACGAAATGGCGCTCGACACCAGCTCCACCAAGACGAGCAGGGTCCGTCGATGAGAGATCCGGAGCCGACGTCGGTGATTCCCTGAGGAGCGTGCTGCGGTGAGTACCTTCACCTGTCCGGAAGGCCACGTCTCGATCGCGGCCGACTACTGCGACGTCTGCGGGACCCCGCTGCAGGGAGTCGGCGGCCCGGACGCGGCGGGCGGGTACGCGTCGCCCGGTTCCGGCGCGGCCGGGGGGTACTCCCCGGCCGGCCAGGGCGGCTACCCGGATCCCGGTCTCGGCGGTGCGTCGGACCCCGGCGGGCCCGGCGGGTACCTCGGCCAGGCCGGTTCCTCCTACGTCACCTGCCCGAACTGCTCCGCCGAGAGCGTCGAGGGCTCGCTGTTCTGCGAGAACTGCGGCTACGACTTCACCACCGGTGCCATGCCGCGGCCGGAGCCGCTGTCCTTCGACCAGCTCGTCGGCCAGGGCACCCAGGCTCCGCAGGGGTACGACCCGCTGGGGGTGCCGGGCGCCGCGGCCCCTGCCGGCGCCGAGGAACACCAGGGCTACGACCCGCTGTCCGGGCCGGGAGGTTCCGGCCGGCAGGCCGCGGCCCCGGCCGGTCAGGGGTACGACCCGGCCGGTCAGGGGTACGACCCGGCCACCGGGTCCATCGGGGCCACCGGGCCGGTCGGGACAGCCGGGCCGGACCCGCTGGCGCCGCCCACCGCCCCGGCGAGTACGTCCGGCGTCCCGGAGTGGGTCGTCGAGGTGTGGGTCGACCCCGGCTGGTACGCCCTGCAGCAGAGCCCCGACCCGTGTCCCTCACCCGGCATGCCGCAGGTGCTCCCGCTCGCCGAGCGGAGCCTGCTCATCGGGCGGCACTCGACCAGCCGCGGCATCGCGCCGCAGATCGACTGCAGCGCCGACGTCGGGGTCAGCCGACGGCACGCCCAGCTGAGCACGGACGGCCAGCGCTGGTGGATCGAGGACCTCCAGTCCGCGAACGGGACCTACGTCGGCCCGGCCAGCGGACCGCTGCCCACCGACCCGGTGTCCCCGAACCAGCGCCACGAGCTCGACGAGGGCGACCGGGTCTACGTCGGTGCCTGGACCAGGCTCGTGGTGCGGCGCGCGGCCCCCGGCGAGATCCCGGCGGCGCCGTCGGTGCCGTGACCGTGTCCCCGGCCGGACCGGCTGCCCCGTTCCCCCGGTCGGTGCCGACCGGGGAGCCGGGATGACCATGCGGGGCTCGGAGCGGGTGACCTTCTCCGGGCTGCTGGTGGGTCACCGCACCGCGCGGGGGATGTCCCAGGAGGACCTGGCCGAGGCGTCCGGGCTCAGCGTCCAGGCGATCAGCCTGCTGGAGCGCACCTCGCGGCGGCGTCCGCGGCTGCGCACCGTCCGAGCGCTCGCCGACGCTCTCGGGCTGATCCCCGAGGCGCGCCGGGAGCTGGAGCTGGCGGCCAGGGCGACCGCCGAGCCGGGCGGTCAGCGAGGGGCCGGCCGGATCGACCTCCCGGCCCCGGTCAGCTCCATCGTCGGCCGGGAGTACGAGGTCGGGGTGCTCAGCCGGGTCGTGCGGGGGGCCGGCGACCCGCTGGTGACCGTCACCGGGCCGGGCGGGGTCGGCAAGAGCCGGCTGGCGCTCGAGATCGCCTGGCGGGTCGCCGAGTCCTTCGACCAGGTGCACGTCGTCGACGCCAGCCCGATGCGGGACCTCGACGAGCTGGTGGTGGCGCTCGCGGCCGCCGTCGGCTGCCGCCCCGGCGGCGGGGCGTCGCTGGTGTCCGTCGCCGCGCGGATCGGGCGGGCGAGGGCCCTCCTGCTGGTGGACGGCGCCGAGCACGTCACCGACCTCGCCGCGGGGGTCTCCGAGCTGCTCACCCGGTGCCCCGGTCTCCAGCTCCTGGTCACCAGCCGTACCCCGCTGGGGCTGGCGGAGGAGCGCCGGTGGCCGCTGGAACCGCTCCGGCTGCCGCCGCTGCCGCGCCGGTCGCCGACCACCCCTGGCCCGGCCCCGGCCCCCGGCGGGACCCCGGCGAGCGGCGCAGGTCCTTCCCCGGCCACCGGACTCGACCGGATCATGGCAGCGCCGGCCATGGTGCTGCTGGTGGAGCGGGCGCGCGAGGTCCTGCCGACCTTCGCGGTGGAGGCGGGCAACGCGACGGCGGTCGTCACGCTGTGCCGCCGGCTGGACGGGTTGCCACTGGCGATCGAGCTCGCCGCCGTGCAGCTCGGCGACCACGACCCGGCAGCCCTCGACGCGCAGCTCCGGGAGCGGGTCACCAGCCTGCACGCCGAGGCCGTCGACGTGCCGGGGCGGCACCGCACCCTGCGGGCCACCGTGGAGTGGAGCACCGAGCGGCTGCTGCCCAGGGACCGCCAGGTGATGGCGGTGCTCGGCGCCTTCAGGGGGACGCCGACGGTGGCGGCGCTGCGGTCCGTCCTCGAGGCGGCGGGGCTCGACGTCGAGGACCTCGACGAGGCGGTGACCCGGCTCGCGGAGGCCAGCCTGGTCACCCTGACCGAGGACGAGACCCGGGTCGGCATGCTGGACACCATCCGGGAGGTCGCCCAGGACCTCCTCGTGACGTCCGGGCACGAGGCGCCGGTGCGCGTCGCGCACGCCCGGCTCATGCTCGGGATCGTCCGCACCGCCGACCCGTCCCGGCACGAGCTGCCGGCCTCGGAGGACCTGGTCCCCGTCGACCTCGACCTCGACAACATCCGGGCGGCGCTGGCCTGGGCGACCGGCCGGGCCGGGGAGTTCCGGAGCACCGCCGAGTTCCGGGGCACCGGGGAGTACCGGCTCACCGGCGGGTACGGCACCACCGGCGGCTCCTGGTCCGGGATCGGCGCGGGCGGGTTCTGGACCGGTGCCGGGGGAACCGAGGCCGGCGCCGGGGGCGGCACCGGCCTCGGCGGGGTCGGCGGCTCACGGCCGGCGTCGGACGACGTCCGGCAGCTGCTCGACGTCGCCCTGGTGACCGGTCTGGCGCAGTACTACTGGGTCCGCGGGCGTTTCGCGGAGTGCCGCAGGGTGCTCGCGGCGGTGTCCGACGTGGCCCCCGATCCGGTGGCCGCGGCGCTGGCCGCCTACTGGGCGGGGGTCGGGTCGCTCGAGCACGGCGACGCCGAGGGAGCCGTCGCCCTGGCGGAGCGGGCGACGGCCCTGCGGCCCGACCTGGGCCGCCCGGACGGGCGGTGCTCGGTCCTCGCCCTCGTCGCCGCGGCCAGGCGGTCCCTCGGCGACCACGACGCCTCGCTGGCGGCCCACCGGGAGTGCCTGCTGGTCGCCGAGCAGGTGGACAGCCCGCGTTACGTCACCATCGCCGTCAACAACATCGGGGCGCTCCTGCACGACACCGGTGACTTCGACCTCGCCGAGGAGTACTACCGGCGCAGCCTCGGGATCAGCGAGGCGCGGCGCGACGAGCGGGGAACCGTCATCGCCCTGCTCAACCTGGGGGAGATCGCCAAGGACGGCTGCCGGTTCGACGACGGGCACCGGCTGCTCACCCGAGCCGTCAGCCGCTCCCGGAAGCTCCGCGAGCCGTACCTGCTGGGCCTGTGCCTGGCCATGCTCGCCGAGGCGGAGGTCGGCCGGGGGAGGGAGGCCGAGGCCACGGCGGCGGCGGAGGAGGCGGTGACCGTCGCCCGGCAGATCGAGTACCCGCGGATCACGGCGCAGGCCGAGATCTCGCTCGGCGACCTGGCCCTGCGCGCGGGGGACGCCGCGGCCGCGGAGCGGCACTACCAGGTCGCGCAGGAGCACACCACCCGCAGCGTCGACCTCGCCCGGATCCTGGAACGGCTCGCCGCGGCCTGCGCCGACCGGGATCCGGAGCTGGCCGGGTCCCGGCTCGCCGAGGCCGACGCGATGCGCCGGCTCCGTCGCTACCCGATCACGCCGGCCGACCGGCCGCTGGTGGACGACACCCGGGCTCGCCTCGGCATCGGTGACGGATAGCCTGAGCCCGGTCGCCGGTCCGAGGCGGCCGGGCCGCCCCGGGTGGGCGGCCGAGGACCGACCGAGGGGAATGCCACCGCTATGGCTCGCAGGGGAACCGTGACCGTCGTCGGTGCCGGCTTCTACGGCTCGACCACGGCGCAGCGGCTCGCCGAGTACGACCTCTTCGAGAAGGTCGTGCTCACCGACATCCGGGACGGGTGGGCGGAGGGCCTGGCGCTGGACCTCAACCAGTCCCGGCCGGTCGAGGGCTTCGAGACCCGGGTGGTCGGGAAGACCACCGGGACCGACGGCACCGGGTACGAGGTCATCGAGGGCTCCGAGATCGTCGTCATCACCGCGGGCCTGCCGCGCAAGCCGGGCATGAGCCGGATGGACCTGCTGGGCATGAACGCGAAGATCGTGCGCGGCGTGGCCGAGAGCGTCGCCCGGCACGCCCCCGACGCCGTGGTCATCGTGGTGTCGAACCCGCTGGACGAGATGACGACGCTGGCCCGACTGGTCACCGGCTTCCCGCACCAGCGGGTGATGGGTCAGGCCGGCATGCTCGACACCGCCCGGTTCTCCTACTTCGTCGCCGAGCGGCTCGCCGTCCCGGTGGGCGCGGTGCGCACGCTGACCCTCGGCTCGCACGGCGACACGATGGTCCCGGTCCCGAGCGCCTGCACCGTCAACGGGACGCCGCTGGCCGACCTCCTCGACGCCGCGACGATCGACGAGATCGTGGCCAGGACCCGCAACGGCGGGGCCGAGGTCGTCGCCCTGCTCAAGACGGGGTCGGCCTACTACGCGCCGTCCGCGGCCGCCGCCCGGATGGCGCGGGCCGTCGCCGAGGACTCCGGTGTCGTCATGCCGGTGTGCACCTGGGTCGACGGGCAGTACGGCATCGAGGGCGTCTACCTCGGCGTCGAGGCGGAGCTCGGGGCAGGCGGGGTCCGCCGCGTCGTCGAGCGCGACCTCACCGACTCCGAGCTGTCCGGGCTGCGCGAGGCGGCGGACGCCGTCCGGGCCAAGGCCGCGGACGTCGCCACCCTCTAGCCCCGCCGCCCCGCGGTCGCGGGCCGGGTACCGGGGGCCCGCCCATCGGGAGATCGGCGGGCCCCCGGCCGGCCGCGCGGGTCAGCGTGAGCCGGGCAGCGCGTTCGCGAAGGCGTCGGCGGCGCGGGGAACGGACAGCTCCTCGCCGTCGGCGGTCACCACGCCGCCGACGATGGCGGACCAGTCCGCGGGGAACAGCATGATCACGGTCACGGATCTGGTGAGCATGATGCCGGAGCACAGGCCGAGAACCCCCACGACGGTGCCGACCCCGTAGCCGACGGCGACAGCGGTCGAGGCGATCAGCCAGCCGAGGCCGAGGGCCACCGCCAGCCCCGCCGTCACCCTCCTGCGCCGGACGCAACGGCGGCAGAACGGCCAGGCCGGAACGTGGAGCCGGTGGCGTCGCAGGGCGGTCGTCACCGTCATGAACCCGAGGACGACCACCAGACGTCCCCACCACGGCAGCCGGGAGCCGAAGGTGACGGCCCGCCAGGTCTCCGCGGCCTCGCCGTGCCGCGCGCACAGCCGCGGCAGCGGGTCGGGGGCCGAGAGCGCTGCCGCCGTGATCCGGAGTTCCTGCACGCCCGGGGTGTCGTCACCTGTGCCGGCCGGCTTGACCGTCCTGAGGGGCCTCGCCTCCCGCGACGTCCCGGCCGGAGCCGTTCGGCTACCGCGTACCGGCGGGTCGACGTCCCCCCGTGAGCAGGGCGTGGGTCGCGCCGGCGAGAGCGGCGCCCGCCAGCGGTGCCACCCAGAACAGCCAGAGCTGGCCGAGGTGCTCCGTCCCCGCGAACAGGGCGGGGCCGGTGGACCGGGCCGGGTTCAGCGAGGCGTTGGTGACCGGGATGGTGACGAAGTGGGCGAGGGTGAGGGCGAGGCCGATGGCCAGCGGGGCGAACCCGGCCGGGGCTCCCTCCCCGGTCGCCCCGAGGATGACGTAGACGAAGAAGGCCGTGGCCACGACCTCGACGATCAGTGCGGCCAGGAGCGAGTAGCCGCCGGGGGAGCTGTCGCCGAACCCGTTGGTCGCGAAGCCGTCGGAGACCGAGAACCCGTCCCGGCCCGACGCGACGGCGAGCAGCACCGCCGCGGCGGCGACGGCCGCGACGACCTGGGTGATCACGTAGGCCGGTACCTCGCGCCAGGAGAACCGGCGGGCGACGGCGAGCCCGACGGTCACCGCGGGGTTGAAGTGGGCGCCGGAGACGTGCCCGACCGCATAGGCCATGGTGACGACGGTGAGCCCGAAGGCGAGGGCGACACCGAGCGCCCCGACCGCGGCCGGTTCCCCGGCGGCGAGGACGGCGGTCCCGCAGCCGCCGAGGACGAGCCAGAAGGTGCCGAGGAACTCGGCGCCGAGACGGGCGGGGGTGGCGAACTGGCTCATGGTGCACCTTCCTGGGGATCGGATCACCAGCATGTAACGAGGAGTGACGAGAAAGATCCTATCCGTGAGCATCACTGGGGAGACGGCGGTCTCCCGGGCGGCCAGGTCGCTCTCCGTAGGTATGGCTCGCCTCACCCGGGGGAGCCTCGTCGCGTAAGCTGCCGCTGGATCCCACACCTCTGCGGGGCCTGGCGCGCGACCGACGTCGCCCGTGCGCGGGTCCGTGTCCACACCCCGAAGGAGCCGATCCGTGGTGAAGATCAAGGTAGCCGGGCCCGTCGTGGAGCTCGACGGCGACGAGATGACCCGGATCATCTGGCAGTTCATCAAGGACCGCCTGATCCACCCGTACCTGGATCTCGACCTGCGCTACCACGACCTGTCGATCACGAACCGGGACGCGACGGACGACCAGGTCACCCTGGACGCCGCGCACGCCATCGCCGAGCACGGGGTCGGGGTCAAGTGCGCGACGATCACTCCGGACGAGGCACGGGTCGCCGAGTTCGGGCTGAAGCGGATGTGGCGCTCGCCCAACGGGACGATCCGGAACGTGCTCGGCGGGGTGGTGTTCCGCGAGCCGATCATCATGCGCAACGTCCCCCGCCTGGTCCCCGGCTGGACCAGGCCGATCGTCATCGGCCGTCACGCCCACGGCGACCAGTACCGGGCCACCGACTTCGTCGTCCCCGGCCCGGGCACGGTGACGATCACCTACACCCCGGCCGACGGCGGGCAGCCGATGGAGCTGGAGGTCGCCCGGTTCCCGGAGGGCGGCGGCGTGACCATGGGGATGTACAACTTCACCCGCTCCATCGAGGACTTCGCGCGGGCGTCCTTCGAGTACGGCCTCAAGCGCGACTACCCGGTGTACCTGTCGACGAAGAACACGATCCTCAAGGCCTACGACGGGCTGTTCAAGGACACCTTCGCCGAGATCTACGACAAGGAGTACCGGGAGGCCTTCGAGGCGCGCGGTCTCGGCTACGAGCACCGGCTCATCGACGACATGGTGGCGTCCGCCCTGAAGTGGGAGGGCGGTTACGTGTGGGCCTGCAAGAACTACGACGGCGACGTTCAGTCCGACACCGTCGCCCAGGGCTTCGGGTCCCTCGGCCTGATGACCAGCGTGCTGATGACCCCGGACGGGCGGACGGTCGAGGCCGAGGCCGCGCACGGCACGGTGACCAGGCACTACCGCCTGCACCAGCAGGGCAGGCCCACCTCGACCAACCCCATCGCCTCGATCTACGCCTGGACCGGGGGGCTGCGGCACCGCGGCACCCTGGACTCCACGCCCGAGGTGGTGGGGTTCGCCGAGACCCTGGAGCGGGTCTGCGTCGAGACGGTCGAGAGCGGCCGGATGACCAAGGACCTGGCTCTGCTCGTCGGCCCGGACCAGGAGTGGCTCACCACCGAGCAGTTCCTGGCCGCCCTCGACGACGGGCTCCGGGCCGCGCTGCGCTGAGCCGGTGACCGTCCGGGCCGGGACCGAACGGGCGAACTCCACGAACGGGGGACGTATCGCGGCCGGGGGGCGCTACCGTGCTGGCGTGCACCGTCCCGTCGAGGACCCGCCCACCTTCGCCACCCGCCACGCGGCGTCGCTGCGGGCCCTGCTGGCCCCCTACGGGCTGTTCGGCCGGGCCGAACAGTTCGTCGTGGTCGCGATCCTGCAGGTCGTGGGGTCGTACGCGCTGTCGGGGCTGCAGCCGACCCGCTCGGCTCCGGACGCCCTCGGGGTGGTGCTGCTCGTCGCCGGTGCGGCGTTCCTCCTGGTCGGGGAGCCGCTGCTGGTGCGGGCGGTGGGCACCGTCGTCGTCGCCGCCGGCTACCTCGCCGCGGGGTACACCGCGGGGCCGGTGCTGCTGGCGCCCGCGCTCGGGCTGGTCAGCGCCGTGCTCGTCGGACCGGTGCTGCCGCTGGTCGCGGTCACCGTCGGCGGGGTCGCGCTGCTCGTGCTGGGATCGTGGATCGGGCCGGACCCGGTGTCCTTCGGGACCGTGCTGACCTACCTGGGCTGGGCGACGGCCGTGCTGGCCTTCGCGACCGCCATGCGGCTGCACGGCGAGCGCGAGGAGGCGCGGGCCAGGGTCCTGGAGGAGTTCCGGGGCCGCCGGGCCGCCGAGGAGAGACTGCGGATCGCGCGGAACCTCCACGACGCCCTGTCCCAGCAGATCTCCCTCATGAGCACCAAGGCGCGGCTGGCCAGGCACGTTCTCACCACCACCGGCTGGCGCCGCCCGGACGAGGTGGGGCAGGCGCTGGAGGCCATCAGCCGCAGCGGGGTCGACCTGCTCGCCGAACTGCGGTCGGTCAGCGGCGCGCTGGACGCCGACGGGGCCACCGCCGCCAGCCACCCGGCGCCCGGCCTGTCCGGGCTGATGAACCTCATCCGGGCCAACGCCGAGTCCGGCCTGGAGGTGCAGGTCGTCGGCCGGGTCGGCCGGCTGTACCGGGTGATCGACCAGACCGCCTACCTCGTGGTGAAGGCGGCCCTGGACGACGTCTCCCAGAACTCCTCCGCGGTCCGGGCACTGGTACGACTGGAGATCATCGAGATCGTCGGCAGTCCGCGGCTGGTCGTCACGGTCGTCGACGAGGTCACCCATCCCGACGAGGAGACCAAGCGCGCGACCGGGCTGGCCGAGATCCGGGACCGGGTGGCGACGCTCGGCGGGAACCTGACCGCCGGCCCGGTCGACGGCACCTGGCAGGTCCGCGCCGTCCTGCCGCTACAGGTGGCCGTGCGCACCGTCGGCTGACGGCTCTCCGCCCTCAGGTCCTCTCCTGGTCGGCTCAGGCTTCCTCCCCTGGTCGGCTCTCGTCGCGTCCGGTGCGGGGTGACCTCGGGTCCGGCGCGGGCCGGTCCGGTCAGCGCAGGCCGATCAGGAGGCTCGGGCCGGGGACGTCGTCGGCCGGGACCGCCGTGGACGGCAGGTCGGTGCGGCCGTAGCCGACCACGACCGCCCCCGGGCCGACCACGGGGCGGAGCCGGCTCAGCGGCACCGACGGGTGCCCGCCGGAGACCTCCGGGAGGTCGACCCAGGCGGGATCGGGGCCGGTGACCTGCACCCGGCCGGTCCCGTCGTCCCCGTCGCCCGAGGTGTCCACCCAGACCCGGCCACCGCCCGGCAGGTCGGTGCCCCGCCGGGCCGCCCAGTAGTCGTCCCAGTCGACCCTCCGCACCCGGCCCGACGACTCGTGGAGCAGCGGATCCCCGCCTCCCCGCGACTCGACCCAGGCGCCGCCGCCGGTCAGCACCGCCCGGTCGGCGAGGGCCGGGCCGAGATCACGGATGATCTCGCCGTCGGCGACCCGCAGCAGCACGCCCAGCCCGTGCGCCCCGCTGCCGGCTGCCTGCCCGCCGTTCTCCGCCGGGGCGAGCCGGACCAGGGCGGACAGGCCGTCGGGGGCCGGCTCCACGGACTCGTCGAACCGGGACGGGGGACCGTCGAGGGCCGCGGACAGCGGGGGCCGGTCCATCGGCAGGTCCCAGGTGACGGTGCCGGTTGCGGCGTCGACGCCGCTGACCCGGTACCCCCACGGCAGCCCCGGTCGCTCGCAGAACCGGGTGACCAGGAGCGTCTCCCCTGCGGCCGCCAGCGTCCCGAGGTCGCAGTCGCCGTCGAGCGGGACCGACCACGACCGGTCCAGCTCCGGCAGTGGCTGGACGACGACCCGGTCCCGCGCGGCGCCGGACCCGGGAACGACCCCGACGAGGTACCGGCCGGTGGCGAGGCGGAGCAGGGCCGGGTCCGCCCGACGCCGGGTCACCACCCGTCCCGTCGCCGTGTCGATCACCAGTCGGTCGCCCCGGCCCGCACCGGCGGCATCAGCAGGCGGCGACTGGACGACCACCCACCGGCCACCCGCACTGAGCACGGCGTCGACGGTTCCCCGGCCCCGCCAGCGGAGGTGCCACAGCTCGCGGCCGGTCGCGCCGTCCAGGGCGAGCACGCCGTCGTCCAGTTCGACCATCGGCCCGCGGCTCCCCGACCCCAGCAGGGAGGAGCGGTCGGGGAGAGGGGCCTGCCAGACGACGGCGGAGACCGTGCGGGGGACGGGGGCCGGGGCGCCCGGGACGGCGGTGGCGGCATCCGGGCGCACGGCCAGGGCCCAGCCGTGGGCGGTCACCGCCGGCGGGACCGCCGCGACCACCACCCCGAGGGTGAGCCCGGCGGACAGCACGGGGTGGGGCCCGCGGTGTCGCAACGGCGGCCGGGGAGTGCCGCGACCGCCCGACGCCGGCAGCCGCAGCAGCAGGCCGCAGCAGGTGAGGGCGGCCCCGAGGGCGACCAGGACGGCGTCCCCCGCGCGCGCCCTGCCCTGCGCGGTCTGCACCGTCGGCGGGACGGCGAGCGCCAGGGCGAGCAGCAGCGCTGGGACGGCGAGCGCCAGGGTGAGCAGCAGCGGCGGCAGCGTGGGCGGCGTGGGCACGGCGGAGCGGACCAGGCGCGCGGTGCGGCTCGGGTCGCGGTGAGCTCCCGGGGACGGCGGTGCAGACGCAGACGGCGACGTCGACGGGAACCGGCTGCCCCACCCGGCCCACCCGGCGGGCGCGGCGGACACCACGAGGAGGACCGCGGAGAGGATGACCGCGGCCACGGCGACCACCCGGGCGGCGCTCGACATGCCCGTGCCGGTGACGGCTCCCAGCACGGCGGTGCCGCAGCCGGCGAGGAGCAGACCCCGGCCGACGGCGAGCAGGCCCCACCGTCGGGGTGTCGGCCGGGCCGGCCCGCCCTCCCGTCCGTCGCCACGGTCCGGTTCCTGCCCACGGCACTGTCGCCCCTGCCCTGCCCCCGGCTCCCGTCCTGTCCCTGGCTTCCGTCCCGCCTCCGGCTCCCGTCCTGCCTCCGGCTCCCGCCCTGCGCCCGGGGCCCGTCCCGCGTCGCCGATCCTGCCGGAGAGCACGTCGGGAGCTCTCCGTCCGGGGGACTCCTCGTGGGGCGCGTCGGTCCCGGAGCCCGGCGGTCGGGAGAGGAGGTCGTCGCGGGTGAGGCCCAGCAGGGCCAGGTGCTCGTCGCTGAGCTCGAGCAGCCGCTCGACGGTGAACAGATCGTCGACGGCCTCGGCCAGCCGGGCCTCGTCCGGGTCCGGCCGGTCACCGGGTCCCGGGTCGTCCCCGTGACCTCCGCGACCAGCCGCTGGCATCGGGGGACCTCCCTGTCGTCCGGCCGTGCCGGGACACGTCCGGCTCGGGAGGATAGTCGTGATCCCCCGATGCGGTCAGCGGAAGACGACGGTCGAGGTCCCGTTGAGGAGAACCCGGTGCTCGGCGTGCCAGCGGACGGCCCGGGCGAGCACCTGGCACTCGACGTCCCGGCCGGTGGCCGCCAGGTCCCCCGGGCTCATGCCGTGGTCGACCCGGGCGACGTCCTGCTCGATGATCGGTCCCTCGTCGAGGGCCGCGGTCACGTAGTGCGCCGTCGCCCCGATGAGCTTGACCCCCCGGGCGTGCGCCTGGTGGTAGGGACGGGCGCCCTTGAAGCTCGGCAGGAACGAGTGGTGGATGTTGATGATCCTGCCCTCGAGGGTGCGGCACAGGTCGTCCGAGAGCACCTGCATGTACCGGGCCAGGACCACGAGCTCGATGTCCAGCTCCTCGACCAGCGCCAGCAGCCGGGCCTCGGCAGCCGGCTTGCCGCCGCTCTCCTCGGTCACCGGCACGTGGTGGAAGGGGACGCCGTAGAACTCGGCCATCCCGGCCAGATCGGGGTGGTTGCTGACGACCCCGGGGACGTCGATCGGGACGGCGCCGCTGCGGGCCCGGAACAGCAGGTCGTTGAGGCAGTGGCCGCCGAGGCTGACCAGCACCAGGGTCCTGGTGGGGGTCTGGGCGTGGTGCAGCTGCCAGGACATGGCGAACTGCCGGGCGACCGGCTCGAAGCCCATGCGCAGTCCGGCGCCGAACGCCGTGGTGTCCCGCTTCGACCACGTCGGGGGTTTCGGGGCGGTGCCACCGGCGCGGGGACCGGTCGGTGCGCTCGCCGGCTCGACGGCGACCCGCATGAAGAAGCGGTCGGTCGCCGGATCACCGAACTGCTGGCTCTCCACGATATTGCCGCCCTGGTCGACGACGGTTCCGGCCACGGCGTGGACGATGCCGGGCCGGTCCGGGCAGGAGAGGGTCAGAACGTGCGTAGCCACGTCCCGCAGGCTAGCGGGAGTACTCCCTTCGGGGTGTTGGCCGCGGCCGCGGGTAAGGCTCGTCCTCTGTGGATCCGACCGCTGGAAGGAGGGGAGTCCTCGGTCACCGGACCTGATCATCGTGTCCGTGGAGCCGAAGGGCCGGTCGTGACAGCGGACCCGATGGGAGCCAGGCGTGGGCACGGACAGCGGAACCCAGTTTCACGAGGCGTTACTGGACAGCATGAGTGACGGTGTGTACTACATCGACCGCGGCGGGAAGATCACGTACTGGAACCACGGGGCGGAGCTGATGTCGGGCTACACCAGCGCTCAGGTGTCCGGCAGCCGGTGCAGCGACGGTCTCCTCAACCACGTCGACGAGACCGGGACGGAACTGTGCGGCAAGCTCTGCCCGCTGAGGGCGACCATGAACGACGGTCAGTTCCGGGAAGCCCGGGTCTACATGCATCACAAGGACGGGCATCGCCAGCCGGTGTGGGTTCGGGCGTCGCCGCTGCGTGACGACACCGGAGAGATCACCGGAGCGGTCGAGGTCTTTCGGGACGACGACGAGATGGCCACCATCCGCCAGCGGATGGGCGAACTGGAGGAGCAGGCCCTGACCGACCCGCTGACCGGAGTCGGTAACCGCCGCTACATCGAGGGCAACCTCACGGAGTGGCTCGGCGACTGGACCCGTCACCAGGAGCGGTTCGGTGTACTGATCATCGACTTCGACAAGTTCAAGGAGGTCAACGACACCTACGGCCATGATGCCGGGGACGCCGGGCTGACGATGGTCGCCTCCACCCTGCGCTACGGACTGCAGGCCACGGACAGCCTGGCCCGCTGGGGCGGGGACGAGTTCCTGGCCATCACTTCTGCGGCGAACGACGAAGAACTCGAGAGGGTGGCCGAGCGGTTGCGCATGCTCGTCGGCCACTCCTCGATCTTCACCCGTACCGGCCTGCTGTCGGTCACGGTGTCCATCGGCGGGGCGCTCGTGCAGCACCGGGACTCCGCCGAGATGCTGATCGCGCGGGCCGACCGCAACCTGCTGCATGCCAAACGGGCCGGACGCAACTGTGTGGTGATTCGTCCCGCGCCCTTCGTCGCCCCGCAGCGGTCGGGCGCCGCGGACGACGAGCCGGCCAGACCGCGAGCCAGCGTCCGCGCGGCCAAGGCCAAGCGCGAGGCGATGCTTCGCGGCGAGGCCGCCGCGGGTCGGGACGGCTCGGCGGACAGTACCGCCTCGTCGTGAGGTCCGGTACCGCCTCGTCGTGAGCGTGGAGGTGACGCTCCCCGGCGCTCTCACCGGCGCCGGGGAGCGCTGCCGTGCCGGCCTCGCCGCGGCCGGCGTTCGGGTGGGTCACCACCAGGGAACGGCTGCGTCGCGGTCTGACCCAGATCCGCGAGTAGCGCGGCGTGGATGCCGATTCCTTGATCGTCGCTGGTGGTCGGGGCTGGTCTTGGGGGTTCGGGCAGGCTGGTTGCCCGGCTGTCGCGTCGGGTGGGCGGGGTTCC
>JAAYAH010000061.1 GCA_012719445.1 Actinomycetales bacterium | reverse complement strand
GCGGTCGGGTTGGGGGCGGGGTCGGTTTCGGTGGTGGGGTAGACCGACTCGTCGGGGGTGGAGCCGGGGGCGTTGATATCGATGCCGTGGACGCGGGCGTGGGCGAGGTCGACCTCGACCTGCCAGGTGAGGGTGATCTCGTCGATGGGTTCGCCGTCGGTGTCCATGGTGACCATGGTTCGGTAGACGTGGCGGCGCATGGCGGCGGTGAAGGCGTTGTCGGTGAGGAACTCCCGCAGAGTCGGGATCTGGTCGGGGTCGTACAGCAGGTGCGCCAGGACCTGGTCCTCAAGAGCCGCTCGGGTGGAGTCGGGAACGGGGGTGGTGACGTCGATGTCGACGGAGTGGGCGACGTCGGCCGTGTGAAGAGCGGCGAAGGCGTGGGCGTGGCGCTGCAGGGCGGCGGCGAGCTTGTGCTCGTGGTCGGCCAGGACGGGGTCGGCGCTGGGGGTGACCGTGGCGCGTTCGGCGGTGGCCTGGGCCTGGTGTGCGAGGTCCCGGTACAGCGCCGCGGCGCGCACGATCTGGGCGTAGGAATCAGGTGGGCAGTGACCGGGGTGGGAGCGCAACATACCCAGGTCGGTGGTGGTGAGGGCAGACGGGTCCAAGCGAGCGGCGATGAGCTGGTCACGTTCGGTGAGGTCTTGACCGGGGTGGGCGGTGACTAGGTCGGCCAGGACGGTGAACACCTGGCGGTGCAGGGGCGAGGCGAAATCCTTGGCCTGCAGGCCGTACAGGTGCAGGGGCGGATCGGGGTCGCCCAGCAGCGCTGCCAGGACGGCGCGTTCGGCGCGGTCGGTCAGGTAGGACACGGGTGCGGCTCCCTTGCTGTCCGGTCAGTGGTGATGGGCTTGGCGGGGCGTGGGGGTGTAGGCGGCGGTGGCGGCTTGGGCGCGGGCCCAGGTCGCCGCAGCGGCGTCGAGGTGGTCGGCCAAGGTGGGATCGGTAACGGCCAGCCAGGTCTGCTCGGGCCCGGCGACCCACCAGGTGCCGTCGTGGTGGACGTAGCCGGGGATGTGCGGGCACAGGGCGTGGGCGTGACCGGTCTCGATCAGGGCGCTCATGTGCTGATGGCTGACCTCAAGGCAGCCGGAGGAGGGACCTCCGGGTGGGGGCGGTGCCCCGGCGGGGGGACGTAGCGGCTCAGGGATCGCCTGGGCCCATTCCTGACGCAGGTCCTCGTCGCCGCTGATCAGAGAGGCCGGGGGTTTGTGGCCGGCGCGGCAGCGCACGGCGTACTCGGTGGTGGCCGCGCGCAGGACGTTGCGTAGTTCGCCGTGCCAGGCCCGCGCGGAGCCTCCGTTGCCCCACACCGGGGCGGGGCGGCCGTCGGGGTCGGTGGGCGGGGTGTAGATCTCGGCGCGCCAAGCCCGCAGCGCGGCCAACTCTTGGACGAGTCCGGGGTGTTGGTACCAGCATTCCGGTAGGCGCTGGTCGGTGGACAGTTCGTAGGCGTCGTGCAGCCAGGCCACCCAGTTCACGAGGTCGGTCCACCACGCCTCGCGCTGCTCGGGGGACAGGTCGTGGTCCTCGTAGACCTGGGCGCGGACGGGCTTGGACGCCGGGACGGCCGGCGCCGTGGCCTGGAGGCGGGACGGGAGGCGACGGCGGCGCGTCCGGGGGGTACGGCTGGGGCGGATCATCGTGATGCGCCCGGCCGGCACGGGCTCCTCTTCGATGCCCGGGACGGGACGTCTCACCGTGGCTCCTTCCTCGTGTGCGTGGAGGCCTCGCGACGTGCGGGGACCAGGTCGGCCGCGTTCATGCCGCCCCCGCCTTGCCTGTCCTGCTCCGGGATGCCTCGTGGCCAGCGACCGGCTGCGGGCGGGTCTGCTCGACCGATCGGGCATGGTCGGCGGCGCGGTGGCCCTCGTAGTGGCGGACCATCCGGGTGATCACCGGTGGGGTCGTGGCGTGCAGCAGCAACCCCTGGCGCTGGGCAGGGTCGAGGGTGCGCACGGCCGCGGGGGTCAGGATCTGCCGGTCGGCCAGGGACGTGGAGACGGTGGGCCCGTGAGGGGTCCGGGAGGTGGTGGTCAGGCGCTCGCGGTAGGTGCCCACCAGACGGGAGATGGTCTCGGGCTCGTCTCCGGTCAGACCACCGAGGACGAGTTTGCAGGTGGCCGCACCCCAGAGCATGTCCGCGCCGTCGCGGCCCCAACGCTGCCGTGCCTGGGCCAGGTCCTGCAGCACGGCGGCCACGAAGATCCCTGATCCGGCGGCGTAGGACATGAGGTCGGGGAGCTTGGGCAGGGGCGCGACGTTGGCGACCTCGTCCAGGAACAACCCCAGGGGCGGGTCCAGGCGCCCGGTGGGCGTGGCGGCGGTGATGGCGGTGGCGGTGCGCACGATCTCGTCGACGAACACCGAGACCAGCGGGGCGAGCTCGGCGGCGTGGGTCTCGGGGACGATCAGGTACACGCTTCCCGAGGCGCGCAGGAACTGCGCGGGGTCAAAGCCGGGGCCACCGGGGCAGAACGCGGTGTGGGCGACGGGCGAGAGCAGGGGGGCCAGGCCGGTCAGGACGGTGGTGAACAGGTTGGAGCGGGTCTCGGCCGGGGAGCGATAGAGGGCGTCGAGCATCCCGGCGACCCCAGGTGCGGCACTGGTGTGGCGGCGCAGCAGGTCCACACAGGTGGTGTCGTGTTCGTCCAACGCCCAGGTGAGGACCTCGCGCATGGAGCGGCCGGTGAGGGCGGCGGCGTGCATCCACCCGGCGAGCAGGTTGGTGGCCGAGGTGCCGAAGAACACGGCGTTGGTGGCGTCGGAGTGTCCCTGCTTCCCCACGGTGATCATCAGGTCGGCGCGGCGGCGGGCGACGTCGAACTCCTGACATCCGGTGGTGGGGGACCAGCCGAGTGCGTGGGGCCAGGTGGTGCCGGTCAGGTCCAGGACGGTGAGGTTCCCGGGGCGCAGGGCCGCGGTGGCGCGCAGGACGTCGGGGCGCACGGAGGTGACCAGGACAGGTCCGGGCCAGGAGGTGACCCAGGGGATGACGACCTGGCTGGTCTTGCCCTGACGGGCGGCGGCCAGGACCAGCACGGAGTTCTCGATGCCCAGGCGCACCGGTTGGCTGGTGCCGTGGACGCCTGGATCGGCGCGGCCGACATCCACCGAGACCTCATCCAGGTCCATCTCTGCGTTGACGTCGGGGCGGCCGCTCACCTGCCGGGCCCATCGAGCGCCTCGACTCCCGCGATCCATCGAAGGCTGCATGGTGGGGCGTAGGCGCTGGCCGGCGGCGCGGACCGCGGTGGGGGAGAAGACTCGGGTGATCTGGGCGGCCGAGGCCATGCCCCGGCGGCGCCGGCTGCGCCCGAGGCGTCGCAGCACCACCACCGCGATCGTGGCAAGAAGCAGCAGGTCCACCACCGTGGCGACAGCGAAACCCACGGGCCCGGGCAGGTGGGCCCGCGCCGCGACCGGCCACGCGGCGGCCGGATCTCCCAGGTGCTCCGGTAGACGGGTGGTCACCGTGAAGGTCTCGCCGGGCGAGACGGGCGCCCATCCGCCGCCGGTGATCAGCGCGGCGGTCTGTCCGATGAGCCACGTCAACATCGAGCCCACCGCGGTCACGGTCAGGACGGTGGCGAGGAGGTAGTCGCTGGGGCTGTCCAGCAGCGGCCGGTTGACGACGGTGTGATCGCCGCCGACCCCACCACTGCCGGGACCTGGTCGGCTCACCATGCCTCACCGCCCAGGTGCGGGGCGGACGCCTGCGGGGCGATGTCCCCCGAAGGCGGCTGCACCGGGTGTCCGGGGGCCGGGACGGTCGCGAAGCCCGTGGCGGGCACGAACCCGGTTGCCCCGCATCCCGTGGGTTCCCGCAGACCCCGTAGGCGGATCTCAGACCCTGTCGCAGGCCACGTACGGTGCATCGGACGTGACTCCTTGTCTGAGTGTCGGTCGGGATTCCTGACGGTTCCTCGG
>JAAYAH010000060.1 GCA_012719445.1 Actinomycetales bacterium | reverse complement strand
TTCAACTCGCTGCTGCAGATCCTCGAGGACGGCCGGCTGACCGACAGCCAGGGCCGGGTCGTGGACTTCAAGAACACCCTCATCATCATGACCACGAACCTGGGCACCCGGGACATCGCCAAGGGCGTCCAGCTCGGATTCCAGGCCGGCAGTGACACGAAGACCAGCTACGAGCGGATGAAGGCCAAGGTCATCGACGAGCTCAAGCAGCACTTCCGCCCTGAGTTCCTCAACCGCGTCGACGACACCGTCGTCTTCGCACAGTTGTCGCAGGACGAGATCGTCCAGATCGTCGACCTGATGATCGCGAAGCTGGACGAGCGGCTCCGGAACAAGGACATGCATATAGTGCTCACCCCCGCCGCGAAGGTGTACGTGGCGACCAAGGGCTACGACCCCACCCTGGGAGCACGACCATTGCGCCGGACCATCCAACGCGAGATCGAGGACACTCTCTCGGAGCGGATCCTCTTCAACGAACTGCGCCCCGGGCAGGTCGTACGCGTCGACTGCGAAGACAACCCCGACGACGTCGATCACTCCACGCTCGTGTTCAGCGGCGCCGACAGACCCTTGTTCGCTCCCGACACCGTTCCCGCCGACCTCGGCGGCAACAACTCCACCAGTACCGACACCCCGATGTAGGCCGTCGGTGCACCTGCGGGTGCCGCTGATCTCGTCCGTGCAGGTCATCCCTGAAGTCTCCGGTCGTCCTGTCGGACGGCCCGTTCCGGGCTGAAAATCGGGGTCTGGCCACCCGTTGACGTCGTCGCTCCGTGGTCTGGGGGCCCGTCCGGAAGTCGGGCGCTGGGATGCCCTGTTGGGCCCTTCCCTGTTGCCATGAGCACGAGATCTGGATTCACCAGTCCCCGCGCAGTTCCCACAGGCGGTCGGATGATCGTGATCGTCACGATGGGAGGAGTTGACGATGCTGGAGCCGTCGGGACAACGAGCAGATCATTGAGCGGCTCGCGGCGCTGGACGTCGGTAAGGTCGAGGTGGTGTGTTGCGTGCGGGTGCCGGACCCGCACAACCCGACCTTCGCCCATCGCTCACGAGAAACGGCGGTCAGGTAGCGATCGCGCGGGATCGTGCTCAGGAGGGGACCCGACCGAGACGCCCACCAACTTGCGACGGAACCAGACGACCCGCGTACCGTTTCGCATCGACACCTACCGCCAGGCTCGGCGCCCGGTACGGGAGGATCGTCCCCGTGAGTGGTCCGGTCGCCTTGTGGGCATACGGGGACGAGTCCCATCGGGTGCTCCCCGACGGGTCCGCGGTCTACCTGCTGGCTGCGGCCGTGGTTCGCCAAGACCGGGGCGAGACTCAACGGGAGGATCTGCGATCGCTGTTGCATCGCGGACAGGATGGCTGCACTGGCACCACGAGGACCACCAGCGACGCGCCCGGACCGCCCAAGCGGTAGCCGGCCTGCCCGCCGACCACCTGGTGGTCATCGGCACCCGATGCGTGCTGGCCAAGCAGGAACGAGCCCGCCGCCAGGTCCTGCAGCGTCTGCTGTAGGAGCTCGATGCCCGTCAGGTCGAGCACCTCCTGCTGGAGTCCCGACACCCCGAACGCGACCGCCACGACCTGGCCGCCATCGGCGGGATGCGTAACGCCCGGGGTCCTGTCCCGCCGGCTCCGCATCGACCACGCCCAGCCCAGCGACGAGGTCCTGCTGTGGCTACCCGACGCCGTCTGCGGAGCCGTCGGGGACGACCTGTGCGGCCACCCGACGCACCTGCACGCCATGAAGGACCGCGTCGAGATCATCGAGATCGAGCTCGCCTGAGCCGAGTCCTGACAAGCCGCGAGGCCGAGCGCCCGCCGTCCGATGGGAGGTCTCGGCCTCACTTCCCGACCCCCTAGGGACCGGGCTACGCCCTCCACTGTACGCAGCGCACACCGGACCGTTCACGCCATCACCCCGCCGGCCGCCACGCACCCAGCTCACGTAACCCGCCTCCCCCACCGGCACCGCGTGACATGAAACGTGACATGAAATGCCGCCAACCGACGTGGTCACGGTGGCTGGTGTGGACCTGATCGTGGACAAAGTTGCTGGTCAAGACCCTAAGGGGATGCACGCCTGTCCCCCGCGCCGGGACAGGTGGAGGACGGGACGTCGACGACCGAGCCGGAGGGAGAGCCGGGGATCGCCACGCCAGGGGCCGCTGACTCCAGGCGGCTCGTCACGTCGTTCCACTCCGACGACGATGATCGGTGCCCTCGTCGTCTGCCCGTTGCACTCCGGCACAGCGGTCCTGCCGAGCGTGCAACCGCAATGGGGCCGATCGACGTTTATGGGGAGATACCCGAGCCGCCCCTCATCGACGGCGCGGATCCCGCCTCGGCGGGGTGCCACTGCAAGACCGCTGCAATGGACGAAGGTGCCGATGCTTCTGGACCGGAAGGTCACCGCCGGGGAGATGGCCCCGGCCCGGGGCGTCAGGATCGGACACCTGGAGTTGCGGTACTCGCTGACCTGCGACTCGGCCTGGGCGCGGTTCGTGCCGACTCCCGGCAGTCGGCTCCCGGCACCGGTCTCGCTCTACGTCACGGCGAGCAGGGCAGCGGACGGCGCTGGCGCCAAGTACCACGTCACTCACCTCAACATCACCCGAACCGACATGTACCTCACCTGGAGGGGGGGCGTTCAGGCCATAGCCGAGATCTCGATCGCAGAGGGAGCCGGAAAGGCGAGCGCAACCACTCGCTGTCTGCGTCGTCCCGCGATGCGGACCCGGTCCTGACCCGGCGCGGTGCGGTCCGACGTCTGGGCCCGTTCAGTTCCGTCATAGGAGTGTCATGATTCACCCCAGGTACCGGGTCGCAACGGCCCTGGTCCTCGTCAGCGCGTCTCTCTGCCTCACAGCGCCAGCCCCCGCGGCGATCTCGTCACCGGCTGACACCGTCTTCCCGACCCTCGGCAACGCCGGGTACGACGTCACCGCGTACGACCTCGACCTCGTCTACCACGACGACACCCGGCTGATCGACGCCACGGTGCGGATCACCGCGCGGGCGACGGACCGCCTCACAGCCTTCGGTCTCGACTCGGTGGGCGCCCAGGTGGAGACGGTCGAGGTCAACGGGCAACCGGCGACGGCGACCCAGAGGGAGGAGAAGCTCACGATCGCCCCGGCGACCCGGATCGCGAACGGAGCCCGGTTCGTCACCCGGGTGAGCTACACCGCTGACCCGCGGATGGACGTCCCGGGCAGCGGCTGGGTCTACACGGACGACGGGTTCGCCGTCGGGGGGCAGCCGGACCTGGCCCACTCGGTGTTCCCCTGCAACGACGTGCCGAGCGACAAGGCACGCTTCGTCATCCACCTCGACGTGCCGAGCAGGCTCACCGGCGTGGCCAGCGGGACGCTCCGCACGACCTCGACAGCGGCCGACCGGACCCGTTCCACCTACGTCTCCGAGCACCCCATGGCCACCGAGCTGCTCCAGATCGTCGTCGGTGAGTACACCGTCGTGACGCGCAAGGGCCCGCACGGCGAGAAGCTGCGCGACGTCGTGCCGACGGCCAAGGCCGCCCAGCTCGAGCCGGCGCTCGCCCTGACCCCGGGACAGCTGGCCTGGGTGGAGAAGAAACTCGGGCCGTTCCCGCTGGAGACCTACGGGATCGTGCCGATCAACACGGACGTGCCGCCGAACTTCGACTTCACCGGCCTGGAGACCCAGACCCTCACTCTGTACAGGTCGACGTACCTGGTGCAGCCGGAGGCGAAGATCGCCTCGCACATGATGCACGAGCTGGTCCACTCCTGGTTCGGCAACAGCGTGACCCCCCGGACCTGGTCCGATCTGTGGATCAACGAAGGGCACGCCGACTTCTACGGGCTGCTCTACCGGTACGAGAAGGGCTGGGCCGACTCCCGCGGGTACACGACCATGGCGGACCGGATGCGGTACACGTACGCCCAGGGTGATCTGTGGCGCTCGACGTCCGGGCCAGTGGCGGTCCCCACCGCGGCGACCCTGTGGGACAACCAGCGCTACACCGGCGGGGTCCTCGTGCTCTACGCCCTGCGGGAGAAGATCGGCGAAGAGGCCTTCAACCGGGTCGAACGCACCTTCTTCGCCAAGTACCGCGACCGTTCGGCGGGCACGGAGGACTACATCCGGATTGCCTCGAAGGTGTCGGGGCAGGACCTCACCGCGTTCCTGCGGGACTGGCTCTACGGTACGACCACCCCGGCGATGCCCGGCCACCCGGACTGGACCGTGACCCCGGTTACCCCGACGCCGTCGGCCTCCGGCGCGTTCTCCCTGTTCAGCGCACCACCCAGCCTGCCGCACGACGCCGCGTCCGCGACCCTCTGAACGTGATCGTCCGACGGTGCGGACAGAAGGCCACCCGACGAGGACGCCATGAGGTGATGGCATCCGGACGAAGCTGGCTGGCTCGGCCCCGATCGGGACCGAGCCAGCCAGCTTCGTCGTGGCGGGTTCGGGCTGATGCATCGTCCCTGACCGCATGACCGAGCATTCGGCTGGCACAGCAAGACCAGTAACGTGATCAAGCTCAAGGGGAAGGCCAGGCGCCGCAGTGCACTCATCGGCAGAGTCGGAGGACGGCACCGTGCCGTGAGTGTTCAGGTTGCCGCGATGGTGATGGGACGGGTGACGTGCTCGGCGAGTGCGCCGAGATCGCGGGGGTCGCTGGTCAGCACGAGGGGGTGTCGCTGGTCAGCACGAGGGGGTGTCGCTGGTCAGCACGAGGGGGTCAGGGCAGGTGCTGGCGTCGGCGCAGCTCCGGCACCGGCCCGAACTCGGCATCCAGTTCGGCCAGGCAGGCATCCAGTTCGGCCAGGCAGGCATCCAGCCCGGCCACCTCGGCGCGCCGGTCCAGGTCCTCCGACCCTCCCGTGAAGGTGGCGATGGTTCGCCGCGTCGACGGTCTGCGAGCGGGTGAGGCGCCGAGGTCTGCCTGCACGTGTGGATCAGCCGGTGACGGTGACGATGTGTCTGAGGTCGTTCGATCCGGTGGTGGAGTCCCACAGCCCGGCGTTGGCGGTCCGGAC
>JAAYAH010000059.1 GCA_012719445.1 Actinomycetales bacterium | reverse complement strand
CGGGAAGACCTACAACACCAGCTACACCCTCTTCGACGCACACCAACGGTCGCGCCAGACCCAGGAACCTTCACCGATCGGTGGTCGGCTGATCGCGGAGACGTTCTACGACGACCGCGGCCTGACCAAGACCGCCTACGCCGACGTCTACGACGACGGCAGCGACCCGAACAGCACCCTGATGGCCACGGTCAACGCCCAGGCGCCCTCGGAGACCCGGACCGTCTACGACGGCGCCCAGCGGCCGACCACCTCGACGTTCCTGGTCAACGGGGTGACCAGGTGGTCGACGACCACCAGCTACACCGGGGACTCGGTGGCTTCCACCGCCGTGACCGGGGGGTCGGCCACCCGGGAGATCAGCAATGCTCTCGGTCAGGTGGTGGAGCGCCGCCAGTACTCCGGGACCTCCCCGACAGGGGCGACCTACCTGAAGACCACCTTCACCTACACCCCCAGGGGGGACCAGAAGGCGGTCACCGGTCCGGACGGGGCGAACTGGACCTACGGCTACGACCTGTTCGGACGCCCGGTCAAGGCCGGCGACCCGGACAAGGGAACCACCACGACCAGCTACACCGCGCTGGACCAGACGGACACCACCACCGACGCCGCGGGGAACGTGCTGCTGTACAGCTACGACGAACTCGGCCGCAAGACCGGGCAGTGGAAGACCTCCCGCACCGATGCCACCAAGCTCGCCGCCTGGACCTACGACACCGTGGCCAAGGGTCAACCCGCGTCGGCGACTCGTTACGTCGGCGGGGTCAGCGGGTCGGCCTACACCAAGCGGGTCGTCACCTATGACAACGCCTATCGCCGTACCAAGGAACAGGTGGTGCTTCCGGCCACCGACCCGCTAGTGAGCGCAGGGATCCCGGCAACACTGTCCTTCACCAGCGGCTACAACCAGGACGGCACACTGCAGGTGAACGGCGAACCCGCGGTTGCGGGTCTGCCCGCGGAGGCGATCAACCCCAAGTACAACACCTTCGGCAAACCAGTCTCCGTGGCCGGGACCAGTGGGTACGTGCAGAACACCGTGTACTCGCCACTGGGGATGATCGACCAGGTCCAGCTCGGGCAGGCCGCGCAGGCCACCAACCCCAAGCAGGTGTGGATCACCAACACCTACGAGCCCGGCACCAAGCGGTTGATCCGCTCCAACGTCACCGACGCCACCAACCCGTGGATGGCCCAGGACCTGAACTACTCCTATGACCAGGCCGGCAACGTCACCGCGATCACCGACCCGACCACCCTGGGCGGGACCGGCAAGGCCGATCACCAGTGTTTCGGCTACGACGGCTACCAGCGCATGACCGAGGCCTGGACCCCCGCCACCGCCGACTGCGCCACCAGCAAACGCACTACCGCGACCCTGGGTGGGGCCGCCCCCTACTGGACCTCCTACGCCTACAACGACGCCGGGCTACGCACCGCCGAGACCCAGCACGCCGTCGCCGGCAACACCTCCACCGCCTACGGCTACGACCCGACCAGGACCCACCAGCTCACCAAGACCACCACCACCAAACCCGACGGCACCACGACCACCACCGGCTACAGCTACGACGCCCTCGGCAACACCAAGACCCGACCCGGCACCCAGGGCACCCAGACCCTGACCTGGGACGCCGAGGGACACCTGGCCACCAGCGCCGAACCCGCCAAGGGCAGCACCCCGGCCAAGAACACCAACTACGTCTACGACCCCGACGGCAACCTGCTCATCCGTCGTACCCCCACAGGGGACGGAGACACGACCCTCTACCTCGGCGCCACCGAGGTCCGCCTCACCGTCAAGGGGTCGGCGAAGACCTTGTCAGGAACCCGCTACTACGGGCTCGGCGGAACGACCGTCGCTGTGCGTACCGCGACTCTGGGTACCACGGGGACCAAGCTCACCTGGCAGGCCGGTGACCAGCACGGTACCGCGCACCTGAACATCGCCGCTGACACCCAGGCCGTCACCAAGCGCTACACCACCCCCTTCGGCGCCTCCCGCGGCACCAACCCCGCCTGGGTCGACGACAAGACCTTCCTCGGCAAGCCCACCGACCAACAGACCGGGCTCACCCACGTCGGAGCCCGTGAATACGATCCCCTCATCGGCCGATTCATCTCCGTCGACCCGGTGATGAACACCACCAAACCACTGTCCCTCAACGGCTACACCTACACCGAGAACAACCCCGTCACCATCGCAGACCCCAGTGGGCTGGACGGCAGCTGCCCCTACCCCAGCGATTCCCAGCAATTCAAGAACTGTAACAAGTACGCGTCGTCGAACAACGGGGTGCTCACTGCAGATGAACGAAGGCAGCGGGTCATCGTTCACAACCACAACGAGTGCCGCAGTGGCCGCGGTGGCTGCGGCGGTGGAGGCGGCCCGGCGACGAACCGCACCTCGATCAGGCGAGGGGTCTGCACGCCAACCACGTGCCGGTATCCCACGGATGCCTACGGGAACATCGTGACGGGTCCACCGATTCCGATCCTGTCGGCCCAGTGCACGGGCGAGAAGAAGGAGAAGAAGGACGAGGGGTGGACCGTGCGAGACACTCTGACGGTGGTCGGGGTCGTCGCGGCGATCGGAGCGACAGCTCTGACCTTCGGGGCGGCGGCGCCCTTCCTGGCCGCGGGAACGGCCGCCTGGATCGCGACCGGGCTCCAGACCGTCTCCATGAGCATCGACGTCTACTACATGTACCAGGACTGCTCCAAGCTTGGCATCAACACCGACGGATGTGCGCAGGGGATCACGGCGACAACCTTCGACGCCATCACCATGGGTGTTGGTAAGGGGCTCTTCGTAGTTGCGCGTGATCTGGTGCGCTGAGGTGGGGGTTCACGCTGCGCTTCGGGCGGCGCTGGCCAGGAGGATACGTGCTCGGTAGTGGTTCTCGTTGCGGAAGCCTCGGCCGGTGCGTTTGATGTGCTTGATCGAGGTGTTCG
>JAAYAH010000058.1 GCA_012719445.1 Actinomycetales bacterium | reverse complement strand
GAGAACGCCGGGGTCCTGGTGGAGTCCAACTACTTCGAGAACGTCAAGGACCCCTACCACCGCGGCGAGGGCAGCTCCGACCCCGGCAACCTCCTCGCCCGCAACAACCACCTGGTCAACTCCGGCAACGGTGACGCCGGCGGCAGCGTCGCCTCCATCCCCTACCCCTACGGCCTCGACACCCCCAGCAACGTCAAGTCCGTCGTCACCGCCGGCGCCGGCACCGGCAGGATCTGAGCCCGGCGCTCCCGGCAGGGGACCGACCCGCTGCGGGAGCACCGAGGCCTCAGGAGCACCGAGACGTGAGGCGGGTCCGGTCGGGGAGTCGTGTCTCCCGACCGGACCCGGGTCGTTGGGCCGATCAGCCGGTCCTGCCGGCTCCGGCCGTCCGGGCGAGCAGCGCCGGGATCGCCGGTGCCGGGTCGATCCGGCCGTGCAGCACCGGCTCCCAGCCGACCTCCGTCGCCAGGTCGGGCTCGTGGGTCGCGTTGTAGGCGGCCGCGACGTCCACCCGGGCCGGACGTCGCGGCCCGACCGCCACCCAGGTGTCCGATGCCTGGATCATCGTGCCGCCCCAGTCGTAGACCAGGTCCCCGACCGGGACCTTCCGGCCCAGGGTGAAGACGTTGGACTCCGCGTAGAGCTGCGACTCGACCCCGACCCCCCAGGCGTAGAGGAAGTCGTCCGGGTCCTTCAGGACGTAGTGGTTGTCGTAGACGTGGACCTGCCCGAAACGCACCCGGGGCAGGCGTTGGGTCGTGCCGTCGAAGACGTTGTGGTGCACGGTGACCCGCAGGGTGCCGCGGTCGGTGTACCGGGTGTTCGACGAGCCGATGAGCATGGTCTTGTCATGGTCGACGAAACGGTTGTACGAGACCGTCACCAGGTCGGAGTTGTTCGTGATGTCGAGCAGCCCGTCGTGCACCTCGTACTTCACACCGAGGCGCTCCGGCAGCGACGCCGGCGGGTGGGCGCCGTCGTCGAAGGTCACGTGGTCGACCCAGACGTGCGTGGACTCGACCACCCACACGTTGTCGTACTGGGAGTTCCAGGCTCCCGACCCGTCGCCCGGGTCCCAGCCGGGGAAGCAGTCGTAGGCGTCGGACAGCCGCAGGTTCCGGATGATGACGTTGGTCGAGCCGCGCACGGTCAGCGACGCGCCGACGAGCTGGGCCCTCGGACCGCGGCCGACGATGGTGACGTTCGACCCCACGAACTGGCGCACCTGGGCGTTCTGGGTGGCCTGCGAACGGGCCCGCGCCTCCTCCAGCGGGCCGCTCGGCCTGGTCTCCGTGCCCCACACCGCCGGGTCGTACGCCGCGAGGTACGCGTCGAGGGAGTACCCCGGGTCGGCGTAGTCGGAACAGGTGCGCACGGTCCCGCCCGGCCCGGTGTTCGCGTCGATCCGGCCCTCGACGTAGACGATCCGCGGCGTGGTGTCCCCCCGCGCGGCGGTGCCGCCGAGCGCGGCCCGGAACTCGTCCCAGGTCCGCACCACGAACACGTGCGCCGCGTCGGCCGCGGCACCGCCGGTCGTCCCGGTGTCCAGCGCAGCCCAGCCGTCCCCGGCCCGTAGCGTCTCCCGGCCGAGATCCCGGCCGGGCCGGCCTGCCTCGACCGGCGCGGCGGTGACCCCGAGCACCAGGGCGGCCGTCCCGACGACCGCCGTCCCCGCCCTGACCCACCGGACTCCCCGACCAGAACCTCGCATCGTCGTTCTCCTCGCTCACGACCGACCACTCAGGGTCGGTCGACCTCACCCCGCTCACCGGATCCGGCGGCGGGGTCATCCCTCGGCGGAAGGCAGCAGGTGACGTACCGGCGCAGCACCGTGTCGAGCACGGCGCGCGGCTCGGCCGCCCACACCTCGGCATTGAAGATCTCGACCTCGACGTCGCCGGTGTACCCGGCGGCCTCCACCTCGGCCGCCATCCCCGCCAGGTCGATGACGCCGTCGCCCATCACTCCCCTGGCCAGCAGCACGTCGGCCGCCAACGGCAGCACCCAGTCGCACACCTGGTACGAGGCGATCCGCGGGCCGGCGCGCCGGATCAGCTCTGGCAGCCGGGGGTCCCACCACAGGTGGTAGGCGTCCACGACGACCCCCAGCACGTCCGCCGGGTACGGCGCGGCCAGGTCGAGGGCCTGGTCCAGGGTGGAGACCACGGCGCGGTCGGCGACGTACATCGGGTGCAGCGGCTCCACGGCCAGCCGGACCCCGGCCGCGGCCGCCTCCGGTGCCAGGACCGCCAGCACCTCCCGCACCCGTTCCCTTGCCCCGGCGAGGTCACGGCTGCCCTCGGACATGCCCCCGACGACGAGCACGAGGCAGTCGGCCCCCAGCGTCGCCGCCTCCTCGATCGCCCGCCGGTTGTCCTCGACCGCCGCCCGCCGTCCCGGCTGGTCCGCAGCGGTCAGGAAGCCGCCACGGCACAGCGAGGAGACCCGCAACCCGGCCCGGCGCACCAGCCGGGCCGTCTCGGCGAGGCCGTGCTCGGCCACCGGCTCCCGCCACAGCCCGACCGCCCCGACCCCCGCCGCGAGGCAGGTCTCGACCAGGTCGGGCACGGACAGGCGCGGCACGGTGCGCTGGTTCAGGGAGAACCGGGCCAGCCGCGGGTCGCCCGGGCGCGGGGTCGCGGTCGTCGCCGGGCGACCGGAGGGGACGTCGACGACGGCCGCGCCGCCGGTGACCTCGGTGCTCATCGCGGGCTCCGTCACAGGACCAGCTCGGGGACGACGATCCGCCGTCCCTCCTCCGACGACCGCAGCCCCAGCTCGGCGAGCTGCACGCCCCGGGCGCCGGAGAGCAGGTCGTAGGGGAAGGGGGTGCCCTCGACGACGTGACGGACGAACTCCTCCCACTGGTACTTGAACCCGTTGTCGAACCGACCGTTGTCCGGGACGACGTCCCACTGGTCGCGGTAGCGCTCGGTCACCGGCAGGTCGGGGTTCCACAGCGGCATCGGGGTCACCGAGCGGTGCTGCACCCGGCACTCGCGCAGGCCGGCGACGGCGCTGCCCTCGGTGCCGTCCACCTGGAACTCGACCAGCTCGTCGCGGTGCACCCGGACGCACCACGAGGAGTTGACCTGGGCGACGACGCCGCCTGCCAGCTCGAAGATGGCGTAGGCGGAGTCGTCGGCGGTCGCCCGGTACCGGATCCCCTGTTCGTCCCAGCGGTCGGGGACGTGGGTGACGGCGAGCGTCGTCACCGCCTCCACCGGCCCGAAGAGCTGGTGGAGCAGGTAGGACCAGTGGCAGAACATGTCGAGGACGATCCCGCCGCCCGCGTCCCTGCGGTAGTTCCAGCTGGGCCGCTGACCGCTCTGCCAGTCGCCCTCGAACACCCAGTAGCCGAACTCCCCCCGGACCGAGAGCACCCGGCCGAAGAACCCGCCGTCGAGGAGCCGCCGGAGCTTGGCGATACCGGGCAGGAAGAGCTTGTCCTGGACGACGCCGTTGCGCACGCCCGCGTCGGCGGCGAGCCGGGCGAGGTCCATGGCGCGGTCCAGCCGCTCGGCGACCGGCTTCTCGGTGTACACGTGCTTACCGGCCTCGATGGCCGTCTGCAGCGCCTTCTCCCGGGCCGTCGTCACCTGGGCGTCGAAGTAGACCTCGCACCCGTCGTCGGCCAGGGCCTCCTCGAGACTGGTCGTCCAGCGCTCGATGCCGTGCCGGACGGCGAGATCCTCGAGCTTGTGCGGGTTCCGACCGACGAGGTACGGCTCCGGCATGACGGTCGTGCCGTCGGAGAGCCGGACGCCGCCCTGCTCCCGGATGGCGAGGATGGACCTCACCAGGTGTTGCCGGTACCCCATGCGTCCGGTGACGCCGTTCATGACGACGCCGAGCGGCCGGGTCTTCATCACTGCCTCCCCACTCTGTTCGGACGCCGCGGGCGAGGTCGTCGCCCCGCGACTGTCGAGGTCCGGGCCCGGGATGGGGACTTCGGCCGGTCCGGTGCGGATGTCGGTGTCAGCAAGGGTGGACAGGGGTCCTCCGTTCATCGGTCGGCCTCCTCCTGTGCCGTGACCGGTGCCGTGACCGGTACCCCGAGCTCCCCGAGGAGGACCGGGAGACCGGTCTCGGCGGAGCGGTTCGCCGCGATGCCCACGAGCACGCTGCGGATCCCGTCGAGGTGGCCGGCCCGCCGGCCGAGGGGGTCCGCGGCGGTGCCGCGGAAGACGTCGTGCAGCAGCAGCTCGTCGCCGCCGCCGTGCGCCCCCGCCGACGCGACGTCGATCCGTCTCGGGGGCTCCCAGTGCCGCTGCAGCACCAGCTCGGTGCCCTCGGCCCGGATCGCGGTGTCGCCGGGGACGTGGGGGGCCGCCTCGTCATGGTCAGCCGGTGGGACGTCGCCCGGCCGGTCGGCGGCCGAGCGGTCATCGGTCGCGCTGGGGTCGACCGCAGGCCGCTCCCAGCCCACGACGTCCCCCGCCGAGGCTGCGGCCAACGAGGCCCGCTCGCACACGGAGAGCTCCAGCCGCCCCGCGGTGCCGTTGAAGGCGACCCGGTAGCCCTCCCACGGCGCGTGGGCGGTGAGCGAGTAGGTGAGCAGCGCGCCACGGGTGTACCGGGCGAGGACGGCCATGGTGTCCTCGATGGTGATCCCGTCCGAGAACACGTCGAGGTCGCGGTGGTACCCGTCCTCCTGCTCCGCCTCGAGGTAGAGCTGGCGCAGCCGGGGGCTGGCGGTGAGGTCGAGGGCGAACGGATCCCCGGCCGCCGCCTGCGCGCTGCTGCGGCGTGGCCGCGGTCCGAGGCCCCGGGCCGCGGCGTTGGCCGCCCCGTAGAACCTGAGCTCCGCCTGGGCGTACACCGTCTCCGGGAGGTCGTCCAGCCACCAGTTGAGCAGGTCGAAGTGGTGCGTCGCCTTGTGGACGAGCAGCCCGCCGGAGTTGGCCTTGTCCCGGTGCCAGCGGCGGAAGTAGTCGGCGCCGTGCACGGTGTCGAGCAGCCACTCGAAGTGGACCGAGGTGACCTCGCCGATCTCGCCGTCGAGGAGCAGCCGGCGGACGGCGGAGTTGCGGGGTGAGTAGCGGTAGTTGAACGTGACCACGAGCCGGCCGGAGCTGCGTGCCACCGCCTCGGTGATCTGCCGGCAGCCCTCGACGTCGATCGTCAGCGGTTTCTCGCAGATCACGTCGCAGCCGTGGTCGAGGGCCTCACAGACGAACCGGGCGTGCAGCCGGTCGATGACGGTGACGACGACCGCGTCGACCCGCTGCTCGGTGAGCATGGTGCCGAAGTCCTCGGGACCGTACTCGGGCAACGGGGCCGCCCCGGGCGCCTCCTGCTGCCGCAGCCGCTGGTGGTAGGCCATGCGGGTGCGGTTGGTGTCGCAGAAGGCGACCGGGGTGCCCACGTCGGCGTGCGGACCGAGGAGCGCCGTGAGGAACATCTCGGCACGGTGTCCCAGGCCGACGAAGGCATAGCGCCGTGGCGTCCCACCGCTGGGGGTGGTGCTCGTGCTCATCGCGAACCTCCGTGACCGGGACCTGACCTGACGAACCTCACCGGCGCTCCTCGCCGTCCGCTGGGATGATCAACCGATGGCCGCCGCGGCCTGCTTCAGGAACTCGTCCGCTGCCTGCTCCGGGGTGAGCTTCGCGAACAGGACCTGCTCGTTGATCTGCTGGAGGATCTTCTGCACCTCACCGGCGCCCTTGGGCGGAAGCGCTGGCGGCGGGGCGACCTTCTCCCGGACGCTGTCCATGAACTGGGCGGAGAGCTGGTCGGCCGGGGTCAGCTTGCTGACGATCGCCTTGCGCGCGGTGAGGTTCACCGGCAGCCCGCGGTCGCTGAGGATGATCTCGGCTGCCGCCGGGTCGTTGAGCAGGAAGTCGACGAACTTCGCCGCCTCCTCGGGGTGCTTCGTCTTGGAGCTGATGCTCCAGAACATGGCCGGCTTGAGGAACATGCCGGGCGTCGACGCCGCGGCCTCGCCGGGCACCCGGAGCAGCTTGACCTCCTTGCCGAGGGCCTCGCTGATGGCCGGCAGCTCGTTGGTCCACCAGAAGCCCATGGCGCCCTTGCCGGTTCCGATCAGGGAGCCGTCGAGGCCTGAGGCCTGGGTCTCCACCGACAGGGACGCCGGTGGCTCGCCACCCTCCTTCCGCAGCTTCTCGGAGATCGTCCACCAGTCGACGAGCGTCTGCTTACTCACGCCCATGCCGGTGCCGGTGAAGGTGGACTCACCACGCTGGCGGGCGAACACCTCGAGGCTGGCGTCGGAGTAGCCCATGTTCTGGGTGCCGTAGCTGCCCTTCGGCGAGCCCTTCGTCACGTCGGTGGCGACCTTGACGTAGTCGTCCCAGGTCCACGAGCTGTCGTCGGGGAGGCCGACCTTGGCGGCCTCGAACCCCGACGGTGACGCGACCAAGGCGAGGGCGTTGACCCCGGTCGGGATGGCGTAGGTCTTGCCGTCGATGGCGCCGGCGTCCTTCACCAGCGGGTCGAGGTCCGCCGCCTTGATGGTCCGCTGCAGCTGGGAGGTCAGGTCGAGGAGGGCGCCGCGGTCGGCGTACTCCCGGACGTACTTCGTCTCCTGCTGCATGACGTCGGGGGCGTTCCCGCCGGCGACGCTGGTGGCCATCCGGTCCCAGTACCCGTTCCAGTCCGTGTACTCGGGCTGGATCTTCACGTTCGGGTTCTTCGACTGGTAGAGGTCGATGAGCTTCTGCGTCATGGCGTGACGCGTGTCGCTCCCCCACCAGGAGAACCGGAGGGTGACCTTCCCGTCACTCCCTCCGTCGTCGTTGCCGCAGGCGCCGAGCAGGGACATCGGGACGACGAGCGCTGACAGCAGTGCCACCTTGACGCCATGACGGTGTCGGGGTGCGTTTCTGAGACGTGCCACGGTGGCTGGCTCCTTTCGATGGGGTGGAACCTGGACTCTCACTTGAGACCGGTCGTGGCGATGCCCCTGACGAGGTAGCGCTGGCCGGCGAGGAAGAAACCGAAGATGGGCGCGATCGACACCACCGACATCGCGAACACCGGACCCCACGGGGTTCGGCTGGTGGCGTCGACGAAGGACCTGAGGGCGACCGGGACCGTGTACATGTCGGGATCGGTGAGGAAGATGAGCTGGCTGAAGAAGTCGTTCCAGGTCCAGATGAACGTGAAGATGGCCGTGGTGGCGACGGCGGGCATCGCCAGCGGCATGATGATCCGCAGGAAGATGCCGAGATGCCCGCAGCCGTCGATCCGCGCCGCGTCGTCCAGTTCCCGGGGCAGCCCCCGGATGAACTGCACCATGAGGAAGACGAAGAAGGCGTCCGTCGCGAGCAGCTTCGGCACGATGAGCGGCCAGTAGGTGTTGATCCAGTCGAGCTGTGCGTAGACGATGTACTGCGGCACGATGACGACGTGGATCGGCAGCATCATCGTGCCGAGCATGATGGCGAACCACATCCGCCGGAGCGGGAACTTCAACCGGGCGAAGGCGTAGGCCGCCATGGAGCAGGCGACGATGTTGCCGACGATCGCTCCGGCCACGATCAGGAGCGAGTTCAGGATGTAGCGGCCGAAGTCGCTGTCGAGGGCGGTCCAGCCCGCGGGGTAGTTGTCCAGCGTCGGGTTCGTCGGGATCAGGCCCGGCTCGCGGAAGATCTCGCCGGTCGGCTTGAAGGAGCTCGACACCATCCAGATCAGCGGGTACAGCATGAAGCAGCCGAACAGGATGAGCCCGAGGTGGGACAGCATCCGCCGTCCGGACCTTCCGCGGCGCGCAGACCGGGTGCCCCGCTTCCCGGCGGGGACGACCGGCGGTCGCGCCTCCACCGCGGTCTGCGCGCCGACGGGGACCGGGTTCGCCGTCCCGCCGGGCTCTCCGACGCCGCCGTGCACGGCCTCAGTCCTCATAGAACACCCACCATTTCGCCGCGACGAAGTTCACCGCGGTGAGCCCCGCGACGATGGTCAGCAGAACCCAGGCCAGGGCAGAGGCGTATCCCATGTCGAAGTCGCCGAAGCCCTTGCGGTACAGGTAGAGCGTGTAGAAGAGCGTCGAGTCCGCCGGACCGCCCGTTCCGCTGCTGACGATGAACGCCTGGGTGAAGCTCTGGAACGAGTGGATGACCTGGTAGACGAAGTTGAAGAAGATGATCGGGGTCAGCAGCGGGATCGTTATCGAGAAGAACCGGCGCAGCCTGCCCGCGCCGTCCACCTCCGCCGCCTCGTAGTACATCCGCGGGATCTGCCGAAGACCCGCCAGGAAGATGATCATCGGTGAGCCGAAGGTCCAGACGTGCAGCAGGATCAGCGTCCACAGCGAGTACTCGGGGGTCGAGACCCAGCCGGGCGGGCTGTCCCAGCCGAGGGCCTGGAGCACCCGGTTGATGAGACCCTCGGTGCCGAAGATCTGGCGCCACAGGATCGCGATGGCCACGCTGCTGCCGAGCAGGGACGGCAGGTAGTACGCCGAGCGGTAGAAGGCCAGCCCCCGGATCCCGCGGTCCAGCACCAGAGCGAGGGCCAGGGCGAAGGCCAACTGCAACGGGACGGAGACCCCGACGTAGATAAAGGTCACCTTGAGCGACTGGAAGAACCGGGGATCGTCCAGCAGTCGGTCGTAGTTCTCCCAGCCGATCCAGTTCGGCGCCTCGAGCAGGCTGTAGTCGGTGAACGACAGGTAGGCGGACGCCAGGATGGGCCCGATGGTGATCAGGGCGAGGCCGAGGAACCAGGGGGCGAGGAACAGGTGGGCCGCTCGCCTCTCCACGATGTCGGACCGGCTGCGCTGTCGCCTGCCACGCCGGGGTGGGTCCCCCTCGTCCACGGCGGCCATGCCGGGCCGCTCACCCTCGAGGGTGGGTGCCACGAGGCGTCACCTCTCTTCGCACGGGAACTCCGCCGCGCGGGAACTGCCCGGATGGGACAGCGCCGCCCGCCGCCGGCGGATACGGAACGATGACAGTGGAATACTCGAAGTGATTGGATGACCACGATCAGTCAACTGGATGTCTTGGGCTGTCCGAGGGACGTGACCCGCGTGATCTTCTGGTCGTGACCGATCAACGGGTTCCGACCGTCCCATCACCGGATCCATCCTCCGGTAAGCGCTTTCTAGCGAAGCGCTTGACCCCCCTGGTGTCAATACCCGGGAAGCTACAGATCGACAACTGGGCAATCGTGCCCTATGTCGGTTTTGCCAGTCTTTGCCGGGTGCGCCGTCGGGTGCGGTCCCCTCCACCCCACGGCCTCCGCCACGCCTCACCCCCTGCGCCGTCCACCAGCCTCCGGCTCGTGCCGGGAAGCGCTTTCCATCGTCGGGTGGACGCGGTACCGTCGGGCGCTGCACCAGCGGCACTCCGCGGACGACCGCCCTCCGGGAAGGGGAACCGGTGACCACGACGAGCAGTGACGGACTCCGTGCGACCGTCGTCCTCGCCGGGCTGCACGGGCACGGCCGGTCCCACCTGGCCGCCGTCGAGGCCCTCTCCCGCCGCAGCGGGATCCGGCTGGCCGGGGTGTGCGACCCCGTGCCGCCGAGCGCCGAGGACGCCGCGCGGCTCCGGGACGTCGTGGTGACCACCCGGCTGGACGACCTCCTGGACGAGGTCCGCCCGGACGTCACGATCATCTGCACCCCGATCCACACCCACGCCGAGCTGGCCCGGCAGGCGCTCGCCCGCGGCTCGCACCTGCTGCTGGAGAAGCCGCCCACCCCGACCTACGACGACTTCGAGGCCCTGCTGGCCGACGTCGACGCGTCCGGGCTGACCTGCCAGGTCGGGTTCCAGAGCCTCGGTTCCCCCGCGGTCGACCGGATACGGGAACTCGTGCGCTCCGGCGCGGTCGGCGAGGTCGTGGGGATCGGCGCCGAGGGAGCCTGGGTGCGCGAGCGGGCCTACTACGACCGGGGGCGCTGGGCCGGACGCAGGAGCCTCGACGGCGTGCCCGTCGTCGACGGCGTGCTCACCAACCCGCTGGCCCACTCCGTGTCCGCCGCGCTGCGCATCGACGGCAGCGAGACCCCGGACGCGGTCCGCGACGTGGCGGTCGAGCTGTACCGGGCCCACGACATCGAGGCGGACGACACCTCCTGCCTCCGGCTGCGCACCCGTCGCGGCACGGTGATCACCGTGGCGGCCACCCTGTGCGCGACCAGGACCCACGAGCCGGTCGTCACCGTGCACGGCACCCGGGGCAGGATCGCCCTCGCCTACAAGCGGGGCGAGGTCAGGGTGCGCACGGACGACCGCGCCGAGGAGGTGCAGGTCTCCACCCACCCGCCGGTCCCGCTGCTGGAGAACCTGGTCGCCCACCTGCACGACCCCTCGGTGGAGCTGCTCGTCCCGCTGCGGTCCACCGCCGGCTTCATGCGGGTGCTCGACGCGGTGCGATGTGCACCCGATCCGACGCCGATCCCGCCGGAGCACTGGACGGCCCACGGATCGGGGCCGGCTGAGCGGCGCGTCGTCCACGGCGTCGACGAGGCGGTGACCGAGGCGGCACGGCGGCTGCGCCTCTTCTCCGAGCTGGGAGTCCCCTGGGCCGCAGGGGCGATGTCGACCGTGTCGGCGGGAGAGGAGCTCGGGTCATGACCTCCGACAGGTCCTCCGGGAGCCCCTCCACCGGGTCCGGTCCTGCCGGCTGCGCCCCGGGTGAGGCTCCCGCCACGCTCGTGGTCGCCGGGAGGGAGGTCGCCCGCTGGAGCTCCGGCGAGGACCTCGCCCCGGAACTGTCGCCGAGGCCGTTCCTGCACCCGGTGCTGACCCTCGCCGGGACCGTGGTCTCCGACCGCGAGCCGGAGGACCACCGCTGGCACCTCGGCGTCGGGGTGGCGATCCAGGACGTGGGGGGTGTCAACCTCTGGGGCGGCCGGACCTACGTGCGAGGCCAGGGGTACACCTGGCTGGACGACCACGGCACGGTCACCCACGAGGGCTGGGCCGAACGCCGCCCCGACACCTTCACCGAGCGGCTCACCTGGCGCGGGCGCGCGGGCACGGCGCTGCTCGAGGAGCGCAGGACCGTGCGCGCCGCGCCCGTCCAGCCGCTGCCCGGGTGCTGGCGGATGTCCTTCTCCTTCGCGCTGCGGAACGTCTCCGGCGACCGGCTGTCCCTGGGCAGCCCGGCGACCAACGGGCGCCCCGGGGCCGGGTACGGCGGGTTCTTCTGGCGGTTCCCCCCGCTCACCTCGCCCCGGGTGTTCACCGAGGACCGGTCGGGCGAGCAGGGCGTGCACGGCTGGACGGCGCCGTGGATCGCGGTGACGGCCGGCACCGGGCCGAACGGCGCGGCGTTCACCGTCGCGGTCGCAGCGGCGGACGACGCGACCCTCGGCGACCCGTGGTTCGTGCGGCTGTCCTCCTACCCGGGGCTCGGCTCCTCGCTCGCGGCGGACTCCCCCGTCGTGCTGGCCCCGGAGGCCGCCGCCACCCGGAGGTTCACCGCCCTGGTCGCCGACGGTGTGCTCACCGGAGCGGACGTCGCCGCCGCGCTGGACATCCCGACCACCCCCGACCCGACCCCCTCGACACGGGAGGCGTGACCGTGAGGATCGACGACACCGTCACCGCGGTGGACCTGCTGCCCCGGATCGACCGGCTGTGGCAGCTGTCCGGGCAGAAGATCGACTCCGTCGAGGCGACCTGCACGCCGAGCAGGCCCTCACCGGTGTTCACGGTGCGGGGGCGGTACACGGCCAGGGGGTGGACGGACTGGACCAGGGGCTTCCAGTACGGCTCGGCGTTGCTGCACTACGACGCGACCGGGGACGAGAGGTACCTGCGGATCGGCCGCGATCGCACGGTCGAGACGATGGCGGGTCACGTCAGTCACGTGGGGGTCCACGACCACGGGTTCAACAACATCAGCACCTACGGCACCCTGTGGCGGCTGATGAACGAGGAGCGCCTGCCCGAGAACCCGTGGGAGCGGGAGTTCTACCAGCTCGCGCTGCGGGTCAGCGGCGCCGTCCAGGCCGCCCGCTGGCGGACGACGGCCGAGGGGACCGGATACGTCTACTCCTTCAACGGACCGCAGTCGCTGTTCGTCGACACCGTCCGGTCCTGCCGGTCCCTCTCCGTCGCGCACCTGCTCGGACACGTGCTCATGGCGGAACGGGAGACCAGGGTCTCCCTGCTCGGTCGCATGGTCGAGCACGCGACGTCCACCGCCCGCTGGAACATCTACTACGGCGAGGGACGGGACGACTTCGACGTCAGGGGGCGGACGGCCCACGAGTCGATCTTCAACGTGGTCGACGGCAGCTACCGCTGTCCGAGCACCCAGCAGGGGTTCTCCCCGTTCAGCACCTGGACCCGCGGGCTGGCCTGGGCGATGCTCGGGTTCGCCGAGCAGCTCGAGTTCATCGACCTGATCACGGACGAGGAGCTGGAGCCCCTCGGCGGCCGGTCGACGATCACCGCGACGATGCTCAGGGCCGCCCGGGCCACCTGTGACTTCTACCTCGACACCACACCCGCTGACGGCGTCCCCTACTGGGACACCGGGGCTCCGGGACTGGTCGAGCTCGACCTCGACGAGCCGGCCGACCCCTTCAACCCGCACGAGCCGGTCGACTCCTCCGCCGCTCTCATCGCGGCTCAGGGACTGCTCCGGCTCGGGCACTACCTCCGGTCCCGGAACGACCGGCCGGGTGGGGGCGGGGACGCCGCAGCCGACCGGTACTGGCAGGCAGGGCTCACGGTGTGCGGGACGGTCCTCGCCGAGCCCTACCTCGCCACCGACCCCGACCACCAGGGACTCGTGCTCCACTCGGTGTACCACCGCCCCAACGGGTGGGACCAGGTGCGCCCGGGGCAGCGGGTCCCCAACGGGGAGTCGAGCATGTGGGGCGACTACCACGCCCGCGAGGTGGCGCTCTACCTGCAGCGGATCGCGACCAGTCAGCCGTACCTCACGTTCTTCGGCCCGGCGACGGCCGGCGGGCGACCGCGATGACCGCGGCGAGGGTGGCGCTGGTCACCGGAGCGTCGCGCGGGATCGGTCGGGGGATCGCCCTCGCGCTCGCCGGTGCCGGACACGACGTCGTGGTCAACTACGCGAACAACCGGGCGGCGGCCGAGGAGGTCGCCGGGCTCGTCGAGGCCGCCGGGGCGAGCGCGCACCCGGTCCGGGCCGACATCTCCGTCGCAGAGGACCGTGCCCGGCTGGTGGCCGAGACGTTCCGCCGGTTCGGGCGGCTCGACCTGCTGGTGAACAACGCCGGGGCGGGACCGCGACAGCGGCTCGACCTCCTGGACGCCGACGAGGAGTCGTTCGACCGAACCCTCGGGATCAACCTCAAGGGGCCGTACTTCCTGACCCAGCTCGCCGCCCGGCGGATGATCGCCCAGGTCGAGGCCGCTCCTGCGGGTGCGCCGCGACCGAAGATCGTCGTCATCTCGTCCATCAGCGCCTACACGGCCAGTACGAACCGGGGTGAGTACTGCCTGGCGAAGGCGGGGCTGTCCATGCTCGTCACCCTCTACGCGGCCCGGCTCGCCGAGCACGGGATCAACGTCTACGAGATCCGGCCGGGGATCATCGCCACCGACATGACCGGCCCGGTCCGGGAGCGCTACGACGAGCTCATCCTGGAACGCGGCATCACCCCGATCCGCCGGTGGGGCCAGCCGGAGGACGTCGGCCGGGCGGTCCTCGCGATCGCCGAGGAGCTGCTGCCTTTCAGCACCGGCCAGGTCATCGACGTCGACGGTGGCTTCCATCTGCGGACCCTGTGACCCCTCCACCTGCGGATCCTGTGACCTCCGCCGCGGATCCGGAGTTGACGCGTGCCGTCTTGTAGGTGAGCCTGTCCTTATTATGACGGATCCAGGGGATCGGCTCCGGCAGGCGGGACTCCGGGTCACCGCCGCCCGGCTGGCCGTCCTCGACATCGTCGAGCGGTCGCCCCACCTGCCGGCTCCCGACATCGCCCGGCTGGCGCGGGAGCGCCTCGGCTCGCTGTCCACGCAGGCGGTCTACGAGACCCTGCGGGCGATGACCGCGGCGAACCTGCTGCGCAGCATCGCCCCCACGGGCTCGCCCAGCCGGTACGAGGCCAGGGACGGCGACCCGCCGACGAGCGACCAGGCCCGGGCAGACCGGCTGGAGCGGGTCGACCGGCTCAGCTGACGGGGAGGGTGCTCGACTCGGTGGCGGGTGCCGGCTCCAGCAGGTGCACCGCCAGCCGCGCGAGCCGTTCGGTGACCGCACGCAGGTCGGTGGGGTCCAGTTCGGTCATCGCGCCGCCGAAGGCCAGCCCCAGGTCGGACATCACCTGTTCGGCCCGGCTCGTCCCGGTCTCGGTCAGAGCCAGCAGCTCGTCACCGGACCCGTCGTTCCCCCGCAGGCAGGTCAGGAGTCCCGCCGCCGCCAATTCGTCGACGATCCCGGAGAGCCACCGGCGCGAGCCACCGCAGGCGGCGGCGATCTCCGCCGCGCGGGACGGTCCGAGCCGGCGGATCACCTCCAGCACCTGCCAGCCCGCCGGGGTCAGGCGATACCACTGCAGGACACCGACGGCGCGCTCCTCGACGACCTTGCCGAGCTGGACGAGCAGGCGCCCGAACGTCAGCAGCTCGACTTCCGTCGCCGGCTGCCGACGGGTGTCGCGGCCGTCTACCGGTGCCGAGGGATTCGCCACAGAACCTTCTTCGGCCGCTGGTCGCGTCCCCTGAAGACGGTGACGCCACCTCCGGTGGGACCCGAGGTGAGGTCAGCGGACCGCCGCCAGCCGGGCTGCGTTCCCCGATCGCGCCCTGGCCTCGGACAGCACCCTGGCCGCCGTGCGCGCGCTCAGGTCCCACCCGAGCCGGCGCAGCTCGTCGCCGAGCTGGGCCGCTGTGAGGTCCGGATCACCCCTCAGCAGCTCCATCGCGTCCCTGAGACGTCGGGCGATCTCCACCTCCCGGCCCGACGACGGCCGGGACGGTGACGGGGACGTCGTCGCGGTCCGGCCTCGTCCGTCGCGGGTCCGCGGCCGGGGTGCCTGGATCACCGGTCGTCGCTCTTCGCCCGGAGCCGGCTGTCGCGGCGGTTTCCCCGGTGGGGCGGCGAGTGCCGAGGACACGGGATCCGTACCCGACTGACCGGCTGGAGCTCCCGACGAGGGCACCCTGTCCGTGCTCACCGCTCTGGTGGCGGTCAGGATCGTCGCCTGGTCGATGGTGACCCCGCGGGCCACCAGCCACTGCCAGGCGACGTAGGGATCGGTGTGCCCCAGGGCCTGCCACGCGAACCGCAGCGCGTCGGCAGGGTCGAGCCCGGCGAGGGCGTCGACCTCGCGGACATGGGCGATGGCGTCCGCCGGGCGGGCGATGTCCTCGCGGAGCGAGGCCTGCCAGGCGCGCAACGTCTCCCGGAACCCCACCCCGGGCAGCCAGCGAAGGCCGAACCGCGGCCGGGCCGTCATCTGGGTCCTGGCCTCGATCCGCGCCCACCTGCGGATGCGGGCCAGGGTCACGTCGAGGAGCAGAGGGCCGGCGATGCTCATGGCCGGGAAGAAGTACTCGTCGTCCCGCGCGGGGGTCGTCGCGCCGTGCCGGTGGTTCGCCACCGCGGATCCGACCGCGAAGAGCCAGGTCATGGCGTGGAACGCTCCCCCGGACTCGCCGCGCCATGCCGCCACCGTGACCATGGCGACGCAGACGGCCGCCGCCGCGTCGAGAGCGACGAAGGCGAGCCACGCCCAGGGCCCCGGCAGCCCCAGCCCCTCCGGATCGGAGGCCCAGCGCACCAGGTCCTGTGAGGAGAGGGCGATCGGTGCGACGATCACGATGCCGAGGGCGACCGCGACGAAGCTCATGCCGACCACGAACAGGGCCCTGCTCCCGCGACCGGCCTTCCGGCGTCCCCCGACCTCTCGTTCCCGATCCGTTCCGGACAGCGAACCGTCCGGCTCGGTGCTGCGACCCATGTCGTCCTCTCCTCCGTGCTCCGTGTCGAGCCCCGGACGTGGCGGCGCGCGGTCGGCCCGGGGCGCCATCACCTCGACGTCGCGCTCGACCGTCCGGACGGACGAACGAGCCTCGGCTGTCGGCGGGAGAGCCTAACGGGGAGGTGCGGGGTCGCAGGCCACATTTCGCGGTCAGGTGAGTCGAGGTAAGGACTTCGCCTGTGCCGCAGCAGATTTCCCGACCCATGGTGTGCGCCCGGTCACTCCGGGGCACGGCAGCCCTCCTCACGACCGTCGACTCCGGGGCCGTCTCACGGCCGTCGACGCTGGGGGTGTCGAGGTCGTGGACGGCGTCGGGTCGTGTCCGGTGTGGCGGTGAGGACGGGGGTGTTGTGGGGTGGGGGGGTAGATGCGTGGGTGCCGGTGACCCCGTGAGGGGGTCACCGGCACCCAGTGAAAGTGTCCGGCGGCGTCCTACTCTCCCACGAGGTCCCCCTCGCAGTACCATCGGCGCTGGCAGGCTTAGCTTCCGGGTTCGGAATGGGACCGGGCGTTTCCCTACCGCTATGGCCGCCGTAACTCTAT
>JAAYAH010000057.1 GCA_012719445.1 Actinomycetales bacterium | reverse complement strand
GTCACCGGGCGTCTGGACGTCGCGGTGACGGACACCGCCGAGGTTGCCGAGGAGCCGGTGGAGGAGCCGCTGCCCCCGCTGCTGCAGAAGGCCTACGACGCCATCGACGCCGGCGACCTGGACGGCGCGGTCGGCGCCTACGAGCAGGCGCTGCGGGAGAACCCCGCGGACGAGGAGGCCCGGCTCGGGCTCGCCCAGGTGCAGTTGCTGCGGCGGACCAGGGACGCCGACCCGACCGCCGCCCGGGCCGCCGCGGCGGCGGCGCCCTCCGATGTCGATGCACAGCTCCTGGTCGCCGACCTGGACGTGCTCGGCGGCCACGTCGAGGACGCCTTCTCCCGGCTCGTGGACATGGTGCGGGTGACCTCGGGGGAGGATCGCAACCGGGTCAGGGTGCACCTGGTGGAACTGTTCGACGTCGTCGGCGCGGACGACCCCCGGGTCGCGAAGGCCCGGGTCGCGCTCGCCAACGCCCTCTTCTGACTGTTCGGGGGAGTATCTCCGCCTCGTGCACGAAGGATGTTCGCGATCGTTTGCTGTGCATGATCACGGATTAGGTTCCGTCGTGAATCGGCCGTTTGATGTCGATCAGCCGCCTACACTGACGGACCGTGGATAACGACGCCATCCGGGCAACGCGGCGACGTCGCAAGCAGATGCTGTTGTCCGCAGGGGTCCTCTTCGTCGCGCTCGTCGTCAGGATCGTTGTGGACCCGTCGCAGGATGCGACGAGCCGGACCATCGGTCTGAGTGTGGGCGCCGGGCTTCTGGTGTTGTTGCTGATCGGTCTGGCGATGAACCGGCGTATGTTTCGCGTGGCCGAAACGGTGGCGGCTGCCCAACCTGGGGTGAGGCAGGCGTTCTCGGTGACGCTGGTCTCCGTTCCCCAGGGGCAGGGGACCTGCGTGCTGACAGCGGACGACAGCGGCCTGTGCCTATGGCGGTACCGGCGTCGCCGACTTGAAGAAGGTACGAGATTCTCCTGGGACACGGTTGTGATCGGCAGGGATACGATCCCGGTCGGATTCCATGTGTGGAATGTGATCGACCTCAGTGATGATGAGGGCTTCATCTGGCTGACCCCTGCTTGCCTACGACCGGCGTCGACAGCAGAGCGGGACTCCCTGCTGCGGAAGATCGAGGTTCTGCAGAGCAAGTTCCGTGGATGAGACCGGCTCCGGGATCGGCGGCTCGACGTTCGGACGCGGACGCTCGTCGGCGACTGGTTGCTGGAGGAAGAGGGAGGGGACGTCGCGGGCATCCGGGGGGAGGCTGGTGATCGCACCTCGACTCTTGGCGATCGCCGGGAGGGCTTTATCAGGGATTGACCACCCGAAACCGGTTCGATCCCTAGACTGGTGGATTGTGGATCACGACGCCATCCGGGCAACGCGGCGACGTCGCAAGCAGATGATCGTTCTTGCCGGGGTCTTTTTCATCGTGTTCATCGGTAGGCTGGTCGCCGACGCGTTGCGACGAGCTGCACGCGCCTACCCAGCTCTGTTCGACCACTGGCAGATAGCCAAGCCGCAACCGCGCGATTGGATGACGGGAACCGTGTGAGCCGAGACTCTCACACGGTTCTACGAGAGCCGGAGGATGAGACTTCCTCAGCTACTCTCCAAAGCGACCCGATCTTGATGACGGCAAGGCCGTGAGCAAACTCAGATCTGTAGTGGGCCATTTGGTTCCTGGTGAGTCCACTAAAACCGAAGGAATGAACTAAGTCCAACTAGAATTAGTATTCCATGAATAACCCAGAAATCGCGGTTTCGTGGATATCCTTTGTTGCTTCCGCTTGGCAGGCGAGGGTCTCTCGCCACCTTGGACGATTTCACAATTCGTTCATGTCTGTAGAAGGTTAGCAGGGCCTCCATTACTCCCAGTATGGCAGTATATGCAAGAAGGAGAAATGCAAGAGAGAGTGCGCCAGGAAGCGGGCCGCTCGTGGTGTTTCCAATAAATAATAGACTCAGTATTGACAGGAGAATGAATGAGGTGGCTGATATGGTTGACCATGCCGATATAGCGAACCCCTGCACGCGCAGAATATCGGTAGGTGAAACGGCGCCACCCTGAGCTACGGTGGCGGCAACTTCCGATATGGCGGCATCGCCATGCAATTCTCGACGGTTGTCGGATGGCCACCACCTTGCGATACGACTGACTATCCAGTAGTCGATCAGAATCAATTCACACACCTCTCTTAACTGATCACGATGTACTCAGGTGAACTGCAGCTCTACGCTGATCCATCATGGGACCTTCTTACCTAGCCAATAGATGGACCTCCATTTGAGTCACAGTTCCTGGATGCAAGCCACCGGGGCGGTCACCAGTCATCTCCTCACCCGTTCTCGCTTGCAACGGCGGAAGTTGCGTTCCACCATAGCCCAAGCCCAGTGACGGTTGTGCCACCCGCGGTAAGGGAAGCCTTTTGTAACCCTGATGCACGGAGGCTGGTATCCATTGCGTGGTTCCATGCGTTGCTCTGAATTCGTGCGGGGGTCTTGGGGTCCGCAAACGGTGCCCCCTTGCTTTGGTGCTGCATTGCACCAACAATTTTCTGGGCCCTTACATCCGCAGCTCTGTTGGCCGCAGGAAGAGCATTCTTGCCCACCTTAAATGCCTTTGCTGTGAAACCCAAGCCCACGGCAGAGAGTGCTGCACTGCCCAGATGCCCGACGGCGGCTGTTCCGTCGTGCGTATCTCCCGTGATGTTCGCCGCCTTGAGCCCTTCAACAGCCCCCACTACCGCTGCTGCACCGTCAACAGCGAGTCCTGCATACGTTACCAGCGTCAATGCAGTGACGATCCAACCAGCTGGATTGGAAACCATGAGAACCACTGCTGCAGCAAATGCGAATGTCGATATAATTGGTGAGATTTTCTGCACGAAAGACGAAGTCTTGTCCCAAATCTTCGTGTCCCACCAGTGCTTCTTCTTGGGTTTAGGTTTGCTGGACTCCGGTCCGCCGCCTCCGCCGCAGCCGCCTTGGCCGCTGCGGCAGGCGTTGTAGTTCTCGTCGCGGATCTGCTTGTTGCGTTCTGCGGTGCGTTGCTTGCGTTCGCTCTTGGTGAGCATTCCGTTGGGGGAGGAGGCGTAGCTGTTGCAGGCCTTGAACTGGGCGGAGCCGCTGGGGTAGGGGCAGCTTCCGTCGAGGCCGGTGGGGTCGGCGATGGTGACGGGGTTGTTCTCGGTGTAGGTGTAGCCGTTGAGGGACAAGGGTTTGGTGGTGTTCATCACCGGGTCGACGGAGATGAATCGGCCGATGAGTGGGTCGTACTCGCGGGCTCCGATGTGGGTGAGTCCGGTGGTGGTATCGGTGGGTTTGCCGAGGAAGGTCTTGTCGTCGACCCAGGCGGGGTTGGTGCCGCGGGGGGCACCGAAGGGGGTGGTGTAGCGCTTGGTGACGGCCTGGGTGTCGGAGTCGATGGCCAGGTGCGCGGTGCCGTGGTGGTCGGCGACCTGCCAGGTGAGTTTGGTGCCGGTGGTGCCCTTGGTGGCGGTGCGCACCGCGACGGTGGTCCCGGCGTGGCTGTAGTAGCGGGTGCCGGACAGGGTTGTGGTGGTGCCCTTGACGGTGAGGCGGACCTCGGTGGCGCCGAGGTAGAGGATCGTGTCGCCGTCGCCGGTCGCGCGGCGGATGAGCAGGTTGCCGTCGGCGTCGTAGAGGTAGCCGGTGTTCTTGGCCGGGGTGCTGCCCTTGGCGGGTTCGGCGCTGGTGGCCAGGTGGCCTTCGGCGTCCCAGGTGAGGGTCTGGGTGCCCTGGGTGCCGGGTCGGGTTGTGGTGTTGCCGAGGGCGTCGTAGCTGTAGCCGGTGGTGGTCGTGGTGCCGTCGGGCTTGGTGGTGGTGGTCTTGGTCAACTGGTGGGTCTTGGCCGGGTCGTAGCCGTAGGCGGTGACGGTGGTGCCGGCGACGGCGTGCTGAGTCTGGGTGGTGCGTAGCCCGGCGTCGTTGTAGGTGTAGGAGGTCCAGTACGGGGCGGCCCCACCCAGGTTCGCGGTGGTGCGTTTGCTGGTGGTGCACTCGGCGGTGGCGGGGGTCCAGGCTTCGGTCATGCGCTGGTAGCCGTCGTAGCCGAAGCACTGGTGGTCGGCCTTGCCGGTCCCGCCCAGGGTGGTCGGGTCGGAGATGGCGGTGACGTTGCCGGCCTGGTCGTAGGAGTAGTTCAGGTCCTGGGCCATCCAGGGGTTGGTGGCGTCGGTGACGTTGGCGCGGGTCAACCTCTTGGTGCCGGGCTCGTAGGTGTTGGTGATCCACACCTGCTTCGGATTGGTGAACTGCGAGGCCCGCCCGAGTTGGACCTGGTCGACCTGCCCCAGCGGGGAGTACGCGGTGTTCTGCACGTACCCGCTGGCCCCGCCCATGGTGGTGGGCAGGCCGAACACGTTGTACTTGGGGGTCACCGCTTCCAACGGCAGTCCGCCCACGGCGGGTTCGACGCGCTGTTTCAACGTGCCGTTGCGGTTGTAGGCGGTGCTGAAGGACAGCGTCGCGGGGACCCCTGCGGTCACCAGCGGGTCGCTGCTCGGCAGGAGGAGTTGCTGCTTGGTGGCGCGGTAGGCGTTGTCGTAGGCGGTGACCCTGGTGGTGTAAGCCGAGCCACTCGTGCCGCCGACGTAGCGGGTGGTCGAGGTGGGTTGGCCCTTGGCGAGGGTGTCGTAGGTCCAGGCCGCCTGCTTGGTGGCGTCGCTGCGGGTGGTCTTCCACTGCCCGGTCTTGCGGCCGAGTTCGTCGTAGCTGTAGAGCAGCGTGTTCCCGGCGGCGTCGGTGGTGGACTCGACCTGGTCCAGGGCGGTGTAGCTGGTGGTGGTGGTGCCCTTGTCCGGGTCGCTGGTCTTGGTCTGGCGACCGAACAAGTCGTAGCCGTAGGTCCACCTCGCGCCGTCCGGGCCGGTGACCGACTCCTGTTCCCCGTCGGGGGTGTAGGTGAAGCTGGTCTTGAGGTAGGTCGAGGCGGTCGGGGAGGTCCCGGAGTACTGGCGCCGTTCGATCACCCTTCCGAACACGTCGCTGATCTCCCGGGTGGCCGAGCCCCCGGTCACGGCGGTGGAGGCCACCGAGTCCCCGGTGTAGCTGGTGGTCGTGGACCACTTGGTCACCCCGGCGACCAGGAACGTCGAGGTGGTCGGCCGCTGCGCGCCGTCGAAGACGGTCCGGGTCTCCGAGGGTGCCTGGGCGTTGACCGTGGCCATCAACGTGCCGTTGGGCGTGCTGGTGTCGTCGTAGACATCGGCGTAGGTCATCCCGGCCAGGCCACGGTCGTCGTAGAACGTCTCCGCGATCACCCGCCCACCGACCGGCGACGGAGACTGGACCTGACGAGAACGCAGATGAGCGTCATAGAGGGTGTAGGAGGTGTTGTAGGTGACGCTGTCCCCGCGGATCGTGCCGGTGGACACCCACGACGGCTTCGTGGCTGACACAGCATACCCATAGACCAGGTTGGGCTTGTTCCCAATGACCCTCGAGGCGGTGGGCAGCCACACCTGCGTCGTCCGTCCGAGTTCATCGTAGGTCAGCTCGGTGAGCTTGTTGTTGGCGTCGACGATCTTGACCGGCTGGTTCCAGGCGGGGTCAAGGGCCGTCGTGGTGATGTGCCCCTTGGCGTCGGTGACCTTGATGGCGGTCACTGGCCCGGCCCCGGTGGGGGTGTAGGCGGTGGTGGTGGCGTTCCCCGCGGTGTCGGTGAAGGTCAGGGGCCTGCCGAGGGCGTCGTAGGTGCTGGCGGAGATCTTCTGCCAGGACGGGGTGGTGCCGGCGTAGCTCTTGACCCGCCCGGTCCAGCGGGCGTTCCCGAGGGTGGGGGTCTGGGAGGCGCTCCAGGTGGTGGTGTCATAGGCGGTCGCGGTGTCGGAGATGACGTCACCGGAGGTGGCCGAGGTCGCCGGCAGGGACGCCGCGCCGACGTCGGCGCAGGCCACTGCGAGGGTCTGGACGCGTGAGGTCAGGGCGGTGATGCCCTTGCCGGGGTTGCGGGCGTACCAGGTCCGGGTGCAGGTCTCGTCCCCGGTCACGGCGTCGTCGCCGTTGTCCTGCTCGGTGACCGGCATCCCGTGGTCGTCGTAGGTCGTGGTCGTGGTGCGGGTCCTGGTGGACGTCGAGGCACCCGAGGTGATCACGGTGCGGTCCTGGGTCGAGCCGGTGCGCACCAGGAACGCCTTGGCGGTGTACCCGGGGTAGGCGTGGGAGGCGGTCTGCCTGCTCCACGGGGTCGTGATACTCCCGGAGACCTCCGCGCCGCCGGCGCCGTTGTAGGTCACCGACTCCCGTTCCTGACCGGCGTACTGGTCGGCGTCGGTGATCGCGGGGGCGTGGATCCCGGTGACCTTCACCGACCGCTTCGACCCGTCGGCCTTCGTGTCACCGTCCATGCCGCGCAGGAACACGCTCACGGTCTGGGAGCGCACCGAGTCGTCGGGGTCCCCGGTGGTGGTGGTGACCTGCTCGTACCCGCGCCACTGCGACCAGGTCCGGTGCTTCACCTTGGAGATCGGGTCGTCGGCGTGGTGCCACGCCCCGCCCCCGGCGTAGGAGTAGTCGGTCTGCATCGTCGGTGACCCGCCCGTGGGGTCGTCGACCATCACGTGGGTGACCACGTACTTGTGGAACCAGTCCAGGACCGGGTCCTCCACCCCGTTGGGGGTCCAGTACACCGGGAAGCAGCGCATCGTGTTGGAGTCCGGGGCGCTGGGCATCCGCGACCCGCGCACACACTGCTCGTCGGAGTAGTTCACCGTCACCACCGCGCCGGTCTCGGTGGTGATCATCGAGATGCGGGGTTTGGTCAACGGCAGGATGTCATCGGTGGCGTCCACCCGGTTGGGCAGGAACGTGTGCGCGAACCGCACCGGCGGCGTCGCGACGGCACCGTCGACGGTGTTGGTCTGCCGGATGGCGCTCAACCACAACACCTGGTCCGCGGTCGAGCCGATGTCGCCGGGGTCCAGGAACAGCTGCGTCAACGCCCACGAGTCCACGCTCCGGTAGCCGGGCGTGGACGCCGCGGCGTCCCACACCTCGCTGCGCACCCCGGTCAACCGCTTCCGGGTGAAGAACGCCGG
>JAAYAH010000056.1 GCA_012719445.1 Actinomycetales bacterium | reverse complement strand
CAGGTGCAGGAGATCATCGGGCAGGGACAGCAGGCCCCGTCGGGGCACATCCCGTTCACGCCTCGGGCGAAGAAGGTGCTCGAGCTCTCGCTGCGTGAGGCGCTGCAGCTCGGGCACAACTACATCGGTACCGAGCACATCCTCCTCGGGCTCATCCGGGAGGGCGAGGGCGTCGCAGCCCAGGTGCTGGTGAAGCTCGGCGCCGACCTCAACCGGGTGCGGCAGCAGGTCATCCAGCTGCTGTCGGGGTACCAGGGCAAGGAGCCGGCGACGGCGGGCGGCCCGACCGAGGGCACCCCGGCCGGTTCGCTCGTGCTCGACCAGTTCGGCCGCAACCTCACCCAGGCCGCGAGGGAGGGCAAGCTCGACCCCGTGATCGGCCGGGAGAAGGAGATCGAGCGGGTCATGCAGGTCCTCTCCAGGAGGACCAAGAACAACCCGGTGCTCATCGGCGAACCGGGTGTCGGCAAGACGGCGGTCGTGGAGGGGCTGTCCCAGGGCATCGTCAAGGGCGAGGTGCCCGAGACGCTCAAGGACAAGCAGCTCTACACCCTCGACCTCGGCGCGCTGGTCGCCGGCTCGCGGTACCGCGGGGACTTCGAGGAGCGGCTGAAGAAGGTCCTCAAGGAGATCCGCACCCGCGGTGACATCATCCTGTTCATCGACGAGATCCACACTCTCGTCGGCGCCGGGGCGGCCGAGGGTGCGATCGACGCCGCGAGCATTCTCAAGCCGATGCTGGCGCGGGGAGAGCTGCAGACCATCGGGGCGACGACTCTCGACGAGTACCGCAAGCACGTGGAGAAGGACCCGGCGCTGGAGCGCCGTTTCCAGCCGATCCAGGTGAAGGAACCGTCGCTGTCGCACACCATCGAGATCCTCAAGGGTCTCCGGGACCGGTACGAGGCGCACCACCGGGTTTCGATCACGGACAGTGCGCTCGTCGCCGCCGCGACGCTCGCGGACCGTTACGTGAACGACCGTTTCCTTCCGGACAAGGCCATCGACCTCATCGACGAGGCGGGCGCGCGACTGAGGATCCGTCGGATGACCGCGCCCCCGGATCTCCGGGAGTTCGACGAGAAGATCGCGCAGACGCGGCGGGAGAAGGAGTCCGCGATCGACGCGCAGGACTTCGAGAAAGCGGCCTCGCTGCGTGACGCCGAGAAGAAGCTGCTGTCCGCCAAGGCGGAGCGGGAGAAGCAGTGGAAGGCCGGCGACATGGACGTCGTCGCCGAGGTCGACGAGGAGCTCATCGCCGAGGTCCTCGCGACCGCGACGGGTATCCCGGTCTTCAAGCTGACCGAGGAGGAGTCCTCGCGCCTGCTGCGCATGGAGGAGGAGCTCCACAAGCGCATCATCGGTCAGAACGAGGCGGTCAAGGCCCTCTCGCAGGCGATCCGGCGGACCCGGGCCGGGCTGAAGGATCCGAAGCGCCCCGGCGGATCGTTCATCTTCGCCGGGCCGACCGGCGTCGGGAAGACCGAGTTGGCCAAGGCACTGGCCGAGTTCCTCTTCGGTGACGAGGACTCGCTCATCCAGCTCGACATGAGCGAGTTCTCGGAGAAGCACACGGTCTCCCGGCTCTTCGGCTCACCACCCGGCTACGTCGGGTACGAGGAGGGCGGTCAGCTCACCGAGAAGGTGCGCCGTCGTCCGTTCTCGGTGGTGCTGTTCGACGAGGTCGAGAAGGCCCACGCCGACATTTTCAACTCGCTGCTGCAGATCCTCGAGGACGGCCGGCTGACCGACAGCCAGGGCCGGGTCGTGGACTTCAAGAACACCGTCATCATCATGACCACGAACCTGGGCACCCGGGACATCGCCAAGGGCGTGCAGATGGGCTTCCAGGCCGGCGGTGACACGAAGACCAGCTACGAGCGGATGAAGGCCAAGGTCATCGACGAGCTCAAGCAGCACTTCCGGCCGGAGTTCCTCAACCGCGTCGACGACACGGTCGTGTTCCCGCAGCTCTCGCCGGACGAGATCGTCCAGATCGTCGACCTGATGATCGCGAAGCTGGACGAGCGGCTCCGGGACAAGGACATGGGGATCGTGCTCACCCCCGCGTCCAAGAGGCTGCTGGCGATCAAGGGCTACGACCCGGTGCTCGGTGCCCGCCCGCTGCGGCGGACGATCCAGCGGGACATCGAGGACCAGCTCTCCGAGAAGATTCTCTACAGCGAGCTCAAGCCGGGGCAGATCGTCATCGTCGACGCCACCGGCGAGGGCGAGAGCGCGAAGTTCACCTTCGAGGGGGCCGCCAAGAGCGACCTCGCCTCCGGTGTCCCCAACGAGACGCCGATCGAATCGGCGAGCACGGAGGAGTAACCGCGTCGGATCGTGGTGGCGGGTCGGGTGCCTCGGCACCCGGCCCGCCACCGTCGTTCCGGGGTCGTCATAATCGATCCGTGATGGTCACCCTGGGTTTCGCCTCGTGACAGCCGTGCCCGGCTCGCAGTTCGTCGTGCGGCGGGCACGGACGCCCGACGTCCCCGGGGTCGCGCGGCTGGTCGACTCCTACGCGCGGCAGCGGATCCTGCTGGCCAAGGAGCTCGTCACGCTGTTCGAGGACGTGCAGGAGTTCCAGGTCGCGGTCGCAGGGGAGACGGTCGTCGGCTGCGGCGCCCTGCACGTGCTGTGGGAGGACCTCGCCGAGGTGAGGACCCTCGCCGTCGAACCCTCGTGGCGGGGCCGCGGGGTGGGGCACCGGCTCATCGAGGCGCTGGTCCTGCAGGCGAAGGAGCTCGGGGTGTCCCGGCTGTTCTGCCTCACCTTCGAGGTGGACTTCTTCGGCAGGCACGGGTTCCGGCCTCTCGACGGCCTGCCGGTCTCGGCCGAGGTCTACGCGGAGCTGCTGAGGTCGATGGACGAGGGGGTCGCGGAGTTCCTCGACCTGGCCCGGGTCAAGCCCAACACCCTCGGCAACACCCGGATGCTCCGCCAGTTGTGACGTGGGTCGGCGGCCCGTTTCCTGACGTGGTGACGGCCGTCCGCAACTTCATCCGTTTTGCCCCCGATCGCGCTGGTCGTGCACTAGCCTGTGATCACAATTGGGGCATGTCACCACACATGCAGCGCCTCTCGTGCGTGGTCGTCGGCTCCGGTCCTGGCGGGTGATCGAGCGCGCGATTCCGGGGGTCATGCGATGGCCGACAACGGGAGACCAGGCACTCCGAGGACGGCGATCCGGCTGCTGGGAGCCCTCGCTCTCGCCGCGACGGGACTGGCGGTGCCTGCACCGGCCGTCGCGGTCGAGGGACAGCGCGTCGAGCTGCGGGTCCTCGTCGTCAGCGAGGGCGGATCCGAGGAGGCCATCGCCACCAGGCTGGAGGCGGAGGGGGTCCCGTTCACCCGGGTGGACACCCGTGACACCGGCAGGCGGCGGATCACCGCCGACGTCCTCAGCGCGACCGTGGACGGCGTGCCCACGGCGCGGTACCAGGCGGTGGTGCTGCCCGACGCGGACCCGCCCGCCCTGACGGCGGAGGAGAAGACGGTCCTCGCCGACTACGAGCGCACCTTCGGCATCCGCCGGGTCGTCGCCTTCACCTGGCCGCAGCCGGCCGTCGGGCTCAACCCGCCGCAGGACCCGGGGTTCGCCGGGGTGCTCGACGGGATGACGGCCCGGGTGACCGCCGACGGGCTGGCGGGTGCCTTCGGCTACCTCGGCGGCGAGGTTCCCCTCGTCGACGTCGACCCCGCCGTCGGTGAGACCTACGGCTACCTCGCGGTCCCCCGTGCCGACGACCCGGTCGCCGGGTCGAGCTTCCGGACCCTGGTCGGCGCCACCATCCCCGGGACGGACGTCACCGGCTCGCTGCTGGGGGTGCACACCCACGACGGCGGCCGCGAGGAACTGGTGGTCACGCTCTCGCAGTTCTCGTTCCAGCAGCACGCCGCCCTGCTCGGGCACGGGATCATCACCTGGATGACCCGGGGCGTCCACCTCGGCCACCAGCGCAACTACCTCTCCGTCCACGTCGACGACGTGCTCTCGGCCGACGCCCGGTGGAGCGTCTCGGCGAACTGCACCGTGGGGGAGGACTGCCCCGCGGGCGAGGTCCCGGCCGACGCGGTCCAGGACATCCGGATGACCCCTGCCGACGCCGTCCACCTCGCGTCGTGGCAGCGCGCCACCGGTTTCGGGCTGGACCTGGCCTTCAACGGCTACGGCAGCGACGCCGTCGCCGCCGAGCAGGGCACCGACCCGCTGCTCATCCCGCTGCGGGACAGCTCCGACTACAGCCGCTGGGTCAACCACACCTACGCGCACCTGTTCCTCGGCTGCGTCCAGGACGTCACCGTCGTCCCGTGGCGCTGCGAGACCGTTGCCGACGGCTCGGTGCGCTGGACGCCGCGGGCGGGGATCGACAGCGAGATCTGGGACAACGTCACCTGGGCCTGGCGGTCGGGGATCGGCCCCGACGCCAGGGCCCTGGTCACCGGCGAGCACTCCGGGCTGTTCCTCCGGCCCCAGCAGCCCGAGGACAATCCGGAGCTGGCCCCGGTGCTGGCCGCCCGCGGCGTGACCGTGCTGGCCTCGGACAGCTCCCGGGATCCCTGGCCGCGCCGGGTCGGCACCGCGGTCACCCTGCCCCGGCACCCGATCAACCTCTTCTACAACGTGGCGACGGAGGTCGAGGAGGTCGACGAGTACAACCACCTCCACACCTCGGCGGCCGACGGCGGCAGCGGGCTCTGCGAGACCAGCCCGGCCACGATGACCTGCATCGAGCCGCTCGGCACCGGCGCGTACCGGGAGATGATCGTCCCTGCCCAGGCGGCGATCGTGCTCGGTCACGTGCTGGGCAACGACCCCCGTCCGCACTTCGTGCACCAGTCCAACCTGGCCGAGGACCGGCTGCTCTACCCGCTGCTGGAGGAGGTCATCGGCCGGTACCGCGGACTGCTCGCCGACAGCGCCCCGCTGACCCGGGTGAGCATGGTGGCGGCCGCGGACGAGCTGACCCGCAGGGACGCCTGGCAGCAGCGCCGGGACGAGGTGACCGCCTACCTGCTCGACGGGGTACTGCACCTGGAGACCGGCGCGTCGGGCGGCACCGTCGAGGTCCCGCTCACCGTGCCGGAGGGGACGACGGTCGTGACCGGGGCCGGAGGGGGCGAGACGGCGTTCGGGGAGCCCTACGCCGGGTCGCGGTCGGCCTGGGCAGCGGTCGACACGGGGGGTCTGACGCTCCGGACCGGCGGAACCCCGTGACGACTGCGACAGGGCAACAGACGTGCGCGTCGCACTGGTGACGGAGGGAACCTACCCGCACGCCCACGGCGGGGTCAGCGTGTGGTGCGACCAGTTGGTCCGCGGCATGCCGGAGCACGAGTTCCAGCTCCTCGCCATCACCGGGACCGCGACAGAGGACCCCGTCTGGGCGCTGCCGCCCAACGTCACCGGGGTGGTGACCGTCCCGCTGTGGGGGCCGTGGCCGGACCGACCGGGAGGGCAGGACGGGCGGAGGGCGACCGGCCCGAGGTGGCCGTGGTCCCGGCCGATCCGCACCCTGCCCGACAGGCCGCCGGCCGGGGTCGTCGGCGGCATCCTCACCCGGTTCGTCGAGGCGCTGCTGACACCGGACCCCGTCGCGGCCGTCCCGGTGTTCCGGCAGGCCCTCGACGCCTGGTCGCGGATCGCCGCAGGGCACGACATGGAGCGGGAGCTCACATCGGCGGAGTTCGTCACCCTGCTCCTCGACCGCTGGTCGGCGGACGAGACCGCCGACCAGTGGGGCGGGGCCCGCGACGGGTACCCGCGGGTCGGCGACGCCGTGACGGCGTCCCAGCTCATCGCGCACGCGCTGCGTCCGCTGGCGGTGGAGCCGCCCCGGGTCGACCTGGTCCACCTGGTGGCCAACGGCATCGCCGGGCTGGTCGGGCTGTCCGCCACCTGGCGGCACGGCGTCCCGTACGTGCTGTCGGAGCACGGGATCTACCTCCGCGAGCGCTACCTCGCCTACCGCGACTCCCCGTACCCGTGGCCGGTCAAGTGGGTGATGCTGCGGTTCTACCGGCTGCTCACCGCCACCGTGTACGCCGAGGCGGCGCTCGTCGCCCCGGGCAACCTCTACAACCGGCGCTGGGAGCAGCGCGACGGCGTCCCGGCCGAGGCGATCCGCACCGTGTACAACGGCGTCGACCCGGACGAGTTCGCCCTCGTCGGCACCGAGCCGGAGGTCCCGACCCTGGCCTGGGTGGGCAGGATCGACCCGATCAAGGACCTGGCCACCATGCTGCGGGCCTTCGCCCTGGTGCACGAGCGCGCCCCGGAGGTCCGGCTGCGCGTCTTCGGCGGGACCCCGCGGGGGAACGAGCCCTACCGCGCGGCGATGGAGGAGCTGGCCGCCGAGCTCGGGATCACCGGGTCGGTGACCTTCGAGGGCCGGGTGCCGTCGATCCGGGACGCCTACGCCGCCGGGCACGTCGTCGTGCTCACCAGCATCTCCGAGGGGTTCCCCTACACGGTCATCGAGGCGATGAGCTCGGGGCGGGCCACCGTGTCCAGCGACGTCGGCGGGGTGGCCGAGGCCGTCGGCGACGCCGGGATCGTGGTGCCGCCGAGGGAGCCGGAGGCGGTGGCCAGGGCCTGCCTGTCGCTGCTCACGGACGACGCGCGGCGACGGCGGCTGGCGGCGCGGGCCAGGTGCCGGGTGGTGGAGCTGTTCACCCTCGACCGCTCCATCGACGCGTTCCGGGCCATCTACGCCGACCTCGGCACCCCGGACGCCCGGGCGGACCGGGGGATGGTGACGCCGTGACCGCACCCTCGGTGCTGGAGGTCCCCCTCCCGGACGGTCCGCGGGACCGGACGTCCGCGCCGGTCTGGTCGGGGGTGGAGCGCCGGTCGACGGAACCCCTCGCCGAGCTCTCCCGCCGCTTCGACGACCTGTGCGTGCGGGCTGTCGACCCGTGCGAGATCGCGGCGGGGCTGGAGGCCGCCGGCTTCACCGACACGGCCGTGGCCGCCCGGTACGGCGTCCCCGACGTCTTCGCGCTCGCCGAGCACCTGTTCGCCGCGACCCCGCGGCGCCTGGCCGGGACCAGGAGCAGGGCGACCAACCCGTGGCGGGAGCGACCCGTCCGGCACCTCGCCAGGGGGATGGCCTTCGGGTGTCCCGGCATCGTGTACGTGGCGGCGCTGCCGGGGGCGACCGGTCCGGCGGAGCGCTGGCTCCTCGTCTTCGCGCTGACCCTCGGCTGGGCCGTCGGCCAGGCCGCGGTCTTCCTCGGTTACCTGCTCGACGGCCGGGGTGACCGGGCCGGGGCCCGCGCCGTGCTCCGGGCCGGGCTGGTCGTCGCCGTCCTCGCAGCGCTCGCGCTCGTCGCCCTGTGCGGAGGCCGGGTCGGGCCGGTCACGGTGGGGCTCGCGGCCGGTCAGGTGGTGTACCTGCCCGCCGCGGCGGTGGTGCTCATGCTGGGGCACGAACTGCTCGTGCTGCTCGCCCTGGTGCCGGGGCTGGTGGGCGCTGGGCTGTTGCTGACGGCTCGGTCTTCGACGTCCGCGGCCGGCGCCGGACCGGACACCGCGGTCCTCGTCGGCGCGGGGGGGATCGCGGTGTCCCTGCTCGTCGTCGTCGCCGTCGCGGTGTGGCTCACCCGGAGGCCGAGGTGGCGCCGTCCGGGGGGTCCGAGCACCGCCGACGCCTGGCTGGCCTGCTGGCACGGCGGCTACGGAGTGCTGGCAGCGACCATGGTCTGTCTGCCCGCCGTGCTCCCGACGTCGGCCGGGGCCCCGGCCTCCGGCACGGACGGCACCTGGCTGCTGCCGCTCACCTGGTCCATGGGGGTCGCCGAGTGGCTGATCCTGCGATTCCGCCGTCGTGCCCACGACCTCCTCGACGAGCACGGGACACCGGCCGGGTTCGCCGGGGGAGCCCGGCGGACCCTCGCCGCGGGCGCCGCCTGCTACGTCGTGGTGCTGGTCGTGCTCACGGTCGCCGTCCCCCCGGTCACCGGCGGGGACGTCGGTGCGGTGCTGCGCGAGCCCGTGCTGCCCGCCGTGGGCCTGCTGCTCGGGTTCGGCTTCTACCTGGCGCTGCTGGGGATCTCGCTCGGGGCCGTCCGGAGGGTGGTCACCGCGCTCGCCGGGTCCGTCGCCACCGGGACCGCCGTCGCCGCCTGCTGGAGCGCCCGGGAGGACGTGGTCGTCGCCCCGCTCGCCCTCGCCGCGACCCTCGCGGTCGTGATGACCGCCCTGGTCGCCGACCCGACCCGACACCGCTGACGAGTCGCCGCGGCGGTGCCGCGGCGGGAGAGGAGGACGCCGGAGATGGCGGGTACGAGCGAGGGGACCGTCGCGGTCACCGGTGCGGACGGCTTCATCGGCTCCCACCTGGTCGAACGCCTGGTGAGGCACGGGTTCCGGGTGCGCGCCATGGCCCTGTACACCTCCCTCGGCGGCTACGGCTGGCTGGACAGCCTGCCCGAGGAGGTGATGGCCGGGGTCGAGGTGGTGCTCGGCGACGTCCGCGACCCCGACTCCGTCGACGGGCTCGTCGCCGGGGCCGGCACGGTGTTCCACCTGGCCGCGCTCATCGCCATCCCGTACTCCTACGTCGCGCCCCGTTCCTACGTCGAGACCAACGTCGTCGGAACCCTCAACGTCCTCGAGGCCGCGCGCCGGCACGGCACCGGGCGGGTGGTGCACACCTCGACGAGCGAGACCTACGGCACCGCCCGGACGGTGCCCATCGACGAGCGGCACCCGTTGCAGGCACAGTCCCCGTACGCGGCCAGCAAGGTCGCGGCGGACAAGCTCGCGGAGAGCTACCACCTGAGCTTCGGGCTGCCGGTGGTGACCCTCCGTCCGTTCAACACCTTCGGCCCGCGGCAGTCGGCGCGCGCCGTCATCCCCACGGTGATCTCCCAGCTGGCCGCGGGGCACCGCAGGATCGCGCTCGGCGCGCTGACCCCGACAAGGGACTTCCTGTTCGTCCGGGACACCGCCGAGGCCTTCCTCACCGTCGGCACCGCGGACGGCGCCGCCGTGCACGGCCGGCTGTTCAACGCCGGGACCGGGCGGGAGATCTCCGTCGGGGACCTGGTCCGCACCATCGCCCGGCTCATGGATGTCGACGCGGAGGTGGTCGTCGACCCGCGTCGGATCCGGCCCGACGCGTCCGAGGTCCAGCGGCTGGTCTGCGACAGCGGAGCACTCCGGGAGGCCACCGGCTGGGCGCCAGGACACGACCTCACCCAGGGACTGGTCGAGACCATCGGCTGGTTCCGCGACCCCGAGAACCTCGCCCGGTACCGCACCGGGACCTATGTGATCTGACCCCGTGCGATCTGACCCCGCCTCGGCCGACCGGTTCCGGCCCGCCCGGCGACCCCGACAGCCACGGTGTGTCCACGTCTTGGAGGGAGACGGCCATGCACGCGGTGATCCTCGCGGGAGGTAAGGGCGTGCGCCTGCGCCCGTACACGACCCGGTTGCCCAAACCGCTCGTCCCGATCGGGGACGAGTACGCCATCCTCGAGATCGTCCTGTCCCAGCTCGCCGCGCAGGGCTTCGCCGGCGCGACCCTCGCCATCGGCTACCTCGGGCACCTCATCCGGTCCTTCGTCGGCGACGGCTCCCGGTGGGGGCTGCGCGTCGACTACGTCGAGGAGAACTCCCCGCTCGGGACGATCGGGCCGGTGCTGCGGATCCTCGACGGCCTGCCGGAGAACGTCCTGGTGATGAACGGCGACGTGCTCACCGACCTGCACTACGCGGAGCTGCTCAGCGAGCACGAGCGATCCGGGTCCCCGCTGACCATCGCCACCTACGAGCGGTCGGTCCGGATCGACTTCGGGGTGCTCGACGTCGAGTGCTCGACGGTCACCGGCTTCCGGGAGAAGCCCGCGCTGAACTACCGGGTGAGCATGGGCGTCTACGGGGTCAGGGTCGCGGCCCTGCGGTCCTACCTGCCCGGGCGGCCGTTCGGGTTCGACGACCTGGTCCTCGACCTGCTCGCCCGGCGCACCCCGCCGAGCAGCTACCCCTTCTCCGGCTACTGGCTCGACATCGGCCGGCCCGACGACTACGACCGCGCCAACCAGGAGTTCGACCGGCTGCGCCCGTTCCTGCTGCCGCCCCCCGACGACCCCGGCCAGGGGTCCCGGGTGATCGTGCTTCCGGAGCCGGTCGCGGCGGAGCTCCGGGTGGACGCGTGAGGAGGGTCCTCGTCCTCGGCGGGCACGGGTTCCTCGGCCGGCACGTCGTCGCTGCCCTCGACCGGTCCGGGTACGTGGTGGAGGTGGGGCCGGACCGCCCCGACCTCGACCTGGCCGCGGCCCCGGTGACGCGGGTCGCCGCGATGCTCAGGGCGAGCAGGCCCGGCGTCGTCGTCACCGCGGCGGGCCTGACCACCGGCTCGCCGACCGAGCTGCTCGGTCACAACGCCGGCGTCATGGAGTGCCTGGTCCGGGCCTGTGCCCTCGCCGTCCCCGGGGTCCGGCTGGTGCACCTCGGGTCGGCGGCGGAGTACGGGCCGACGCCGTGGGGCCACGACGTCGGGGAGTCCGACCCGCCCGCCCCGGCGGGGCCGTACGGCCAGGCGAAGCTCGCGGCGACCCGGATCCTGCTGGAGGCCTCCGACCGCGGGGACGTCGACGGGCTGGTGCTCCGGGTGTTCAACCCCGTCGGGGCGGGGCAGCCCCCCTCGACCCTGCTGGGCGCCATCGTCCGGCAGCTCGCCTCCGCGGGGCCGGACGCGGACGTCGTCGTGGGGTCGCTCGACGCCTGGCGGGACTTCGTCCCCGCCGTCGACATCGGGACGGCGGTCGCGCGCGCGGCCGGGATCCGCGCCGTCCCGGAGCGGATCGTCAACCTCGCCGAGGGAAGGGCACGCCAGGTGCGGGACGTGGTGAACCTGTTGCGCGACCAGGCCGGGCACCGGGGCCGGCTGGTCGAGAGGACCGGGCACGAGGACGCCGGGGACTCCGCGCGTTCCGCGGCGGTGACCTGGCAGCGCGCCGATGTCACCCTGGCGGCCCGCCTGCTCGACTGGCGGGTCCGCTGCCCGCTGGAGGTCGCCGTCGCCGACGCCCTCCGCCCGATGCCTCCGGTGGGAGGGCGGGGATGAGCGCCGCTGTCGGCCGGGCCGTGCCCGCGTACTTCCACCCCGCGTTGGACCCCCTGGCCTGGGACCGGTTGGCGCGGGCGGCGCTCGGCTCCGGGTTCGTCGTGCTCAACGTCGCCGACGGGCCCGGGAGCGAGCCGGATCCGGTGTACGCCGCCACCGTCGCCCGGCTGCGGCGGGCCGGGGCGCCCGTGGTGGGCTACCTCGACACCGGGTACGGCGACCGGGCGACGGGGGAGGTGCTCCTGGGCGCCGACCGGTTCCGCGAGTGGTACGGCGTCACCGGGGTCTTCCTCGACCGGGTCGCGGCGGGACCGGAGGGTCTGGACCGGCACCGGATGCTGGTGGCCCTGCTCCGGGAGGGCGGGGCCGACCGGGTCGTCGGCAACCACGGCACCGTTCCGGACCCCGGGTACGCCGCTCTCGCCGACGTCCTGGTGACCTTCGAGGGGCCGTGGCGCGAGCACCGCCGGCACCGGCCGCCGGAGTGGGTCCGCTCGCTGCCGGTGCCCGCCGTGTGCCACCTGGTGCACTCGGTCCCGGCGCCGGTCACGTCGGCCCTGGTCGCCGGAAGGGCACGCCGTGCAGGAGCCGGGATCGTGTGCGTCACCAGGGCGGGCGGGGCGAACCCGTGGGACCGGCTGCCGCTCGGCATCGGTTGACCCGCGGCTGCGGTGGGGGCGTGCCCCTCAGCGCCGCGGCGAGGTGTCTCAGCGCCTGCGGCGGAGGGCAGCCGGGCCGTCGTCGTCGAAGCCGAGGGAGCGGTAGAGCTCCTCGCCGTCCTCGGTGGCGTGCAGCTCGACGGTGAGCACGTCCCTGGACTCGAACCAGGACAGCAGCGAGGTGAGCACCGTGCCGGCGAAGCCGTTGCGGCGCCACTGCGGATCGGTCGCCACCCACTGCACGTAGCCGACGAGGGCGCCGGGATTGGCCGGGCCGGGCAGCCGACGCGCGATGAGCCCGGCGCCGCTGGCCGCCAGCTCGCCGCGCCGGTCCGGGCTGTCCACGACGTAGACGGCGACGTCCCGGCCGAGCCGGGTCCGCAGCTCCTCGGCTGCGGTGCGCCACCAGTCGTCGTCGGTCTCCATGCCCATGGCGGCGTACATGACCGAGGCCAGCCTCAGCACCTCGTCCAGGTCGGACAGCCGGGCCGGACGGGCGGGAGGGTTGCCGGGGGGGAGTTCGGCCGCGCCGACGTCCCGCGGGATGCCCCCTGGGGAGACCGGACCGCCGATCACCGGTGGGGGAGCCGGGCGGTTCGGCGGGGCCCCGCCGTTCTCCTGAACCATGGGCAGCATTGTCCACGGATGCGCGGCTCCTGCCCGGACAACCCGAGAACCTGTGATCCGTTCCTCCCGGGCGGCGGTCAGCGGACGGAGGTCAGGTAGAGGCGGCGGACGACGTCCTCGATGTCCGGCTCCTCGACCGACAGGTCGCGCACCTCGACCCGGGTCGACACCGCCGCGAGCACCTCGGCGGCGGTCGTCGTGCCCGGGACGAAGGCGAGCCGCTGGCGCAGCCCGCTCGCCTCGACGCCCATGAGGTCCGTCCCCGGGACGTCCGTCAGCGGCGCGGCCCGCTCCACGAGGTCGACGACGAGCACCCGCCGGGCGCCGACCCGGTGCACCAGCCCGGCCAGGTCGCCGTCGTAGACGAGCCGCCCGTGGTCGACGACGAGCAGCCGGTCGCACAGCCGCTGCACGTCGTCCATGTCGTGGGTGGTGAGCAGCAGGGTGCGGTGGTGCAGCCGTTGCTCCTCGCGGAGGAAGGTGCGCAGCCGTTCCTTGCTCAGCACGTCGAGGCCGATCGTCGGCTCGTCGAGAACCAGCAGGGACGGCGAGTGCAGCAGCGCGGCGGCGAGGTCGCCGCGCATCCGCTCGCCGAGGGAGAGCTGGCGGACCGGGACCTCCAGCAGCCGGCCCAGCTCCAGGCGCTCGACGAGCTCGTCGCGGCGCGGCCGCCACACCGAGGCCGGCAGCCGGTGGATCGCGGCGAGGATCCGCAGCGAGTCGGCCAACGGCAGGTCCCACCACAGCTGGGTGCGCTGGCCGAACACCACCCCGATCCGCCGGGCCAGGGTCCTGCGCTGGGGCACCGGGCGCAGGCCGCAGGTGCGCACCGTGCCCGAGGTCGGGGTGAGGATGCCGGTGAGCATCTTGATGGTCGTCGACTTGCCCGCCCCGTTCGCGCCGATGTACCCGACGGACTCGCCGGGCTCGACGGTGAAGCCGACCCCGGCGACGGCGGTGACGACGTCCCGGCGCCTGCGGAACCGGCCGACCCGCCGGTGCACGACGAACTCCCGGGTCAGGGCGTCGAGCGCGATGGCGGGTCCGGTGCCGCCACCGGCCCCCCTCGATTGCTCCCTCATGGGTTCACCCTCCCGCTCCGGTGTACCGACGGACCCCGAGCCGCCACAGGGCGAGCGCGGCGGCCCAGGTGAGGACGCCTGCAACCGGGGTCAGCCAGCCCAGCCAGGCGGGCAGCCACGGCGGCCCCGGCAGCCCGAGCAGGGCGATCGCGGGCAGGTACCCGGTGAACGCCGCGGGTAGCACGAAGCTGAACAGCAGCCGCAGCGGCAGGGTGAGCACAGCCGGCGAGAACGAGGCGGCGTAGGAGCTCCCGTAGGTGAACGCGTTCGCGAACTCGCCGCCCTCGACCAGCCAGAACTGGGCGCCGCCCACGGCGACGAAGAGCCCGGAGAACACCATCGCCCCGGCGAGCGGGGTCATCGCGAGCAGCCCGACCCGGGCCGGAGACCAGGCGACGTCCACGGCGGGCAGCACCACGGCGAGGATGCCGAGGGCGACCAGGACCCGGCCGAGTCGGCGGAGCTGCACGTCCCCGGTGACCAGTTGGGCGAGCAGCGGGAGCGGGCGGACCAGCAGGGTGTCGAGGTTCCCGGACCGCACGTAGACCGGGATCCGGTCGATGTCTCCGGTCAGCAGGTCACCGAGGGAGAAGGAGAGGGCGGCGAGGGCGTAGACCAGGGCCGCGGCGCGGAAGTCCAGCCCGCCGAGCACCGGCACGTTGTGGAAGATGACGTAGACCTCGCTGAACTCGACGAGGGTGATGGCCCCGCTGCCGAGGACGTCCAGGACGAAGGAGGCCCGGTAGCTGCTCTGGGCACGCAGCCGCGAGCCGAGCACGACCCGGTAGGCCTGCCAGGCGCCGGGGCGCTCCGGAGCCCGTGCCTCAGCCACCCTGCACCACCAGCCGGCGGGTCGCGACGGCCAGCACCAGCCGCCCGAGCGCGAGCATGCCGACGGCCCAGGCCAGCTGGACGGCGAGGGCGCCGACCGCGGCGGACGGCGTGGCCAGCCGCCCGGTGAGCAGGTCGACCGGGGTCTGCAGCATGGAGGGGAACGGGGTGGCCGCCGCGAGGGTCGACAGCCACGGCGGGAACCAATGCACCGGGAGGTACAGCCCGCAGAGCACCCCGCTGGTCACCACGTAGAGGATCATCACGCCGCGGATCTCCAGCAGCCAGAAGGCGGCGAGGTTGACCAGGAACTGGCAGGCGAAGGAGATCTGCACGGCGAGGAGGACGCTGACCGCCCCGGCAGCCCATGGCCAGACGTCGGTCGGCAGGGTCAGCCCGAAGGTGAGCGCGCCGACCAGCAGCGGCGGCAGCCCGCGGGGGAGCAGCATGTACGCGGCCCGGCCGAGGTTGGTGGCCAGGTACTGGGCCTGCAGGTCCATCGGCCGGACGAGGTCGACCGCGACGGCCCCGGTGCGCACCTGCTGGGCGAGCTCGGTCCACTGGAACACCTGCACGGGACCGATGAGCGCCTGGGTGAGCCAGGCGTAGGTGGCCACGGTCCTGGCGTCGTACCCGGCCAGGGTGCCGCCGGCCGCGCCGACGGTGGCGACGGTGATGCTGGCGCGCAGCAGCCCGAACACCGTGTTGGTGAAGGCCGACGCCGCGGTCGCCACGCGATAGGTCGCGTATCGCCGGAACCCGGCCACGACCAGAGCGACCCACCCTCGCACGAGGAACGGACCCTAACACCGGCCGCCGCCGGAGCTCAGGACGGGTGCCGCTGCCCGGACAGGCCGAGGGCGAGCCCGCCGGCCACGACGCCGACCCCGAGCCACACCAGCGGCCGGGGCGACGTCTCACCGAGCAGCACCCCGACGGCGGTGGCCGTGACCGGGGCGACTCCCGAGAGCAGACCCGCCCTGCCGGGCCCGAGACCCGCGACGCAGGAGTACCACAGCACGAACGCCAGGGCGGTGACCCCGGCGGCCAGGTAGCCGACGGCCAGCAGGTCGTCGGGGCCCAGGGCGGTCAGCGCGTCGGGTCCCTCGGCGACCAGGGCCAGTCCGGTGAAGGCGACGGCGGCGAGCCAGGTGGTGTGCACCGAGACTCCCCACGGCCCCAGCCGGTCCAGCAGCGGCACGGCGAACAGGGTGAACCCCGCCTCGCAGCACAGCACCGTCACCGCGAAGCCGAGCCCGACGGCGTCGCAGCGACCGTGCCCGTAGACCAGGGCCCCGCCGACCGTCACCGTCGCCGCGGCGAGGAGCACCCGGGGATCGGGTCGCCTGCCGTGGGCCGCAGGACCGAGCACCGCGAGGACCAGGGGCACGCAGGAGACGGCCACCCCGAGGATCGCGGGCTCGGCGTGGCTGGTGCCGTGCACCAGGGCCAGGTTGAACAGCACCAGGCCGCTGCCGGTGACGCCGAGCAGCCACAGCCACTCCCGCCCCCGGGGGACGGGCAGGGGTGTCGGCGCCCGGCGGACGACTCGGGCGGTCACCGTCAGTGCGAGGCAGGCGGCGGCGTAGCGGGCGGCCTGGGCGGTCAGCACCGGCGCGTCGGCGAGGACCGACGACACGGCGACGCTGCCGCCGACGAAGGCCATCGCCACAGCTCCCGCGACCGCCGGACCTGCGCTCGCCGGACCTGCGCTCTTCGGTCCCGGCGCGGGGCCGGCGGCCGTCGGGCTCGTCGTCGGTCCCGTCGTCGTGGTCACGGACGCCATGGTCGTCACCGTTTGGACCTGGTGACAGGGCCAATCCGTGCTCGATGATGTGGACCATCATGAGCGACGAGAGCGAGCACCCGACCCCGGGGAGCGGCAGCGGCGCCGACTTCCTGCAGCTCGACCGGCAGACGGCTCCGGCCCGTGGGGTGACGCGCTGGCTGGTCGAGGGGCTGCGGTCCGCGATCGCCGACGGGCGGCTGCGGCCGGGATCGCCGCTGCCCGCCACCCGCACCCTCGCCCAGGACCTCGGGGTCTCCCGGGGGGTCGTCGTCGAGGCCTACCAGCGGCTCCGGGACGAGGGGCTGGCCGAGGGGCGCGTCGGACACGGAACAGTGATCACGGCGATGGCCGGCCACCTCCGCGAGCCCCGTCCCTCTCCGTCCTCGGCGCTCCCCGTTCCCTCCGCGGGCGCCGTTCCGCCGGCTCCCGCCGGTCCCCCGGTCCTCCCGCTGCCGTCGTCGTGGTCGGAGCCCGTCGAGCTGGACCTCTCTCCCGGCCTCCCGGACCTCTCCGCCTTCCCCCGCGCCGCGTGGCTCCGGGCCGAGCGAGCGGTGCTGCGCGACACCACGGCGGGGTCGCTCGGCTACGGCGACCCGAGGGGTGACCCCCGGCTGCGGCGGCAGCTGGCGGGGTGGCTGGCCCGCACCAGGGGACTGCGCGCCGACCCCGAGCACATCCTCGTCGTCGCCGGGGTCGCCCAGGCGCTCGCGCTGCTCGCGCAGACCCTGCGCGCCCGGGGTGCGGACACCATCGCCGTGGAGGATCCCGGGTCCCTCGGCGCCCGGCAGGAGTTGCAGCACTGGGGCCTGCGGCCGGTCGGCGTCCCCGTGGACGGCGATGGTCTCCGCGTCGGCGAGCTCACCGGCACGGGTGCCGCGGCGGCGTTGCTGACCCCGGCCCACCAGTTCCCGACCGGTGTCGTCCTGGCCCCCCGGCGGCGCCGGGACCTGCTCGCCTGGGCGCGCGAGGGGCGGCTGGTCATCGAGGACGACTACGACGCCGAGCACCGCTACGACCGGCCTCCGGTACCGGCGCTGCAGGCGTCGGCTCCCGATCACATCGCGCACACCGGCAGCACGTCCAAGACCCTCGCCCCCGGGCTGCGGCTCGGCTGGCTGGTCCCGCCGCGCCACCTGCACGCCGACCTGCTCCGGGCGCGGTACGCCAGCGACATCGCCGGCGCCGTCCTGCCGCAGCTCGTGCTCGCCCACCTCATCGCGACCGGTGCCCTCGACCGCCACCTCCGCCTGGTGCGCTCACGGCACCGCCTCCGCAGGGACGCCGTGCTGGCAGCCCTGCGCGAGCACCTGCCCCGGGCACGCGTCGAGGGCGTGGCCGCCGGGCTGCACCTGCTCCTCCTGCTGCCCTGGCTCGGTGAGGGCGTGGACGACGGCGCGCTGGCCGCCCGGGTCCGCGAGGTGGGCGTGCGGGTCCATCCCCTGTCCTGGCACCGCCTGGCTCCCGGGCCGCCGGGGCTCGTGCTCGGCTACGCCGCCCACCCGCCGGACCGCCTGCGCGAGGCGGTCCACCGGATCGCCGGGGTCGTGCCGGCGGGCGGGGTCGCCCTCCGCGGGTAGGTGCGTGGTGGGGGCGTCACCGGAGCGGTGCGTCGGTGTCGCTCCGGGGCCTCACTGGAGCGGCGCGTGGCCGTGGTCGCCGTGCGGATCGGCGGCCATGGCGAGGTGGAGCTGGTGGGACCACACCTGCAGCCCGAGCACGGCCTCGACGTACTCCCTCGCCAGGGGAACCGGGCCGTCGGCGTGCTGCCGGAGCTCCATGACCCGCTGGAACCGGCGGGCGACCTCCTCTCGGAGCAGGTCGGAGAGCACCGTGACCAGCTCCTCGGCCGACCCGCCGGTCACGGCTCGTCTCGCCACCGGGATCACCGGACCCTCGCCGAGGCCTGCCGGTCTCAGGCCGGTGTACGGCGCGCCCTCACCCGCCCGGTGGATCCGGACGACGGTCTCGAAGAAGTACTGGTCGGCGAGGTCGCGGACCTCGGGGACGGTTCGCGCGGCACACACCCGGGCGAAGGCGTCCCGGACCTCGTCCTCGCCGTCGAGGGGCACGTAGGGGAGGACGAGGTTCACCTCGCCCGCGTCCAGTGCGCGGACGGCGGCCATGACGACCGGGCCGTCCAGGGAGTCGCAGTGTGGTGGCACGATCAGCACCTCCTCCGGGGCTCGTCACCGGCGGGTTCCGGCGACGGGCAGGTGCCGACCCACGAGGCCGCGGTCGCGCCGGTCGGAGCGGACCCTCGGGCGGCTACCGTTTCCACGAGGATTCCCCGGCGACGGTCGAGTCAACCGGGGTCGGTGCGGGAACCTTCGGAACCGGGTTCTCCGGCACGGAAACCGTCGGCGCGCTGAGCCCCGGAAGCTGGAACCGGTTCCGGGGCAGCGGGTCCACGAGCCCGTCGGCCACCAGCCCGTCCAGGGCCCGGTCCCGTTGCAGAGGGTCGCGGAGGACGGCGTCCGGGACCAGATCGACGAGTGCGGCGGCGGTCAGCGGGGCGGTGGCCGACCGCAGCGCGGCGAGCAGCAGGCCGCGGACGTAGCGGTCCGTCCCGGCATAACCCTGTGCCCGTCGCCGCGGTCCGGTGGCCTCCGGAGCGCCGAGCCGTCGCCACCGGCACAGGTCCCGCACCGGGCAGCCGCCGCACCGGGGCGAGCGCGCCGTGCAGACGAGGGCGCCGAGCTCCATGGCGGCGACGGCCCAGCGGGCCGCGGTCCCCGGGGCGTCGGGGACCAGTTCCCCGGCGAGCCGGGTCTCGGCCGCGGTCAGGGACGGCGCGGCCTGGGCCTCGCCGGTGACGGCGCGGGCGAGCAGTCGGCGGACGTTGGTGTCCACCACGGGATGCCGTTGCCCGAACGCGAACGACGCGACGGCCGCGGCGGTGTAGGCGCCGACCCCCGGCAGGGCCAGCAGGTCGGCGTGGTCGCGCGGGACCTCCCCGCCGTGCCGGTCGACCATGACCCCGGCGGCCTCGTGCAGGCGCAGCGCCCGACGCGGGTACCCCAGCCGGTCCCACATCCGGATCGCCTCGGCCGCGGGCTCGGCTGCCAGTGCCGCCGGGTCGGGCCAGCGTGCCGTCCACGCCGTCCAGGCGGGCAGCACCCGGGACACCGGCGTCTGCTGCAGCATCACCTCGCTGACCAGCACCCCCCACGGGGTCCGTCCGGGGCGACGCCACGGGAGGTCGCGGGCGTCGGCGGCGTACCAGGCGAGCACGGGCTCGTGCAGCGGATGATGAGGCATCAACCACCCATGATGACGGCCGCTGCCGACGTCGTCGCCGCGGGACGGCGGGATCCACCCGGGTGTCGACGGTCCCGGTCCCTCGGGCACACTGCTGGAGTCGTACCGTCATGCCCCGTTCGTCCCGACGGCTCAGGCCCGGGCGATCGCATCACGTCTGGTCTCGGTGCGGTCGACGGTGCGTGGGAGGAACGTGGACCGGTTCAGGCTGCTGGGTGAGCTGCGGATCGCCGGTACGCCGGATCCGCCGCCCTGCGGACCGAAACCCCAGATCCTGCTGGCCTCGCTGCTGATGGACGCCGGGACGGTGGTCTCCGACCGCAGGCTCGCCGAGGCGGTCTGGGGCGACGAGCCGCCCGGCGACGTCCCGGAGATCCTGTACAGCCACGTGTCCCGGCTGCGCGGACTGCTGCGCGGGGTCCCCCGACCCGGCCCCGGGTCCGGTCCGGTGACCGTCGCCCGCCGGACGGGCGGGTACGTGGTGACCCTCGACCGGTCCGCCGTCGACGTCCACGAGTTCCGGCGGCTCGTGGTGGCGGCGCGCGGGGCCGGGGACGTGCGGGCCAGGTACCAGGTCCTCGACGGGGCGATCGCCATGTGCGACGGCGTCCCCCTCGCCGGTCTGCCCGGGCGCTGGGCCGCCGACCTGCGCCGGACGCTCGTCCAGGAGCACCTGGACGCCTGCATCGCCTGGGCCGACCTCGCCGTCGACCTCGGGCACGCCGCCGAGGTGGTCACCCGGCTCACCGCCCTGCGTCGGGCCCATCCCCTGGTCGAACCGCTCACCGGCGCTCTGATGCGCGCCCTCGCGGCGACCGGCCGGGTACCTGAGGCGCTGAACTGCTTCGAGGAGACCCGTGTCCGGCTGGCCGAGGACCTGGGCGTCGACCCCGGTGCCCGGCTGCGCGAGCTCCACGGATCCCTGCTCCGGATGACCTCGGAGGCCGTGCGCGAACCCGTCCGGCCGAAGACGACGCGGCCGGGGGAGCGCCCGGGCGGGGCGGTTCCCGCCCAGCTCCCCATCGGCCCGAGGGTCTTCAGCGGTCGGACGGCGGAACTCGCACTCCTCGACGACCTGCTCCCCGGCCACGGCGACGGGGGCGCCGTGCTGTGCGTCGTCACCGGGACGGCGGGGGTCGGCAAGACGGCCCTGGTCGTCCACTGGGCCCATCGAGCCGCCGGGGCCGGGGAGTTCCCCGACGGACAGCTCTTCGTCGACCTGCGGGGGTTCGACCCCGCCCACCCCGTCGACCCCGGCGAGGTCCTCGAGGGGTTCCTCAGGGCGATGGGGATCCGTCACCAGGACATCCCCTCCGGCGCGGCCGACCGGGCGGCCCGCTACCGCACCGAGATCGCCCGCCGTCGGATGCTGGTGGTGCTGGACAACGCGTCGTCGGAGGAGCAGGTCAGGCCGCTGCTGCCGGGCAGCGGGCCGTCCACGGTGCTGGTCACCAGCCGGGAGACGCTGACCGGGCTGGTGGTGCGGGAGGGCGCGGACCGGGTGAACCTCCGGCTCATGTCCGCCGCCGAGTCCATGGTCCTGCTGCGTTCCCTGCTCGGCCGCCGGGTCGACGAGGACCCTGCCCAGGCCGACGCCCTCGCCGTCCACTGCGCCCGCCTCCCGCTGGCGCTCCGCGTCGCGGCGGAGCTCGCGCGGGCACGCGAGGACCGGAGCCTCGCCGACCTGGTGGCGGAACTGCGCGACGAGCACGACCGCCTGAACGTGCTGGGCCGGTACGTCGAGGACCGGACCGCGGTCCGCGCCGTCCTCTCCTGGTCCTACCGGAACCTCGCACCCCACGTCGCGCGCATGTTCCGGCTGCTCGGCCTGCACCCCGGCCCCGACCTCGACGTGCACGGCGCGGCGGCCCTCGCCGGGGTCCACCCCACCCGGGCGGACCAGGCGCTCCGCGCGCTCACCGAGGCGCATCTCGTCCAGCCGACGGGCTCCGGGCGGTTCGGCATGCACGATCTGCTCCGGGCCTACGCCGGGGAGCTCGTCGTCCTCCAGGAGTCCGGGCAGGAACGCGACGCGGCACTCGACCGGCTCCTGGACGTCTCCGTCGCCATGGCCGACGCCGCCGCTGCGGTCCTGCACGGCTCGGGACAGCTCCGGCGGCTGCCCGGACTCGACCTGGCGACGCCGTCCGGTCCGCAGGCGTCCCCGCAGCCCCCCGCCCCCGGCAGGGCCGATCAGCCCTCGTCGCCGTGGCACCCGGAGAACCGCGACGAGGCGCTCGCCTGGTTCGACGCCGGGCTGCCCGCGTCCGTCGGTCTCGTCGGACTCGCCTCCCGGCGCGGCCGGGCGGTGCACGTCGTCCGGCTGGTGATGGCGATGTCCCGCTATCTCGAAGGCGGCGGTCACCTGGCCGACGCGCTGAAGCTGTACGACCTGGGGGTGCGGGCGGCGGGCGACCTCGGGCACCTGCCGGCCCAGGCGCACGGCCTCGTCGACCTCGCCCTGATCCACCAGCAGTACGGGCACTACGACACCGCGGAGGACTGCCTCCGCCGGGCGGAGGACCTGGGGGCCGAGGCGGCCGACCCGTGGTCGCGGGCGAGGGCGGCGGGCAACCTCGGCACCCTCCAGGCGCTGACCGGGCACCCGGAGGAGGGGATCGCGTCGTTGCGGCGGTCCCTGGACCTGAACCGGGCCGCGGGCTCCCGGGACGGCGAGGTGGTCGCGCTCAACAACATTGGGCACATCTACGAGCGCATCGGGGACCTCGACCGGTCGTACGCCCATCTCCGCGAGGCCATCGACCTGTGCCGGGAGGTCGGCAACCCCAGCTCGCTCGGCATCCTGCTCGGCAGCCTCGGTATGGTCCAGATGCGCCGCGGTGAGTACGCCTCGGCGGTGGCCCACCACCGGGAGGCGCTCGACCTGGTCCGCGGGGCGGGACACCGCACCCACGAGGGGAAGGTGCTCAACAGCCTGGGCCGGGTCCACCAGACGGCCGGGGACGTCACGGCGGCGGAGACCTGCTACCGGCAGGCGCTCGACCTCGCCCTCGACCTGGCCAACACCGAGCTGGAGGTGTCGGCCAGGACGAGCCTCGGGAGCGTCCTCATGGCCGCCGGTCGGGTCGGCGACGCCGTCGATCAGCTCACCTCGGTGCTGGCCCTCTCCTCCGGCGGCGGGGACGTGCTCGCCCGGCTGAAGGCCTCCGTCCTCCTCGCCGGTGCCCGTCGGCGGGGAGGACAGTACGAGCTGGCCGCCACGGGACTGCGCGGGGCCATGGACCTCGCGGAACGCACCGGTCACCGGGAGGTGCTGGCAACGGCCTCGAACGACCTCGGGGAGCTGTTGGTCGAACGGGCAGGCGGTGTTCCGGCCGTCGGCGGTGCCCAGGCCGTCGGCAGGGGAGCGGTCGTCGCCGAGGCCGTCGACCTGTTCACCAGAGCCCTCGACCTCGCCAGGAGCATCGGGGACCGTGCCGAGGAGGAACGGGCCGTGGCAGGGCTCGTCACCTGCCGGTCGCTGTCCTGACCGGTCGCAGCGCTCCTGACAACAGGCCGGGTGGCTGCAAGGTTTCTGCCAAGTCCTCACCAGACCGTCCGCCTTGACTGGTGCACGGCCGCAGGGGTTCCGACAGGCGGCCGTCCACCGATGAGAGGACGTCTCGATCCATGTCCAGATCCCGTCTCGTCGCGGTCGCTGCGGCATTCGCCATCGCCGCCGCGGTCGCCGGCCCGGGTGTGGCCCTTCCCGCGCAGGCAGCGACCTGCTCCGGGGCCTCGTGCAACCTTCTCGACCCGCATGCCACCGGATGCGACGCCAAAGTCAAGAATCTCGATGACCGCACGGCCAACGGCGTGAGGTTCGAACTCCGCTACTCCTCGATCTGCGATGCCGCGTGGGTCAGGTACACCCTCCAGAATCGGGGGACGGGGCCTGACGAGATTGCCATCGAGAAGCTGGTCAAGCCCCCGTACCGGAGTGCGTACTGGATCATCGCCTCGTCGGTGAGAGCCGATATCAGCACCTCGGGGTGGACGAAGATGGTGGGGGGAACCGCGTCCAACACCCTCCAGGTCCGCGGGATGCTGAATCCCAGATGCTGTGTGACCAGTATCTGGCGCACGTCGTCGTTCTCGATCTGAGGCCAGGCTCCGCACGTCGGCACACCGCAACGGGGTGCACCTCAGCGGGGTGCACCCCGTTCGTAGAAAGGATTCCCGTGGGCGACCCCATGGTGAGACAGGCGCAGCGGTTCGTGAACTCCGTCTACGGAGACCGGATCGGTATGACCGTCGAGGAGAACGGGCGCACCGGGTGGAGCGTCATGCACGCCCTCACCCGGGCACTGCAGTGGGAGCTGGGGATCACGGCGCTCTCCGACAACTTCGGTCCGACGACGCTGTCCACCCTCACATCGAGGTACCCGGTGCTGAACCGGAGCACGGTCCCCTCCGAGGACTTCTGCCGCATCATCCAGGCAGCCCTCTACTGCAAGGGCTACCGCGGCGGGGTCTTCGTCGCGGAGGCAGACGTGGGCGGGACGGTCATCGGGCATTTCGAGGGGGTCTACGGCTCGGGGGTTGAGGCCGGGGTTCTCGATCTGAAGACCGACATGGGAGTGGTGGACACCGATCCGGGCGGCGGCCTGACCCCGAAGGTGTTCAAGGGCCTGTTGACCATGGACGCCTACGTCACCGTCGGCTCGGGGACCGAGGCCGTCCGCGCCGTCCAGCAGTGGCTGAACGGCCGCTACCTGGACCGCAGGGACTTCTTCGTCATCCCGTGCGACGGCCGTCACTCCCGCGATGTGGCCAAGTCCCTGCTCCTGGCGATCCAGTACGAGCTCGGGATGGTCGACGGGGTGGCGAACGGGGTGTTCGGCCCGGCGACCAGGACCGGGCTGAAGGCCAGGACCGTCTCCTCCGGATCGCTGGGCACGTGGGTGAACCTGTTCTCTGGGGCGATGGTCCTCAACGGGCAGCCGGTGGCCTTCACCCGGTCGTTCGGGTCCCGGCTCGCCGAGGAGGTCCGCGCGTTCCAGTCCTTCGTCGGCCTGCCCGTCAACGGCACCGGGGACTTCGCGACCTGGGCGTCGCTGCTGGTCTCCTACGGGGACCAGACCAGGAAGGGCACGGCCTGCGACGGGATCACCCGGATCACCCCGGCCAGGGCCGCCGCCCTGAAGGCCGAGGGGATCTCCGTGGTGGGCCGGTACCTCACCTGCGTCAACCCGATCAGGCTCCCGGAGAAGATGATCCAGCCGGGCGAACTGGCCGTCATCGCCGAGCAGGGGCTGCGCTGCTTCCCCATCTACCAGACCGTCAGCAACGACGCGTCCTGCTTCTCCTACGCGCTGGGCAGGGCCGCCGGGTACGCGGCGATGAACGCCGCGAAGGACCACGGGTTCCGGAACGGGACCCGGATCTTCTTCGCGGTGGACTTCGACGCCCTCGACGGCGAGGTCACCTCGAACGTCCTCCCGCACTTCAAGGGGATCGAGGACTCGATGGCCGACGCAGGCGATCCCTACCTGGTCGGCGTCTACGGGCCGCGCAACGTCTGCTCCCGCATCGCGGCGGCCGGGCACTCGACGGCGAGCTTCGTGGCCGACCTCTGCTCCGGGTACTCCGGGAACCTGGGATACCCGCTCCCGCAGGACTGGGCCTACGACCAGTTCGTCACCCGCACGGTCGGATCAGGGGACGGCGCCATCGAGATCGACAACTGCATCGCCTCCGGACGCGACCGGGGACAGAACACCTTCGACCCGCCCCGCCGGCTCGTCCCCGACACCCGGCTCGACTGCGGCTTCGTCGACGCCCTGCGCCTCGACATCGGCAAGTACATGGAGTCGATCGGGTTCCCGAACGACGGGGGGCTGCTCAGGTACACGCACCTGGGCTGCTTCAACACCGCCGTCGTCGAGCACGACGAGCTCATCACGAACCTGTCGCGCAGGTACGACATGCGCAAGGCGCTGATCCAGACCACGGTCTACTGGGAGATGCGGCACATCGGGATCGAGGACGAGGGGAAGGACGCCCTGGTCGAGCTGTGCCACGCCGGCGGTCTCGGCGACGTGTGCGAAGCGGGCGGAGTACGTGACCCGTCGACCGGGATCGCCCAGATCACCGGTAACGCCGCGATCCGGGCCTGGAACCACTGCATCCAGCGTGGCTACGTCACCGGACCGATCCGCACCTTCGACCCCGACAACGACAGCGACCTCTACGACATGTGGAAACAGGTCCAGGACGAGGAGTTCGCCCTGCAGACCGTCGCACTGATTCACCTGTGGGGCGCGGACGGCAAACCCGGGGGCTCCAACTCGCCCGACGGGGAGACCGACATGAGGCCCATGGCGCTGGACTACACCGAGTCGGAGGTCTTCCAGATCCTGCGCCGGTACCAGGGATGGAACGACGTGGCGGAGTTGCACGCCGGCCGACGGATGGCCCTCTACCACATCTTCGAGAAGTACAACGGCATCTCCCGGCACGCCTGACGGCACCTCACCCAGTCCGCTGCCCCGCCGTCCCCAGCCCCCTCACCGGAGAGGACGTCCCATGAACTCCCAGCGTCAGCCGCGCCGGCCGTTGTCCCGCAGGCACTTCCTCACCCGTGTCGCCGTCGTCGGGGCTGCGGCCTCGGCGCCGGGACTGCTCGCCGGGCCGGCACACGCCGTCCCGACCCCGCCACCCTGGCCCGGACGGCGGGCCGAGCCGCCCGAGGTGCGGCGGCTGCGCGAACGGCACGCCAAAACCCTGACCGGCCGGACGTCGACGAACGGTTGGGAGCTGGAGAAGGTCGCCGACGACCACGGCAGCATCTACACCCGCCCGGTGACCGGGACCCGCCTGGACGGCGTGCAGGTCCGGGTCGGCGAGGTCGAGGTCGTCCTCGTCCACCTGATCCGCCGGTTCCACTACGAGGTCGACGAGCTGCGTCAAGGCGAGGTCGTCGGATGGCGCCCCCCGGGGAAGGTCGACGGCCGGCTGCCGGAGTCGGCCCTCGCATCCGGGACCGCGGTGCGCATCCGCCCCGGGCACTGCCCGGTCGGGACGTCGGGCAACCTGCGCCCCCTGGAACTGGCCGTGGTCAGGGACGTCCTTGCGGAGCTCGAGGGCGTCGTCCGGTGGGGCGGCGACGACCCGTCGCCGGATGAGTCGTTGTTCTTCATCGACGTCCCTCCGGGCGACGGACGGTTGACGGAGGTGGCGGACCGGATCCGCGGTTGGCGGTCCAGGGCGGGTCGTGGCGCCGGTGCCCCCGTCGACGTCGCGTCCCCGGACCGTCGCCGGGCGGCGAAAGCGATGGAACTCCGTCAGCGGACGGTGCGCTGACCGGCGGGGCGGTCCGGCGGACGGGAGTCCCGGGAGGCGAGCCCGTCAGACGTAGCGTTCGAGAATGCTGGACTCGGCGAGGCGGGAGAGGCCCTCGCGGACGGCACGGGCGCGTTGCTCGCCGACGCCCTCGACGGTCATCAGGTCGTCGAGGTTGGCCGCCAGCAGCTTCTGCAGATCGCCGAAGTGGTCCACCAGTCGCTCGATGATGGCGCCGGGCAGCCGGGGGACCTTGTTGAGCAGCCGGTAGCCCTTGGGGCTGACCGCGCCGTCCAGGGAGTCGTTGGTGATGGTGAAACCGAGCACCCTGGCCATCGCGGTGAGGTCCACCAGTTCCGTCGCCGGGACGTCGGCGAGGTCGGTGAGCACGTCGACCATGCTCCGCTCGCGCCGCGCCGCGTCGAGGTAGTCGCGGATCACCAGCTCGCGGTCGTGGCTGACGCCGCCGATGAGCTCGTCGAGCTGCAGGGCCAGCAGCCGGCCGTCGGTGCCCAGCTCGACGACGTAGTGCGCGATCTCCTCCGAGATGCGGCGCACCATCTCCAGCCGCTGCACGACGATCGACACGTCCCGGACCGTCACCAGGTCCTCGATCTCCAGTGCGGAGAGGGTGCCGGTGACCTCGTCCAGCCGGGCCTTGTACCGCTCCAGGGTGGCCAGCGCCTGGTTCGCCTTGGCGAGGATGGCGTCCGAGCCCTCCAGCACGTACCGGCGCCCCGCGACGTACAGCGCGACGATGTGCATGGACTGGCTGACCGACACCACCGGGTGCCCGGTCTGCTTGGCCACCCGCTCCGCGGTGCGGTGCCGGGTGCCGGACTCGCTGGTCTCGATCGAGGGGTCCGGGACGAGCTGGACGGCGGCCCGCACGATCCGGCTGATCTCCCGGTCCATGACGATGGCGCCGTCCATCTTGGCCAGCTCGCGCAACCGGGTGGCGGAGAACTCGATGTCGAGCGGGAACCCCCCGGTGCAGATCTCCTCGACGGGCTTGTCGTAGCCGAGGACGATGAGCGCCCCCGTGCGTCCCCTCAGGATGCGTTCCAGGCCGTCACGCAGCTCGGTGCCGGGCGCGACAGCGGCAAGGGTGGCTCGCAGCATCTCCTCTGCGGAGCGCTCTGTGGCCACGGGTTGACCCCCCGCTCGGCGGACATCGATCATGATCCGCGGCGAGTTGCGCCGTCCAAAGGACGCTGCCGTCACAGCAGATCACCGCAAGTCTACTGATCGGGTCGGGAAGTCACGCGCGGTGTGCGACGAACGCGTCGCATGGCGCGATCCGCGGTCGCCTGTCCCGCCGTGAGCACAACGCATGTCCCATCATCCCCTGCCGGACCGGGGTTCCGTCGAGCGGATCGCGAAGATACCCGTACCCGTAACGGGGAAACGTGGCCGGGCAGGTGCCGAGATCTCACTCCGGCGGGGCGAGTTCACCGCTCCGGCGGGGCCAGGCCCCCACTCCGGCGCCGGGGCACCGGCACCTGTGCGGGTCGCCCTCACTCCGGTGGGGTGGTCGCCCGGGACAGCGCTGTCCGCAGGTCCGCGACCTGGATCACCCGCATCCCCTCCGGGACGGGCACACTTGCCCCGGTGGGAACCACCGCGGTGGTGAACCCCAGCCGGGCGGCCTCGGCCAGCCGCCTGCCCACCCCGGTCACGTGACGGACCTCACCCGCGAGGCCGATCTCGCCCACGGCCACCGCCCCGGGCAGCAGCGGCCGGTCGTAGGCGCTGCTGGCCACCGCCAGGGCGACCGCGAGATCCGCCGACGGCTCGCCGACCCGCACCCCGCCGACGGTCGCCGTGTAGACGTCCCGGTCGCTCAGCCGCATCCGCGCCCGGCGCTCCAGCACCGCCAGCACCATCGCCACCCGGGCCGACTCCAGCCCCGAGGTGGCCCGCCGCGGCTGGGCCAGCGCGCTCGGCGCGACGAGCGCCTGGATCTCGGTGAGCAGCGGCCGCCTGCCCTCCAGGGTGACCGTCACGCAGGTCCCCGGGACCGGCTCGGCGTGCCGGGACAGGAACAGCCCGCTGGGGTCGGCGAGGCCGGTGATCCCGGTGTCGGTCAGGTCGAAGCAGCCCACCTCGTCCGTCGGCCCGTACCGGTTCTTCACCGCCCGCAGCAGCCGCAGCCGCGAGTGCCGGTCGCCCTCGAAGTGGCACACCACGTCCACCAGGTGCTCCAGCACCCGCGGCCCGGCGATCCCGCCGTCCTTGGTGACGTGCCCGACCAAGACCGTCGTCATGCCCCGCGCCTTGGCCACCCGGATCAGTGAGCCCGCGACCTCGCGCACCTGGCTGACGTTGCCGGGCGCGCCGTCGACCGCGTCGCTGGCCACCGTCTGCACCGAGTCGACGACGAGCAGGTCCGGCAGGGTCTGCTCGACGTGACCGAGGACGGTCGCCAGGTCGGTCTCCGCGGCGAGCAGCAGCCGTGGCCGCAGCGCCCCGATCCGCTCCGCCCGCAGCCGCACCTGGGCCGCGGACTCCTCCCCGGTGACGTAGAGGACCGTCCGCCCCTGCTGCGCCGCCCGGGAGGCGACGTCGAGCAGCAGCGTCGACTTTCCCGCCCCCGGCTCCCCGGCGAGCAGGACGACGGCCCCGCCGACCAGCCCGCCGCCCAGCACCCGGTCGAGCTCGGAGACGCCGCTCGGCCAGGTGGCGGCGGCCTCGGCGGTCACGTCGGCGATCGGGACGGCGGGGGAGGGCACCGTGCGGGCGACGGTCAGCCCGACCGGCCGGTCGCCCACCTCCTCGACCGTGCCCCAGGCCTGGCACTCCCCGCAGCGACCCACCCAGCGCGGCGTCGTCCAGCCGCACTCGGCGCAGCGGAACGCGGGCCGGTCGGCCCGCGACCCCTTGCGCCCGGAGCCGGACGCTCTGGTGCCCGCCGGAGGGCGGGGAGCGGTGGGGGGACGCGAGGAGGTGGTCACGTCAGGTGACCCTAGGCGGTGGTACCGACAGCAGCCGAGGGCGAGGCAGCGACCGGCCGAGGGCGAGGACAGCGAGACCGGATGCCGGCGAGGACAGCAGCCGGCCGAGGGCGCCGTCGTCGTCGTGGAGCGTCAGCCCGTGGTGACCCTGCCCATCCGGACCACCTCGAAGGCGCTGCCCGGCACCCGCTTCAGGGTGTTCATGGCGTCGTCGTTCCAGCGTGCGTCCGCCGTCCCGGAGAGGTACCAGTCGCTGCCGTTGTCGGCGACGATCATCCCGTACCGCTTCAGCGCGGTGAGGACGACCCGGGCGCTGCGCGGGTAGGACGAGATGTCGTAGCTCGCCTTCAGCCGCACCCGCATCCCCATCGGCGGCAGGTTCGGATCGGTGGCGTCGCTGGCGGCGTGCCGGGCCGGCGTGACGTAGGCCCGGCGGGTCTCGCTGACGGTGAACCGCAGCGCGTGCCGGATCTCCCCCGCGGCGACCTCGTCGTAGCGCACGAGCCCGGGCAGGATCGGCAGCCCCGCGGCGTCCGCGCTGGTCCAGCCCGCCGGGCGGAGCCGGTTGGTGGACAGGTCGAAGACGGCCCCCGACCCGGCGCGCCACCGGGCACCGCCGTCGACCCGCCGGGCGTTCCACAGCTCGTACAGCGTCCAGGAGTCCCGGTCGAGGACCAGGACGTGCCGGTCCGACCCGGGCTCGACGGGCGCCTTCGCCGGGATCGGGTACGGCCCCCTGTCGCTCTCGTCGGCGTAGTCGAAGGACACCGGCACCTTCTTCTGGCGGCCGCTCACCACGACGTAGGGGATGCCGAACGGTCCGCCGTTCCAGTCGGCCCCGAAGTCCGGGTGGAGACGGCCGGTCCGGCCGATGGAGGTGATCAGCTTCGCGGAGTTCGGGTCGACCGGAGCGGAGTCGACCCGGGTGTTCCACGGGTTGGTCGCCGGGAACGGGCGCCGCCCGCCGAGGGAGCCGTTGCGGCCGAGCCGCGCCGAGGACGCCGCGGCCGGCGCGGTGCTCCTGGTGGCCGTCCGGGTCGTGGAGCCGGTCGCCGTCCCGGTCGCCTCGCCGAGGGCGGGGGACGCCGCGGTGGACGCCGCGGGGGCGGTCAGGTCACCCGCGCCGGGCCCGCCGTCCGCGGAGCACGCGGCCGTCGCGAGGCACAGCAGGCCGACGGCGATCCCGCGGCCCGGGATGCGACGCGTCCTGCTGCCCATGGCGACCTCGATCCTCCGTGCCGACCTCGGGCGCCGGTCCTCGGGCGCCGGTCCTTCCGGTGCTGTCGTGGGGCCTCCCAGGATGGCCGTACCGGAACATCGCCGAAAGGGCTGATCAGGGGGGTTCCCCGGACGGCTGCGACCATCAGGGGTGCCGGTTCACCGAGGGTGGTGCCCGTCACGCCCGCAGCAGGTGCTCCACCAGGAAGTCGGCGACGTCGTTCAGGGCACGGATCTCGTTGGCCCGGTCGGTGAAGCCGTGCCCCTCGTCCGGGTACACGTCGTAGCGGACCTCGACACCCCGCCCGCGCAGCGCCTCGACGATCTGGTCGCTCTCCGCCCTGGCGACCCGGGGATCGTTCGCGCCCTGGACCACCATCAGCGGGGCGACGATCCGGTCCGCGTAGGTGATCGGCGAGCGCTCCAGCAGGAACTCGGCCTCGGTGTCCGGATCGCCGATCCAGGAGGCCATCAGCGAGCGCCAGGTGGGCGGGACCGAGCGGGCCAGGGTCACCAGGTTCGACGGCCCCACCACCGACACCCCGGCGGCCCAGTACCCGGGCAGCCGGGACAGGCAGGACAGGGCGGCGAACCCGCCGAAGGAGGCGCCGAAGACGGCGATCCGCGCGGGGTCCGCGACGCCGCTGTCGTGCAGGTGGAGCACGGCGTGTTCGAGGTCGCCCAGCTCCGCGCCGCCCCAGTCCCGGTGGATCCGGCGCTGGTAGCCCTTGCCGTACCCGGTGGATCCCCGGACGTTGGGCGCCAGCACGCCGATCCCCCGGGAGAGCAGGTACTGGTAGAGCCCCGAGTAGGGGTAGTCGGGCCGCTCCTGCGTCTCCGGTCCTCCGTGCACCGACAGCAGGAACGGGAACGGCCCCTCACCCGCCGGTCGGTACAGCCAGGCCGGGACGGCGAGACCGTCGTGGGTCCGGTAGGTGATCGGCTCGGGGCGCACCACCGGCGTGGACAGCAGCGCGGGGGGACGGCTGTCGGTGAGGTAGGTCGCCGTCCCAGCCTCGACGTCGACGATCACCAGGTCGGTCGGCCGGGTCGCGGTGCACACCAGCACGGCGGCCCTCGTCCCGTCGGCGGACAGGTCGAGCGCCAGCACCCTCCCAGCGGGCAGGTCGGGAACCGGGACGTCGACGCCGTCCCGGCGCACCCTCAGCCGGGAGACCCCGCCCTCGTTGACCAGCCAGGCGAGGGTGGAGGCGTCCCGGGAGCCGACGACGCCCTCGACGTCCCAGCCCGGCGCGTCGACGGTGGTCGTCTCGCCGGTCAGGGAGCGGAGACGCAGTGCGTGGAACTCGCCGCCCTCGTCGGAGCGCAGGTGGAAGCCGGAGGAGTCGGCGGTCCACGGTCCCGACCGGTGGCTGATCTCGCCCTCGTGCGCGGTGACCGGGGTGAGGACGGGATCGGGGCGGTGCAGGTCGACCAGGTGCAGGTCGGTGTCGGTGTTGCCGTTCGCCCGGAGGACCAGCAGCCACCGCCCGTCCGGGGAGACCGAGCAGGCGTGCCACAGGCCGGGCGTGGTCTCGATCCGGGAGGACCCGCCGGTGCGCAGGTCGCGCAGGATCACGTCCTTGCACCGCTCGTCACGGTCGTTGCCGGTGTGGACGAGGAACCGTCCGTCGGGGGAGAACGGGGCCGCGGCGAGGTCGAACTGGCGGTCCGGGGTGTCGGTGAGCCGTTCGGGGGCCCCGCCGCCGACCGGGACGAGGTAGAGCTGGTGCTGCTCGTTGCCGTGGTGGTCGGCGGCGAAGACCAGCGTCGTGCCGTCGGGGGAGAACGCGACGTCGCGGACGGCGTTCTCGGTGTAGTCGGTGAGCTGCCGGGCCTGCCCGGCCAGGTCGGTGACCCAGAGGTTGAACTGCCCCGACACGTTGGTGGAGTAGGCGATCAGGGTGCCGTCGGGGGAGAAGGCGACCGTGGGGTGGAACCGCCGCTCGGGGACGAAGGCTCGGAAGCCGGTGTCCCCGGGGGCGGTGGGTCGGCTCAGGGGGAGGGTCTCCTCGTGACTGGGCACTGCTCCAGAGTACGGAGCAGTGCCCAGCACGCCACGGAACCTCTCGCCATCGGGACCAGGGCGAGGTGCAGGGTTTGCGGGGGCTCCCACCACCGGAGACCCTGCACCTCTCGAGGGCACCTGAGCACGGGAGGTCAGAAGGTCCGCCAGAACAGGTTGACCGCGTAGTCCACCGCTGTCCCGGCGTGCTCGGCGAGGATGCGGTCGGCCTGTTCCGCCGTGAACTCGATCCGGACGACGCGCTCGAAGTCGGTCCTGGTGGGCTGCTCCCACCGGATGTCGAGGGACATCCGGGACCAGCCGTTCCTGGCCCAGAACCGTTCCACGGCGGCCGGGTCGTAGTCGGGCAGCGCGCGGCGGAACCAGGCGCCGAACGTCGACCGGGTCGCGTCGTTGTCGACGACGAAGGCCGCCCCGCCCCGGCGGACCACCCGGGACAGCTCGCGCAGGCCCGGCTCGCAGCCCGGCCCGAAGAAGTACGCCCACCGGGCGTGCGTGACGTCGACGCTCGCGTCCGCGACCGGCAGCGCCTGCGCCGTCCCCGCCCTGACCTCGACGTTCGTCAGACCGCGGACCCTGCGCCCGGCGAGCTCGCGTAGCGGCGGATGCGGCTCCACGCCGATGACCCGGGCCGCCGTCGCCGCGAACCGGGGCAGGTGGAACCCGCTCCCGCAGCCGATGTCGAGCACGCAGGCGCCGTCCGGCGACCGCACGGCCCGCATGGCCGTCTCGATCACCCCGTCCGGGTCGACCCCCCGGTTCTCCAGTTCGTACACGGCCGGGGCGTTCCAGATGTTCGGGCTTGGGATCACCCCGTCCGCCACCGCGCCTCCTCCACGCCGCCCGTGCCCGGCGCGGCTAGCCTGTCATCCATGTCCAGCCACGTGCGCGCCGAGGACTCCGCGGACTCCGCGGCGAGCGCGCGCGGGCGGGGCGGGCCGGGGTCGAGGGCGCGGGTGGCCCTGTCGACCGCGTCGGTCTACCCGGAGACCTGCGCCGACGCCTTCGCCATCGCCGCGAGGCTCGGCTACGACGGCGTCGAGCTCATGGTCTGGACGGACGCGATCAGCCAGGACGCCGCCGCTCTGGCCCGGCTGTCCCTGCACTACGACGTGCCGGTGCTCGCGGTGCACGCGCCGACGCTGCTGGTCACCCAGCGGGTGTGGGGGCGGGAGCCGTGGGCGAAGCTGGAGCGGACCTGCCGGACCGCCGTCTCGCTGGGGGCCGGGGTCGTCGTCGTGCACCCCCCGTTCCGCTGGCAGCGGGAGTACGCGGAGGCCTTCGCCGAGGGGATAGCCGACCTGGAGCGCAGGTTCCAGGTGGGCGTCGCGGTGGAGAACATGTACCCCTGGCGGGCCGGGGCCAGGTCGGTGCAGGCCTACCTGCCCGGCTGGGACCCCCGGCCGTTCGGGTACGACTACGTCACCCTCGATCTCTCCCACACCGCGACCGCCGGCGTCGACGCCGTGGAGATGGCCCGCGACCTGGGACCCCGGCTGGCCCACGTCCACCTCGGGGACAGCCTCGGCTCGGCCAAGGACGAGCACCTGGTGCCCGGTCGTGGGACGGTGCCCTGCGCGGAGGTGCTCGGGTTGCTCGCCGAGCGGTCCTTCGACGGGACGGTCGTCGTCGAGATCAACACCAGGCGGTGCCGGTCGCGGGCCGAGCGCGAGGAGGACCTCGCCGAGTCCCTCGCCTTCGCCCGGCAGCACCTGGCCGTCGGCACCCCCGACGTCGATCCCCTCACCGGGCCGGTCCCGGTGACTGTCGGCACCCCGGACGTCGACCCCCTCACCGGGCCGGTCCGGCTGCCAGGTCCCGACGCGCCGAGTGCCCCGCCGACCGATCCGCACCCCGATCCCGGCCCGGTCGTCGTCCTCGACGGCGGGCTGGTCGCCGCCCAGGACGCCGTGGCCGGAGCCGGGCACCTGCGGTCGGGCTCGTCGCGGGCGGAGGCCCTGTCCGCGTCCCCGGCGCGGTCGTTCCGATCGATCTGGGACGGCGACCGGTCATGACCGCGCGGGAGCGACCGCGCTCCCGCGGGCGGCGTCCGGCAGGGGAGGACGCGCGCGGGGACATCGTCGCCGCGGCAAGGGCTGAGTTCGCGGCCAACGGCTACGACGGGACGACGCTGCGCGGGATCGCCAGGGCGGCCGGGGTCGACCCCCGCCTGGTCCACCACTACTTCGACGGCAAGGACGACCTGTTCAGCGCGGCCCTGGACATCCCGGTGACCCCGCAGCAGATCATCCTCAACCTCACCGGTGGCGAGCCCGACCGCATCGGTGAGCGGGTGGTGCGGTTCTTCTTCACCGTCTGGGACACCCCGGACGGCCGGGACCGGCTCCGCGCCCTGATCTCGTCCGTTGCCACCACCGCCGAGGCGGTGAACATGATCAGGGACTTCTTGACCCGTCAGGTCTTCGCGACGGCCGCCCGCACGTTGCAGGTCGGAGACCCCGACCTGCGGGCGGCGCTGACCGGGTCCCAGCTGATCGGCGCGGCCATGGCCCGCTATGTCCTGGAGGTCGAGCCGCTGGCCTCCGCGACCGTCGAGGACCTGGTCCGGCATCTCGCCCCGACCGTGCAGCGCTACCTCGCCGGGCCCCTGCCCGGCGCCGGACCCGGTGCTGGGGCCGGAGCCGGTGCTGGGGCCGGAGCCGGTGCTGGGGCCGGAGCCGATCCCGGCATGGGGGATGGGGTCGATCCCGGTGCGGGGGCCGGTCCCGGGGAGTGACTCGGGTGACATGGCGCGATCATGCTTGCCCTCGGCCGGGCCGGGGACTAGTTTTCATCGCATGGTGAAAAACGAGGGTGTGGTCCCGGCGATCCGCGTCCGGGACCTTCGCGTCATCCGGGGCGGGCGGACCGTGATCCCCGGCCTGACCCTTGACATCCCCCGCGGGCAGGTGGTCGGTCTGCTCGGGCCGAGCGGCTGCGGGAAGACCACGCTCATGCGCTGCGTCGTCGGCGTCCAGAAGATCGCCTCCGGCGACGTCAGGGTGCTCGACCTCCCGGCGGGAGGCCCCGAACTGCGGCACCGGGTCGGCTACCTGACCCAGGCGCCGAGCGTCTACGGCGACCTCACGATCGAGGAGAACCTGCGCTACTTCGCCGCCGTCGTGGGCACCCCGCGCAAGGCCGTCGGTGACGAGGTCGCCCGGGTGGTCGACCTCGTCTCGCTCGCCGACCACGCCGGCTCCCGGGTCGACACGCTCTCCGGCGGCCAGCGTTCCCGGGTCTCCCTCGCCGCGGCCCTGGTCGGCACCCCGGAGGTGCTGGTGCTCGACGAGCCGACGGTCGGCCTCGACCCGGTGCTCCGGCGTGACCTCTGGGACATCTTCCACCGGCTCGCCGAGGGCGGGGTGACCCTGCTGATCTCCAGTCACGTCATGGACGAGGCGGTGCGCTGCGACCACATCCTGCTCATGCGGGCCGGGCTTATGCTCGCCGACGGCACGCTGGCGGAGGTGCTCGGGGCGACCGGGGCGAAGGACGCGGAGCAGGCCTTCCTCACCCTCGTCGACCGGGCGAACGCCGCCGCAGCGGCAGCCGGCGCGGCGTCCGCCGGGACACCCGCAGACCACGTCCCGGACCCGGTGAGCTCGAAGGAGGCCACCCGATGAGCCCTCGACTCACCCTCGCGACCGCGGCCAGGGTGCTGGGCCAGATCCGGCACGACCGCCGCACGATCGCGCTGCTCCTCATCGTGCCCTGCGTGCTGCTCGGACTTGGTGCCTGGATCTTCGCCGACACCAAGACGATGGCTGGCGGCAACCTGTTCGACCAGATCGGCGGACCGCTGCTGGGGATCTTCCCCTTCGTCGTGATCTTCCTGGTCACCAGCATCGCCACCCTGCGCGAGCGTCAGTCCGGGACCCTGGAACGGCTGCTGACCCTGCCACTCGGCAAGGGCGACCTCATCGCCGGGTACGCCATCGCCTTCGGCGTCGTCGCCGCCGTCCAGGCCACCGTCGCCTGCGGGTTCGCGGTCTACGTGCTCGGGCTCGACGTCAGGGGGCCGGTCTGGCTGCTGCTGGTGGTCGCTGTCATGGACGCCCTGCTCGGGTCGGCGCTGGGGCTGTTCGTCAGCGCCTTCGCCGTCACCGAGTTCCAGGCGGTCCAGTTCATGCCGGCCTTCGTGCTGCCGCAGTTCCTGCTCTGCGGGCTGTTCGGGCCCCGGGACGAGCTGCCGGAGGGGCTCCGGCAGTTCTCCGACCTGCTGCCGCTGTCCTACGCCGTCGACGCGATGACGACCATCACGACGAAGGCCGATGCCACCGGCGATGTCCTGCTGGACATGCTCGTCGTGCTCGGCTTCGTCGTCGCCGGGGTCGTCCTCGGCGCGGCGACCCTGCGCCGCCGCACGCCCTGACCCGCGGCACGCCCCGAGTCACCCGCGTCCTCCTCCGAGGCCCGGTCCCCCGTCGCGACCGGGCCTCAGGGGAGGACCAGTGCCTTGAGGACGCCGTCGCGGTGCTCGACGACCGCACCGAAGGTCGAGGGCAGCTCGGCGAGGGAGAACCGGTGCGTGGTGAAGGCCAGCGCGTCGACGTGCCGCCCGGAGACGAGCTGCTGCACCCGCGCACCCTGCGGCATGCTCGTGTACAGCGAGCCGAGGATCCGGAGCTGCCGGGGGATCAGCGCCTCGCTCGGCCTCAGCTCGACCACGGCCCCCTCGCCGAGGGTCACCAGGGTCCCGCCGATCCGCAGCGCGGCGAGGGCGAGGTGGTAGGCCGCGGCCTGGGCGGAGCACTCCAGGGCGACGTCGACCCCGGCGCCGCCGGTGAGGTCGAGCAGGCGGGCGGCCGCATCCGCCCCGGGGTCGACGGCCGCAACGGCCCCGGCCCGCCGGGCGGCGTCCCTGCGGACCGCGAGGGGGTCGACCCCGATCGCTCTCGCCCCGCGCAGGGTCGCGAGCGAGACGGCCGCCAGCCCGATCGGGCCGCAGCCGAGCACCGCGATCGTGTCCCCCGCGGCCGCCCCGGCCTTCTCCAGCGCGGCGAACGGGGTGCCCCAGGTGTCGAACAGCAGGCACCCGGCCTCGAACCCGATCCCGTCCGCCAGCGGCAGGCAGTTGCGCTCCGGGACGGCGACCAGCTCGGAGAATCCGTGCCCCATGTGGACGATCCCGTCGGCGCACCGCACGAAGTCGCCCTCGAGGCAGGACGTGCAGGTCCCGCAGCCGCGGACGTTGTTCACTGCGACCCTGTCACCCCGGCGCAGCCGGCTGGTCCCCGGCCCGAGCGCGACGACCACGCCGGCGACCTCGTGCCCGGCGACGGTGTCGGTCGGCTCGGCGACGTCCCAGAACCAGGCGTCCGAGCCGCAGATGCCGCTGGCCAGCACCGCGACCGTGACCTCGCCCGGCCCCGGTACCGGGTCCGGAACCTCGACCAGACGGAGATCGCGCCGCCCCATCGCCCGCACGGTGCGCATGTCGGATTCCTCCTCGTGTCGGCGCCCACCGTTCCGCCCCGGCCGGGGACTCGTCAACCGCCCGCCGTGCCGCCGACGGCCCACCCCACGTCCCACCCGCCGCTCGCCCGGCGTCCCCACCCGGGAGCCGTGGATCCCGGCAACCGTGACGGATGCGCCGAGAGGGCATTTCCTTCACGATAAGGGTGATGCTGAGCACGCAACGTGACTACGATCGTGCGATGACCGGGACACGCGCCGGTTCGGGCGCGCATCTCCCGACCATCCGGCTCCGGTGGCGCCGATGGTGAGCCGGCTGCAGGCCGCGATCGGAACCAGCGAGCTGGCCGATCCGGCCGCCGCAGGCCGGGCCGCGGTGACCGACGCTCTGAGCCGGTTCCCCGGCGGTCGGCCCGACCTGCTCGTCGTGTACGCCAGCGTGCGCTACGACCTGCCCACCCTGGTGCGGGAGAGCTTCCGGGTCGGGGGCGGCACCTCCCTGATCGGGGCGTCGAGCAGCGGTCACTTCCACGGGGGCACCCTCACCCCGCCCGATCGTGGGGTCGCCGTGCTCGCCCTGGGCGGCGGGCCGTACCGGTTCGGGGTCGCCGCGGTCCGCGGCGTGGGCAGCGACCCGTTCGACGCCGGGCGGATCCTCGCCACCGCCGCGCGCCGGGCCGTCGGCGCCGTGGAGTCGCCGTTCGCCGGGATGCTGCTGCTGTCCTGCGGGATCAGCTACGACCTGCAGGAGCTGCTCAACGGCATCCACCGGGTGACCGGGACCGCGGTGCCCGTCGTCGGCGGGACAGCCAGCGACGACCGGCTGATGCGCGACACCTACGTGTTCTGCGGGGACCAGGTGCTCACCGACGCCGCCGTCGCCGTGTGGGTCGGGTCGGCCCGGCCCCTGTCCGTGGTCCGTGGTCACGGCTGGCGGCCGCTCGGCCTGCCGCAGTTGGTGACCGACGTCGACGGCCAGGTCGTGCGGACCATCGGCGGGCGACCGGCGAAGGAGGTCTTCGCCGAGCACCTCAGGGCGGCCGAGGAGCCGGGGGACCTGGTGTCCGTCGAGGTCGGGGGTCGGCACGCGGCGGGGCGGGTGGTCCGGCTCGGGGAGGTCGGCCGCTGCTTCGGCATCGTCGACCGGGACGGCGTCCAGATCCTGCGCGGGGTCTTCGTCGATCCGGACGGCGAGATCAGGACCTTCGCGCCGCTGCCGCCCTTCTGCGCCATCCAGATCATGAGCTGCGGGCAGGACGACCTGCTCGGGGTCTGCGAGCGGGTCGTCGGCGGGGCGCTGGCCGGCGGTGACGTCACCGGCTCGGGGGTGGCCGGGTACCGGTCCGGGACCGGGGACCGCCCCGGCACCCGGTACCGGTTCGCCCTCGGCCCCCAGCCCTTCGGCGCCTACCGGCCCGGCGTCGTCCTCGCCTTCAGTTGCGTCGCCCGGCTGGAGATGCTCCGGGACCGCCAGCACGAGGAGGCGTCCCGGCTCCAGGCCGCGGCGGGCGACGTGCCGACGTTCGGCTTCTACACCTACGGCGAGTTCGCCCGCACGACCAGCGCCTTCGGCTTCCACAACGCCACCATCGCCGCGGTGGCCCTGTGAGGTCCCGGGTCGGGCACAACGGGGTGAGGGGGTGACACCCGAGACGGAGGGTGTCACCCCCTCACCGGTCACGCACGTTCGACGGTCACTCCGAACCGTTTTTCGACGAGCTGGATCTTGGAGAAGGTGATAACGCAGCCATTACCGTCGTTGGTGTATCCGGAGAGTATTCCGTACGCGGTGTTGTTCACGAACCACGGACCGCCGCTGTCGCCGTACTCGACCTCGACCTCGTCATAGTCCACCCCGATCATGTTCTGCGCGGTGTACAGATCTATCCCCTCCCCGGGCAGGGTGGCGGATCTGGACAGCGACACGATATGCCCGCACGACAACCCGCCGACGCGTCCGTACTTGCAGACGTACTCACCAACGAAATAGGTATTCGCTTTCTTGCGGCCTGTCACCGATCGCAGGGTTCCGGTGTCGGCCCAGAACCTCGGGAAGTCGTCGTGCGTCGTGGTGTGCCATTCTATGTCACCGTCGACTCCGATGTGTTCCTTGGCGAACGGTGCCGGGAACGTCAGGTTGACGCCGCCACTCGCGTTGTTCTCCTCGATGGCCGTGACTCTCTCGCAGTGTCCGGCTGTCGTCACACCCTCGACGCCGTCGCTGTTGCGGCGGACGACGAATCCGGTGGTGCAGGCCTGCACGCCGTCGACGAGGGCACCTGCACCGCCGTAGCCATGCGTCGGCCGGAAGAGTCGGGTTCCCGCCGGGTGCTCCCTCAGCACGAGTTCCTTCCTGGTCATGGAGACGGGTGTTGCCTCGTTCGCGATGGACGGGCTCCCGAGGCGGGCGCCCATGGTGGTCTGTCTCCTGGGGTGCGCCAGCGAGTCGAGAGCCGCGGTGCGAAGCTTCTCCCCGCGCAGGCCCGGGCGGTCCGGTCGCTGCGCCACATTGACGGTGATCTTCTGTGTGATCGCGTCGGCGGACGAGGTGACCTCGGTGAATCCGAGATCGACGATCGCCTGGTGGGCCGCGTTCTGTCGGGCCGACATCTCGTTCAGCGAGTACTTCGCGCCTCCGCGGAGCCGGAGGCCGGTCGGAGCGCCTCTCTTCGCCGCAGCGGGGACGTCGTCCTTGAAGTGCATGACAGCCGTGGAGCCGGTGGTGGACGAGAAGGTGAACTCACCCCCGGCGAACGAGTTCTCCATGACATCCGTGGGGACGGACTGGAGATACGTGTCGACCCTCTCCTGGAACGCCATGCGGTGGCGCGCCTCGGCGAGCGAGATGCCGTCTGTCTTGGCCAGTTCCTCGGTGTCCCGGGCCAGCGCCTGCTCCGGGGTCAGGAGTCTCACGCGACCGGGCGGACTGCCGTCGACCTCCACGTCGGGGGGGGTTCCCGGTGGGGTCGGGGCTGTCCACGGCATCGGCGGTGCCGGCTCCGATCGACGCAACGAGGGCGGCAGCAGCGAACGACATGCTCGCCAGTCTCCACGGGGTTCTCATCCGGTGTTTCCTCTCCGTTGTGGCTCCTCGTCCCCGTCGTGGTGCCCCGAGCCCCAGGGCGTTCTCTCTCGTACACACCCGGTCGCTGCGTCGTGAGTTGACGGATGGCAGGCGGTCGCGTCAGCGAACGGTATGCCCCTCCGTCCACCGGTGGCACCGACTCGAGCAGATTCGATCGGGTCTGCAAGAAGTCATGAGCTCGTCACGAAGACGTGAACTGGAGATAGACCCCGTCCCGGGTCAATCGGCGCGAGTGCCGGACGCCCCGCCGACAGAACCCGGTGGCACGGCCCCGGTGGTCACGGTGACGCCCGATCTCGGCGGGGCCTCAGCCGGCCCTGCGGAAGGTCAGCCGGAGGAAGGTGTAGTCGAGCCCGGTGCGCTTCCAGTGCACCGGGCGCTCGGCGTGGTCGAGGGCGAGTTCGCCGACGAGGGCGAGGCCGTGGCGCCCGGCCGTCGCGACCAGGTCGCGGATCTCGTCCGGCGAGAAGATGTGCACCTGCTGCCCGTACATGGTGATCCCGGTGGTGTCCGGAGGGTCCTGGTCGTAGTCGGTGGAGACCACGAGCACCCCGCCCGGGGCGAGGATCCGGGCCGACTCGGCGAGGAACGGCTCCAGCGGCACCCCGTGCTCGATGACGCTCATGCAGGTCACCGCGTCGAACCGGCCGTCGGGGAAGTCGGTGGCGGTGATGTCGCCGTACCGGAACAGCACGCCGTCCCGGCGCACGTCCGTCCCGAACTCCAGGTTGTTCCCGACCAGGTCGCCCAGCCCGTACAGCCGCAGCCAGGGCAGGACGGGGGAGTAGCGGGCGCTGCCGGCGTCGAGCACCGCGAGCCCGCCCGGTCGGGAGGGCACCCGGCACAGGTCGAGCACCGTGGCGACGGCGCCCAGCGCGTCCCAGTTCTTCGGCCGGTCGTGGTGCAGCGGCAGGCGCAGCCGACGGCACTCGGCGACGGCGGCCTCCCAGTCGGCCCGGCGGCCGAGCACGTCGGTCGGCGGGCAGGGGGCCGGGCGGGACCGCTCCCCGCCGCGGCGTGACTCCCACCGGCGCTGGACGGCGACCCTGGTCCACAGGGCGTGCTCGGCGAGCCGCTTGGCGACGGCGAGGGCCCTGCCGCCGGGCGGAGCCGCGCGAACGGGAGCCTCGGGGACGGGGTCCGGAGTGGTCGGCACGAGCCAGAACTGTAGTCGTGGCAGCCGGAGCCCCGCCGGGCCGTGGCGAGGCGCTGCGGCTTCGGCGGTCCGGGAGCGTAGCCTTCCCGCGTCCGGTAGCACCGTCCGGAGTCGTGATCGTCGGAGTCCGGCGGCAGCCCGGACCGTCGGAGCGGAGGCAGAGCCCGTGCTGCGTCACACCCTGCTGAGGGCCTCCAGGAACGCCGGGGTGGGCCGGTTCGCCCAGCGGGTGCCGTTCGCGGGTGGGTTCGCCCGTCGGCTGGTCGTCGGGGAACGGGTCGAGGACGCCGTCGGGGTCGCCGTGGAGCTGGCGGCCACCGGGCTGCTCGTCACCGTCGACCACGTGGGCGACCTCGACCCGCGCCAGGGCCCGGCCACCGACCCGACCACCCGCTACCTCGACGCGATCCGGCTGCTCGCAGCCGCCGGTCTCGCGGGCGACGACGCTCCCGGGGTCGCCGATGTCTCGGTGCGGTTCGGCGTGCTGGAGGGCCGGGCCGACGCCGTCGCCGACGCTGTCGACGGGGACGCCGTCGACGCCGTCGCCGGGGACACCGGGGCCGCGGAACAGGCCGGGGACGCGGGGAGCCCGTGGTCCGGCGTGAGCCCGTGGGAGGCCGAGAACGCCGGGGACGGGCAGGATGTCGTCCTCGCCAGGGCGCGGACCATCTGCGACGCCGCAGCGGCCGTCGGAGTCACGGTCACCTTCGAGGCCACCGACCACGCCGACGTGGACCGGATGCTCACCGTCGTCCGCGAGCTCCGCCCCGCGATCCCGTCCGTCGGGGTGACCGTGCAGGCCCATCTCCGTCGCAGCGAGGCGGACTGCCGTGAGCTCGCCGCGGCAAGGGCCAGGGTGCGGCTCGCGCCGGGGACCGGCGTCGCCCCGCCCGCGCTCGTCTACGGTTCGCGGCTGGACGTCGACCGCTCCTACGTGCGCTGCCTGCGCAGCCTGATGGCCGGTGGCGGCTATCCCATGGTCGCGACGCACGACCCGCGGCTGATCGACCTCGCCGGAGCCCTGGCCGCCCAGTGGAGCCGGGCCGGCGACTCCTACGAGTACCAGCTCCCGCACGGGGTCCAGTCCGGGATCAGGGCCCGCCTGCTGGACGCCGGGGAGCGGGTCCGGGTGCGGGTCCCCTACGGTACGGCGTGGTACGGCTACCTGCTGCGGCGGACGGCGGAGCGTCCCGCGAGCGCCGCCTCGATCCTCCGCAGGCGAGGGCGATGACGGCCGCAGGGGCGGCCGGAAGGGTGGTTCGGATGGGTGACACGGTCGCGTTCCTCGGGGTCGGCGTCATGGGGGAGGCCCTGCTCGCCGGGTTGCTGCGCACCGGGTACCCCGCCGAGGACGTGGTCGTCGCGGAGCGGGTGGCCCGACGGGCGACCGAGGTCGCCGAGCGGCACGGGGTCCGCCTCCTCGGTAACGCCGAGGCCGCGGCGACGGCCGACACGCTGGTGATCGCCGTCAAGCCCGGCGACGTGGGCGCCCTGCTCGACGAGATCCGGGACCGGGTGCGTCCCGACGTCCTCGTGGTCTGCGTCGCGGCCGGGATCACCACCGCGGCCGTCGAGGAGCACCTGCCGGCCGGGGTGGCGGTGGTCCGGGTGATGCCGAACACGCCCGCCCTGGTGAACCGGGGTATAGCGGCGATCTCCGGAGGCGCCGCCTGCCGCGAGGAGCACCTGGACCGGGCCGAGGCCCTGCTGACGCCGACCGGCGGGGTGGTCCGGGTGCCCGAGCACCAGCAGGACGCGGTGACGGCGGTCAGCGGATCGGGGCCCGCGTACGTCTTCTACGTCGCCGAGGCGATGATCGAGGCCGGGGTGATGCTGGGGCTGGCCCGTCCGGTGGCGACGGAGCTGACCGTGCAGACCCTGCTCGGGGCGGCGACCATGCTCGACGAGACCGGGACCCATCCGGCGCTGCTCCGGGAGCGGGTGACCAGTCCCGGCGGGACGACGGCCGCCGCGCTGCGTCAACTGGACACGCACGCCGTCCGGGGCGCGTTCCTGGCCGCGCTGGAGGCCGCCCGGGACCGGTCCCGGGGCCGCCTGACCTGAGCCGGTCGACGCCCACCGGGCCGCCTGACCTGGACCGACCTGGACCGACCGACCTGGACCGACCGACCTGGACCGACCGACCATCGTCCGGGCCTGGGGGGTACCGCCCCCCGGATCAGGCCTCGGGGACCCGGGTCATCGACAGGCAGACCGGGGTGAAGTACCGCGGCCAGAAGCTCGCCGCCTCCGGGTTGAACGACTCGAAGTCCGTCGAGCAGCGGGTGTACCCGCGGCCCGCGTAGTCCCGGAGCGAGGCGTCCAGCAGCGCCGTCGCGATCCCGCGCCCGCGACGGGACGGCCGGACGTACGCCCCGGTGATCGCGATGGTGGTCGCGGAGGCGACGAGCTCCGTCGCCCCCTGCGCGACCGGCTCGAACCGGAGGAAGCCCGCGGGCTCGCCGTCGCAGGTCGCCAGCCAGTACCCGGAGACGGCCCCGGAGAGGACGGTCTCGATCTCCGCCGGGTCGAGGGGCAGCGTGACCGGCATGAACATCGGCGGTTGGGTGTAGTGCCGCCAGTGCTCGTTCTCCAGGGTGAGGATGGTCGCGGCGTCCTCGGGGACCGCCCGCCGGAGGGTCACGCCGTCCGGGACGGCAGGGCACTGGCCCTCGCCGAGGGAGGTGGTGGCTCGGATCGCGTCGACGACGGTGAGCCCGAACCCCAGCCAGAACCAGGTCCGCCGCGCGACGTCGTCGTCGGCGAGGACCGCGACGGCGTGGGTCCGGCATCCGGTCCGCGACCACTCCGCCGAGGCCTCGCGGTAGAGGGCCCGGTAGACGGCCTCCCGGTCGGGGCCGGTCGTCGCGTGTCCCCAGGCGGGGCAGAGCGCGGCGGTGCGGTCGGTGTCCCGGAACCCCTCGATGACGTACCAGCCGAGGAAGCCGACCAGCCGGCCGTCCCGGGTCGCCATGACGCCGCGGCGGTCCGAGAGGAGCTGGTCGAGCAGCCCTGCGACGGCATCGGGCAGTTCGAGGGTGCCCGGGAGCACCGGCACCGTGCTCCTCAGCCGCGCGAAGGAGGCGGCGACCATCGCGGCCGCCTGCTCCTGGTACCTGTCGTCGAACGTGCCGACCTCGAGCCCCGACATCCCCGTCATCCCGTTCTCCCCGTCGTCCCTGTGCGCCACGCGGCCGCGGTGCCCGGTGGGCGACGGCGGCGGCCGGCACAGGGTAGCGGCCGGGGATCGCCGGGGTACCGGGAGGCCGCTCGGCCGACGACCGGGCAGGTCTCCGGGTGGCCGCTCAGCCGACGATCGGGCGGGCCTCCGGGTAGGTGTAGGAACGCCGGGTGTGGCGCAGCGCCATGATGCTGGCCAGGGTGATCGGCCCGACGAACCCGAGGTACATGAGCAGGACCAGCACGGCCTGGCCTGCCCCGGGGAGCTGCGCGACGACGCCGGTCGACAGGCCGACGGTCGAGAACGCCGCCGTGGTCTCGGACAGGGCGGTCTCCAGGTCGAGCGTCGTCATCTCCAGCAGGGCGAACGTCGCGACCGCGAGGACCAGCGTCGCCGCCATCCCGATGGCCAGCGCCTGCCGCACCGTCGCCGGCGAGATCCGCCGCCCGAAGGCCTCGACGTCGTCCCTCCCCCGCGCCTCGGCGTGGACCGCGAGCACGAGCACGGCGACGGTGGTCACCTTGAGCCCGCCCCCGGTGCTCCCGCTCGCCACACCGATGATCATCAGAATGATCGTGGTGAACCGGGTGGCCGGCTCCGCCTCCCCGTAGTCGAAGCCGGCGAACCCGGCCGATCGTGAGGAGACCGCGTTGAACCAGCCGGCCAGCGCCCGGTGTGCCGGCTCGAGGGCGCCGAGGGTGTCGGGGTTGTCCCACTCGGTGAAGATCACCGCGATGGGTCCCAGGACGAGCAGGATCGCCGTCACGACCAGGCTGAGCCGGGTGTGCAGCGACCAGCCCTGCGGTCCGCGGGACCGGAACACCTCGTGCAGCACCGGGTACCCCAGGCCACCGACGACGAGGGTGATCGCGAGGGGCAGCAGGATCAGCGGGTCGTCGGTGTACGGGATCGGGTCCCCCGGCCACAGGCTGATCCCGGCGTTGGTGAAGGCGGAGACGGCGTGGAACAGCCCCTCGTAGACGGCCCTGCCGAAGGGGATGTCGTACCTCAGCCAGAGCCGCGCGGTGAGCGTGGCCCAGGCGGCGGCCTGGACCGCCAGCGCGATCCGGACCACTCCGACGATCACCACCATGATCTGCTGCGAGTTGATCGTCGTCGTGTCGGTCCAGGGCGTCAGCCGGGACCGGAGCCCCAGCCTGCCCATGACCAGCAGGCCGAGCAGAGAGGCGAAGACCATCACACCGAGGCCCGCGACCTCCATCAGGAGCAGCAGCACCGCCTGACCGAACGGGCTCCAGTAGGTACCCGTGTCCACGACGGCGAAGCCGGTCAGCGAGACCGTCGACGCCGAGGTGAACAACGCCGTCGACGGATCGCTCCGGCCGCTGCGCGCGGCGACCGGCAGCATGAGCAGGACGGTGCCGACGAGCGTCAGCGCGGTGGGGGCCGCGACGCCGAACTGGGCGGGATGCCACAACGTCCGCCCCCGCCCGAGGGCGAGCCGGCGGAGGCGGTCACGGGTCCGGCGCAGCCGGCCCTTGGGCCGTGACGCCGTCAGGCGGTGGGTGTCCATCGGTCTACGGCCGGGAGGCGAACCGCTCGACGAGTTCGGAGTGGCCGCTGACGATGAGCACGTCGTGGCTGCTCACCAGGGTCTCCGGGGAGGCGTAGGTGAACTCCTCGCCCGCGCTCTTCACTCCGACCACGGTCACGCCGTACTTCTTGCGGATCTGGGACTGCGCCAGGGTGAACCCCTGCGTCTCCTTCGGTGGTCGCATCTTGACGATGGCGAAGCCGTCGTCGAACTCCATGTAGTCCAGCATCCGGCCGTTGACCAGCCGGGCCACCCGCTCCGCCGTCGACGCCTCCGGGTAGATCACGTGGTGGACGCCGATCCGGGACAGGATCTTGCCGTGGGCCGGGCTCATCGCCTTGGACCACACCTGGTCCACGCGCAGATCGACGAGGTTGGCGCAGGTGAGCACGCTCGACTCGATCGAGGTGGCGATCCCGACGACGGCGACCCGGAAGTCGGCGCAGCCGAGCTCCCTGAGCACGTCGATGTCGGTGGTGTCCGCCTCGACGACGTGGGCGAGCCGGTCCGACCAGTCCTGGACGATCTTGGAGTCGCGGTCGATCGCGAGCACCTCGTAGCCCAGCCGGGCCAGGGCTGCCGCGGTCGCCGCACCGAACCGGCCCAGTCCGCAGACCAGGACCGGCCCCCCATAGGGGCTCTTCACGCTCATGTCGGTCGGCCTCCCGGCTCCCACATCCCCACCAGCGCCCCCCATCGTGCCCGACCGGCCCAACGGCGACGACGGCGACCGGCTGGGACGACCGGCACCGTCTGGGGCGACCGGGCTAATCCCCGGGCCGATCCGGGGCGACCCGGTTACCGTGGCCCTGTGGAGGCGCTGCGGTTCGTCTGGAACGACTCCCTCGCCCGGTACGACTTCGGACCGGGCCACCCGATGACCCCCGACCGCCTCGAGCTGACCACCCGGCTGTGTCGGGAGCTCGGCCTGCTGTCCCACGCGGGCGTCCACGTCACCGACGCCGACCCGGTACCGGACCCGGTACTGGCCACGGTGCACACCGAGCCCTACCTGGAGGCGGTCCGGGCGGCCTCGGTCGGGGGGCGGTCGCGGGCGGGGAGGGCTGCCGGAGCCTTCGGGCTCGGCACCGACGACGTCCCCGTCTTCCGCGGCATGCACGAGGCGAGCGCGCGCATCGTCGGCGGCACCCTCGACGTCGCCCTGGCGGTGTGGAACGGCGAGGCCGGGCACGGGATCAACATCGCCGGCGGGATGCACCACGCCATGCCGGAGCGGGCCAGCGGCTTCTGCGTGTACAACGACCTCGCGATCGCGGTGCGGGCCCTGCTCCGGGCCGGGGCGCAGCGGGTCGCCTACGTCGACGTCGACGTGCACCACGGCGATGGCATGGAGCGGATCTTCTGGGACGACCCCCGGGTGCTCACCGTGTCCCTGCACGAGACCGGGGAGGCGCTCTTCCCCGGGTCGGGGCATCCGGGTCAGCTCGGCGGCCCGGGGGCCGAGGGGACGGCCGTCAACGTGGCCCTGCCCCCCGGCACCGGCGACGCCGGGTGGCTGCGTGCCTTCCACGCCGTCGTCCCGCCGCTGGTCAGGGCCTTCCAGCCGCAGATCCTGATCAGCCAGCACGGGTGCGACACCCACGAGCTCGACCCGCTCGGGCATCTGACGCTGTCCGTCGACGCCCAGCGCGCCGTCGGCATCGCCGTGCACGAACTGGCCCACGAGCTGTGCGCCGGTCGCTGGGTCGGCGTCGGCGGCGGCGGGTACGCGGTGGTCGAGGTCGTGCCCCGGGCCTGGGCGCACCTGGTCGGCATCGCGGCGCACCACGCCGTCGAGCCGTCCGCCGAGGTCCCGGAACCGTGGCGGCGGCACGTGCGGGAGCTGTTCGGGCTCCGGGCCCCGCGGTTCATGACCGACGGCGCACCGGTGAGCTGGCGGGAGTGGTCCGGCGGGGGTGACCCGTCGGACGCCGTCGACCGGGCCGTCGCCGAGACCCGGCACGCGGTGTTCCCGCGGCACGGCCTCGACCCCCTCGCCGGCTGAGGGTCGGCGGGGTCGGGCATCATCGACCGGTCCGACCCGTCCGATCCGTTCGACCGGTCCGACCCGTCCGCCCGGTCCGGTGCGGAGGCGGCCGGGCACCGGACGGACCGAGTTCACCAGGACTGAGTTCACCAGGACGGGGTCACCAGGACTGAGTTCACCAGGATCGGGGTTCTGGCACCGGCGGCAGGGAGGGAGACCATGGCACAGCGCACCGCTGCCGCGACCTCGCGCTCGGGAGCAGCCCCGGGACGGATCCCCGGGCCGGTCCCCGGGCAGCCGCCGACCCCCGGTGCGGTCCCTGGGCAGCAGCCGATCCCCGGGCTTCCTCCCGAGCCCCCCTCGGTCGCCGCGGCGCACCTCACCCGTGCAGGCCCGTGCCCTGCTGGCCAGGGCTCGGGAGCTGCACGGCCGGGTGCAGCACGTCGCCGAGGAGCGCTCGCTGGCGGCTGACGCCGTCCGGGAGGCTCACGCGGCCCTGCGCTCCGAGCTGGTCCGGCGGGAGCTCGCCGCGCTGCCGGTCGCCCGGTTGCTGGACGCCGACCCCGGGCCCACCGACCAGAGGCCCACCGACCGTGGGCGCGCGGCTCGCGGTCGGGCGGACGGCAGGCGCCGCACCGGATCCCGGCCCGGGATCGGCCCGCTCGTGGACGCCCTCGAGGCCGCGGGCTACCTCAGCGTCGGGCAGGTGGAGGAGGTCTCCGACGACACCCTCGGCGGGGTGCTCGACGGGGCACCGGAGGTCGGTCGCGGCGGGGTGCTCCGGGTCAGGGAGGCCGTCCGCCGGCTGGCGGAGGCCGTCGAGGAGCGGCTGACGGTACGGATCGATCTCGACCCGGCCAACGACCGCAGCACCGCCCTGCTCCAGGCCGTGCACCGCCGGGACACGGTGGAGCGGGCAACGGCGGACCTGACGGCGGAGACCCGGCCGATGGCCCGGGAGCTGCCCCCGGCCCTCGAGGCGGCCGCTCCCGCCAGCAGCAGGCTGCGCATGCTGCTGGCCTCCGCCTCGCGCGCGGCCAGGGTGCACGCGGCCCTGGTGCAGCTCCAGCGCTGGACGGCGTGGGCCGACGTCACCAGGATCCGGAGCCGGTTCGACGAGGTCGAGGCGGTGCTGGCCCGGCCCGGTCCCGACCGCGCGGGGGTGTGGCGGGACTTCCAGCGCCGTTCCCCGGAGTACTACGGCGTCCTGGAGCAGGTCGTCGGCCTGCTGCGGGACGCAGGCGCCGCCGAGGGGTTCCTGCCCGCGGACATCGCCGACCGGGTCCGCCGGCAGGACCTGGACGGCCGGTACCGGCGGGTGGCGCTGCGCGGGTACCAGTCCTTCGGGGCCAGGTTCGCGCTGGCCCAGCGCCGGGTGATCCTCGGCGACGAGATGGGGCTCGGCAAGACCGTCCAGGCCATCGCCGCGCTGAGCCATCTCCGTGCGACCGGGAGCACCCACTTCCTCGTGGTCTGCCCGGCGAGCGTCCTGGTCAACTGGACCCGGGAGATCGCCTCGCGCAGCGCGCTGACCGCGCACCGACTGCACGGCAGTGGCAGGGACGCCGCCGTCGGCACCTGGGTGCGCGACGGCGGGGTCGCCGTGACCACCTTCGAGGCGCTGCGCCGGCTGACCGAGGCCATGGACGGCGTCCCGATCGCGATGCTCGTCGTCGACGAGGCGCACTACGTGAAGAACCCGGGGACCCAGCGGTCCCGCTCGGTCGCGGCGCTCGCCGACCGGGTGGACCGGGTGCTGTTCCTCACCGGCACCCCGATGGAGAACCGGGTGGAGGAGTTCCGGCGCCTGGTGGACTACCTGCAGCCCGAACTGGGGCTCGGTCTCGACGCCGACGACGACGTGACGGGGGCCGACGCCTTCCGCCGCGTCGTCGCGCCGGCCTACCTGCGGCGCAACCAGGAGGACGTGCTCTCGGAGCTGCCGGAGCTGGTCGAGGTCGAGGAGTGGGAGGAGTTCAGCCGGGCGGACCGCGCCGCCTACCGGGACGCCGTGGTCGCGGAGAACTTCATGGCCATGCGCAGGGCGGCCTTCGCGGCCGGCAGTCCGAAGACCTCGGCGAAGCTGGGCCGGCTGCTGGAGATCGTGGAGGAGGCCGGGGTCAACGGGCGCAAGGTCGTCGTCTTCTCCTACTTCCGGGACGTGCTCGACACCGTGTGCCGGGCCCTGGGCTCCCTGGCGTTCGGACCGCTGACCGGGGACGTCCCGGCGACCGAGCGGCAGGACCTGGTCGACGCCTTCTCGGCCGCGGATGGGCACGCCGTCCTGGTCAGTCAGATCCTCGCCGGAGGGGTCGGCGTCAACATGCAGGCCGCCTCGGTGGTCGTCATCTGCGAGCCGCAGGTGAAACCCACCATGGAGGCCCAGGCCGTCGCCAGGGCGCACCGGATGGGGCAGGTCCGGAAGGTCCAGGTGCACCGGCTGCTCATCGCCGACAGCGTCGACGAGCGGATGCTGGAGATCCTCGGCGCCAAGTCGGAGCTGTTCGACTCCTACGCCCGGCGCAGCGACCTCGCCGAGTGCAGCCCGGAGGCCCTCGACCTCACCGAGGCCGACCTGGCCCGCCAGATCGTCGCCCTGGAGCGGGAGCGGCTGGGCTCCGCCCTCGCCGACGCCTGACCCGGCGCTCTCAGCTCCTGCCGGTGAGCTCGAGCCAGACGGTCTTGCCTCCGGCAGGGGAGGGATCGATCCACCAGCCGTCGGCGAGGGCGTCGACGATGGTCAGACCGCGGCCGCCGATGTCGTCGGGACGCGGGGAGCCGATCCGAGCCGGGCGGTCGCTGTCGTCGTGGACGCCGATGCGCAGGGTGTCCGGACCGGGCTGGGCGAGGGTGAGCCGGACCTCGCCGCCGGTGTGCAGGATGGCGTTCGTGACCAGTTCGCTGGCCAGCAGTTCGGCGACGTCCTGCAGCGGGGTCAGGCCCCAGCCGGTGAGGACGTCGTGGACGAAGCGCCGGGCGGCCGGAGCCGCGGCGGGGGCCGAGGCCAGCACCCTGGTCGCGGTGCCGGGGGTGTCGTCGGGCTGCCGCTGGTCGAGGCAGGCGACGAGCACGGCGGTGTCGTCGGGGAAGGACGGCTGGTCGGGCGAGCGTCGGACCAGGGCGTCGGCGATCGCGGCGGCGGTGCCGGTGTCCGGGGCGGTGCCGGTGTCCAGAGCGGTGGCCACGGCGAGGAGCTCGTCCGGGTCGGTGATCAGGGAGCGTTCGTCGATCAGGCCGTCGGTGTAGAGGACCAGCCGGGAGCGTGGTTCCAGGACCGTGGTGCGTTCCTCGTAGCGCTCGGCGGCGTCGACGCCCAGCGGCAGGCCGGTGTGCACGGGCAGGTGGCGGCCGCCGTCGTCGGTGAGCACGATCGGGGCGGGGTGTCCGGCGGTGACCGCGGTGACCACCCGGGCGGCGGGGTCGAGGTGGAGGTAGCAGCAGGTGATCAGGCAGTCGGTGTGGTCGCTGACGAACCGGTTGAGGTTGGACAGCACGTCGCCGGGGGAGTGTCCCTCGGCGGCGTAGGCGCGCAGCACGTTGCGGGCCTGGGCCATGATCACTGCGGCGGTGGCGCTGTGGCCCTCGACGTCGCCCATGACCAGGCCGACCCCGCCGCGGGGCAGGGGCAGCACGTCGTACCAGTCCCCGCCGACGGCGTCGTCACCCGCGGGCACGTAGCGGGCCACGGTCTCGATCCCGGGCATCCGGGGCAGGGTCGCCGGCAGCAGCACCCGCTGGAACTCGCGGGCGGTGCTGGCCTCGGCTGCGCGCAGCTCCTCCTGCGCCCGCCGGTACGCCGCGTCGGCCTGCTCCACCGCCACCGACGCCCGCCACACGCTGGCCAGCAGCAGTGACACCGAGGCGATCACCATGAGCGCCATCTCGGTGCTCGCCCCGTACCATCCGGCCGACCGGCCGTAGGAGCACAGCCCGCCGATGAGCGGCAGACTGGCGGCGACCGGCAGCAGCCGGCGGGCGAGCAGCGACCCTGACCCCGATCCGGCCGCGATCCGGGGCAGGACGCCACCGGGCACCACCGCGAGCACCCCGACGGACGCGACGGCGAGGAACACCGCGGTGGGGACGGACATGATGGTGCGGAGCGGGACCGAGCTCACCGAGCGCACGTCGTAGAGGGCGGCGAGGAGCCCGACGAAGGCCGTACCCAGCGAGACGAGGGCGAAGGGCTGGGCGACGGATCGCCGCCTGGTGCCGAGGGTGAGCAGGGCGACCGCCACCAGGCACGCCCCGACCGCTCCGGTGCCGGTCATCAGCCTCGGGAAGGAGTCGATCCCCGCCGCCTCCGGGAACAGGCGCCTGCTGACTCCCGGCTCGGTCCCGAGCAGCACCAGGTTGGCCCCGGCGGCCAGGCCCGCGGCCCCGGCGGCGAGCGTGCCGCGCCGGCGCAGCCGCCAGCCGTAGCCGCTGTCCCGGTCACGGTCCTCGTCCCGGTCGAGGGAGAGCAGCGCGACGCCGACGAGCAGGCAGCACGCGGCGGCAGGCGGACGCATGAGCGGCAGGTGGGGCTCGACCCGTCGCAACGGGTCGAGTTGGAGCAGCCAGCAGCTGAGCCCTGCGATGCCGACGAGGACGCAGACAACCCCGGCGGACCGGGGCAGGCCGACCGGCCCGACGGCGGCGGCCGGGGCACCACCGGGGCGACCGCAGGCGGTCAGGTTGTCGGGGACCACAGGCACCCCCTGGATGTGTCGTACCCCCTCCGCCGGGAGGTGTCGTACCCCTCCGCATAAACGGAGCGCGGCGGACAGGCAACTGACCGTATACCATTTCGGTCGGTCGTCTCGATCCGGTCGTGTCTCCGCCGCCGGAGGTGCCCGGTGAACGGACCGACGTCGGCGGCAGCGGGGGGTGACGCGACCGTCCGGTCGGGTTCTCCGCCTGCTCCGCAGGGGGCACCGGCGACGGCCGGGCTTTCCCAGGCGTCACACCTGCCCCTATCGTGACGAGGGCATGGCGGTGAGCGCCGGGCCGGAAAGCCGGCGGCACGGGTCTCCACGGCGAGAAAGCGGTGCGCGATGCCTGACTTCGACGTGCGGTTCCTGACGGTGGCCGAGGTCGCCGCAATCATGCGTGTGTCCAAGATGACCGTCTACCGACTGGTGCACTCCGGTGAGCTGCCGGCGGTCCGGGTCGGCCGCTCGTTCCGGGTCCCCGAGCAGGCGGTCGACGTCTACCTCAGGGAGTCCTACGTCGACGCCGGTTGACCCCTCGGCGAGACGCCCCGGCCGTCCGGGTTCCCGGACGCCTGTACTCTGATCCGCGGACCGGTGCCGGCCGTGCTCGTGCCAGGTGCCGCACCACGACCGATACACCACCAGCCGCCCCCGCCCGTGTGCGGGACGGCCGGGTCGTCGCTGCCGGCGCGCCGGTGGCGGCACCGACACACGAACTGCGAGGACCCGTGGGCTCCGTCATCAAGAAGCGCCGTAAGCGCATGGCCAAGAAGAAGCACCGCAAGCTCCTGCGCAAGACGCGTCACCAGCGGCGCAACAAGAAGTGACCCGGAGGGCGGGCCGTCGGCCCGCCCCGACATCCCCCCGGTTGGCCCGCCCCGGCGGCCCGGGGTCGGGTCGTGCCGTGGACGCCGGCGTCGTCCTCCCGGATCCGGCACCCCTCGCCGCGTAGGATCGTTCCCCTGGTAGCAGCCTCGCCGACCGCCCGGTCCACGGGTGCCCCGCCGACCGGAAGCCACGGTCGGTGGCGTCGGACCAGCTACCCACCAGGGGGGTCCATGGGACGTGTGGTGCTCGTCACCGGCGTGTCCGGATGCGTCGGCCGGCTCCTGGCCCAGGCCCTCGCCGCCGAGGCGGGGGTTGACCGGGTCATCGGTGTCGACGTCGCCACGCCGCCCTCCCCTCCCGTCGGTGTCGACGTCGTCCGCGCCGATCTCCGCGACGTCGCGCGGGTGTTCGCCGGAGCGGCCGTCGACACGGTCGTCGTCGCCCACCTCGCGCCGTCCCCTCCCGGTGGTCGCGGTCGGGTGGCGGTCAGGGAGGCCAACGTCATCGGCAGCTTCCACCTGCTCGCGGCCTGCCAGAAGGCCGAGGGCCTGCGGCGGCTGGTGGTGGCGTCCTCCGCCGCGGTGTACGGGGCGAGCCCCCGGGACCCGGCCCTGTTCACCGAGGACACCGTTGCCAAGGTGATGCCGGTGTCCGGGTGGGGGAGGGACTGCATCGAGGTCGAGGGGGACGTGCGCGGGTTCTCCCGGCGCCGACCCGACGTCGGGGTGGTCACCCTGCGGCTGGCCGATGTCGTGGGCCCGGGGATCGTCACCCCGCTCACCCGGCACCTCTCCCTCCCGGCCGTCCCCACCGTGCTCGGGTTCGACCCGAGGCTGCAGTTCCTGCACGTCGACGACGCCGTCGCCGCGCTGCACCTGGCCACGACCGGCACCGTGACCGGCACCGTGAACGTCGCGGGGGACGGCGTCCTCCTGCTCAGCCAGGTGGTCCGGATGACCGGGCGGCCCGCCGCGCCGGTGCCGCCGCCGCTGACCGGGGCCGTCGGCCGGGTGCTCCGCCGCTTCGGCTCCGGTGACCTGTCCGTCGACGCGGTGCGGTTCCTCCGGCACGGGCGGGGGCTGGACACCACCCGGATGCGGACGGTGCTCGGGTTCGAGCCGAAGCTCACCTCCCGGGACGCCTTCGCCGACTTCGTCGAGGCCGCCTGCCTGTGCGGCCCGCTGTCCAGCGGTTCCGTCGCCACGGCGGAGCGGCGGATCCTCGACCTCCTGGGCCGGTTCACGGCCCCGGTGACGGCGGGTGAGGCCCGGGTCGCGACCGGGGTCCGGGCCGGAGACGGAGCCGGGCGATGACGGAGAGCCTGCTGACGGCACTGGGGATCGACGGCCTCGCCGCGATGCGCAGCGCGGTGGAGCAGACCCGCACCGTGCTCGAGGAGGTCCTCACCGTCACCGTGACCGGGGGCACGGAGGGCCCCACGACGACCGGGACGCGATCCGGATCGAGGCCCGGGTCGGGGTCCGGGGCGGGGGCTGCGGCGAAGGTCGGCGACGAGGCGTCGGGCGGGGCGGAGGACCCCGGGACGGCCGGAACGGGAACCGGGGCGGGTGCCGACGCCCGGGACGGGGCGGACCCCGGATCGGGTGACGGCGGCGGTGCGTCGGCCGACGCGGTCCCGGAGGCCCTGGCCGAGTTCCTCGCCTTCGCCAGGCGTCGGCTCACCGGGGAGTACGAGGTCGACGAGTTCGGGTTCGACCGGGAGCTGACCGAGCGGGTCCTCATCGCAGCCCTGCGCCCGCTGTACCGGGCCTGGTTCCGGGTCGAGGTCAGCGGGATCGAGAACGTGCCGGACGACGGCGCGGCCCTCGTCGTCGCCAACCACTCCGGCGCGATCGCCCTCGACGCGCTGATGACCCAGGTGGCCGTCTTCGACGAGCACCCGAAGCACCGGCACCTGCGGCCGCTCGGGGCGGACCTGGTCTTCCGCGCTCCCGTCGTCGGTGAGCTCGCGCGCAAGAGCGGGGCGACGCTGGCCACGAACGCCGACGCCGAGCGGCTGCTCGCGGGCGGCAGCGTCGTCGGCGTGTGGCCGGAGGGCTTCAAGGGCGTCGGCAAGCCGTTCAGCGAGCGGTACAAGTTGCAGCGCTTCGGCAGGGGCGGGTTCGTCTCCGCGGCGATGCGGACCAGGGCCCCGATCGTGCCGTGCTCCATCGTCGGCGCCGAGGAGACCTACCCGATCATCGGGAACATGCCCGCGACCGCCCGGCTGCTCGGGCTGCCCTACCTCCCGGTGACCCCGACCTGGCCGTGGCTCGGGCCGCTCGGCCTGGTCCCGCTGCCGAGCAAGTGGCTCATCGAGTTCAGCCCACCGGTGCACACCGAGGAGTACGGGGAGAAGGCGGCCGAGGACCCGATGCTCGTCTTCGAACTGGCCGACCAGGTGCGGCGCACCATCCAGCAGACCCTGTACGCGCTGCTGATGCGCCGGTCCTCGGTCTTCGGCAGGTGACGTTCTCCGGCAGATGACGGTCTCCGGCCGAGGGGATGCGGCCGGTCAGTCTCGTAGGGCGGACGCGACGTCGAGTCGGGCAGCGACGACGGCAGGGATCAGGGAACCGAGCAGGGTCGTCGTCGTTGCGGCAACGAGTCCCCACGTCGCAGCCGTCCAGGGGAGAGTGGGCGGGCGGATCGCGGTCATGGGATCCACCCGGCGCGGTACCCACCACTCGACCCCGAGGACCGCGAGCCCGCAGGCCAGTGCCGCCGCGACCAGACCGATGACGACCGATGCCACGAGCATCTGCCCCATCAACCCGGCGCGGGTGGCGCCGATCGCGCGTCGGATGACCAGTTCCCTCGCCCGTTCGCCGACGCTGGCCAGTCCGATGTTGAGGATGCCGAGGGCGGAGATGATCAGGGCGAGGACGCCGACCGCGAGGAACGCCGTCTGTTGGGCCCGGAGCTGTCCGAGCAACTCGTCGACGTGATCGGCCCGGTTCAGCTTCCGTTCGACGAGGCTGCCGCCTCCGGCCGCCGCCATCGCGTCGGCCACCCGGGTGAGCTGGGCCAACCCCGCTGTGGGGTGGTGGAGGTAGAGCTGCAGCTCGGCCTCGTCCAGCACCGTGGGCCGGGCGGCGAGCAGAGCAGGCATGGACACGTAGACGTTGTTCTCGCCCAGCCCGTCGGCCACGATCCCCACCACCACCGTGGTCACGGGAGGCTGGTCGCGCGTGGCCAGCAGGGCCAGCGTCGTGCCGACGCCTCCCCAGTGGGCGGCGGCGTTCTGGTTGAGGATGGTCTCCACCGGGACCTCCCGGCGTGGGTCCGGCCACCGGCCGTCCACCAACGGCAACCGTCGCACCGTGTCGAGCCGACCGGCCACCAGTTGGATCGGCTGTCCGGTGAGTGGGACGTGTCGGGGCACCTGGTCTGGGTACCCCAGGCCGGTGCGGTACTTGCTCGCTGCGATGAGCGCCACGCCGCCGCCCGCGTCGGTGACCGGTGTCCCGGCGTCCAGCACGGCCTGGAGATCGGCGGGGGTCGGTCGGTCGAGGTCGAGCGAACCCATCGCGGTGAGGCGCCGGCCGTCACGCTGTTCGGTGACGGCGACGAACACGTCGGCGGTGATGGCACCCACGGTGAAGATCGCGACGACGGCGAGGACGCCGACGCACAGACTCACCCCCGAGAGCGCCGCCCGCCACGGGTGGGCTCGCAGCTCCGACAGCCCGTGGGCCACGGCCCGGAACCCCCTCATGCCCGCCGACCTCCCACCAGCCGGTCCGCCGGATCCACCGCCGTCCCCTCGACCAGACGGCCGTCCTCCAGCCGGACGACGCGTGACATGCCTGCGGCGATCTGGGGGTCATGGGTCACCACGACCAGGGCGCACCGTCGTTGCCTCGCCGCCTCCCTGAGCGCGTCGAGGACCTGACCGGCGGTGTCGACGTCCAGGGCGCCGGTCGGTTCGTCGGCCAGCAGGACGTCAGGCTGTCGGACCAGGGCCCGGGCGATGGCCACCCGCTGCTGCTCGCCGCCGGACAGATGGCGTGGCCTGCTGCGGGCACGGTCTCCCAACTGCACCAGATCCAGCACCTCGGTCACCCGTCGCCGTCGTTCCCGCCTGCCGACCGGGAGGCCGTACCGCAGGGGGAGTTCGACGTTCCGGTAGGCGTTGAGGTGGCGCACCAGGGAGTAGGACTGGAAGACGAACCCGAGGTGCCGGTTGCGCAGCCTGGCCCTGCGCCGGTCACCGGCATCGCTGACGTCCTGGCCCAGGAGGGTCAGCCTGCCCTCGGAGATCGGCGTGAGCAGTCCGAGCATGGCGAGGAGCGTCGTCTTCCCGGAGCCGGACCGGCCGACCACGGCGACCGACTCACCGGGGCCCACCGACAGGTCGACCCCGCGGAGGATCTCCAGGCTGCGTCGACCCGGAAGCGTCACCCGGCGCCGGAGCCCGGTCGCTTCGATGATCGGGGCCGTCACCGGGCGCTGACCCGCAGGTTCGGCCCGTCGGGGAGCACCTGATCCCCCTCCTTCAGCCCTTTCTCGATCTCCACCTGCACCCCGTCGCTGAGACCCAGCACGACGGGGGTCTCCACGAGGCGGTCACCGACCACCCTGGTCACCATGCCCTTGTCGGCCTGACCCGCGACAGCGGTCACCGGGAGGGTCAGCACGTTCTTGCGCTCGCCGGTGTTGAGGCCGACCAGGGCCGGGAGCCCGGCCAGCACCCGGGCCCGCTCCGGCAGCAGGCACAGGACCGGGTACGGCCGCTCACCCGTCGCACCGTCCGCGGCGCCGGCCTCGTCGTCCTGCGGGGCCGCCTGCCGGCCGGCCCCTGACGTCGTGCTCCTGCCCACCGCGACGTGGGGGACCACCCGGCATGTCGTCGGTCCCGGACCACCGGTCACCTGTGCTCTCGCCGTCCGGGGCCCCGCGTACAGCCGGTAGGCGCGGGTGGCGGGAACCTCTGCCTCGATGCCGTACCCGCCGTAGCGCAGCACCGCGATCGGGGCCCCGGAGACGACCCGCATCCGGTGGAAGACCAGCCAACGGACGAAGGCTCCGTCCACCGGGGCGGTCACCGGCCTGCCGTCCTGCCAGCCGAGCGTGTCCCCAGCCTTGATCCGTTGTCCCGGCTGCAGCCCTGCCCGGTGGTGCAGGATCGCTCGGGACCGGGCGGTGACCACGTACTCGGGGGTCGCCAGGACGGTCCCGTCGACGGTGAGCACCGATACCACGGTTCCCCGTCCCACGGTCACCGGCGCGGCCGCCGGGTTGCCCGTGGACACCCCGGGGAGCGGCTCGCGGTCTGTCTGCTGACCGCAGCCGGTGGCCAGGGCAACGCTGACCAGGAGGACCGCCGACACCCGCTGCAGGGACGGCCTCCGGTGTCCCGGCGTTGCCGGAGGGGTCACGAGCAGTTCACCTGGACCTGATAGGCCATCGCCGAGGGGTCACCGAGTTCAGCCTTGGCCATCATGGCGGTGTAGTTGTCGTGGATCCCCTGGTCGGAGATGGTCCAGTCGTGGGTCTCGGGGTACGTGCGCAACACGGTGAGGGCCTTTTCGGCGCGTTTGGCGTTCTTG
>JAAYAH010000055.1 GCA_012719445.1 Actinomycetales bacterium | reverse complement strand
GCGGTGTTCGGCGGTCAGGCGGTGTTCGGCGGTCAGGGAGAGGAACAGCTCCTCGAGCCCGCCCCCGTCGGCCGGCCTGAGCTCGGTGAGCACGGCGCCGACGCTCGAGGCGGCCCTGCCGACCTCGACGGGATCCGCGTCGACGAGGAGCGCACCGTCCGCCCTCGGGGTGATCCGCAGCCCCGCGCGGCGCAGGGCGTCCTCCAGCGGCCGTGGCTCCTCGGCCCGCACCAGGACACCGCATGCGGCGAGAAGCTCGGTCTTCGCGCCGTCCGCGACGATCCGCCCGTCGTCGATCATGACGAAGTGGTCGGCCACCACCTCCACCTCGCGCAGCAGGTGCGAGGAGAGCAGCACCGTGCCGCCGCGGTCCGCGAAGTCACGCAGCAGGCCCCGCATCCAGGAGATGCCCTCCGGGTCGAGGCCGTTGGCCGGTTCGTCCAGGACGAGCACGGTCGGGTCGCCGACCAGTGCCATGGCCAGCCCGAGACGCTGCCGCATCCCCAGGGAGTAGGCACCGACCCGGCGGGCGGCCTCCGCCTCGCCCAGCCCGACGAGGCGGAGGAGTTCCGGCACCCGGTGGCGTGGCACCCCGAGGGTCATCGCCGCGAGGGTCAGCGTCTCCCGCCCGGACCGGCCCGCGTGCTGCGCCGAGGCGTCCAGCAGCACCCCCACCCTGCGGCCGGGAGCCGGCAGCAGCCGGTAGGCGACCCCGTCCACCGAGGCGGTCCCGGCCGAGGCGGGGGTGAGCCCGCAGATGATCCGGAGAGTGGTCGACTTGCCGGCGCCGTTCGGGCCGAGGAAGCCGGTCACCGTTGCCGGCTCGCAGTGGAACGAGACGTCGTCGACGACGGCCCGCCCCCCGTAGCGCCTGGTCACGTGCTCGACATCGATCATGAAGTCAAGCCTTCCCCGCCCGGCACCGGGACGGCAGCGGCCGTCGGTCCACGGCCGCGGATCCGGGGTCTGCGCCGCCGTCCCCGCCGCGCGCCGGTCGGCCGGTACCGGCCTCCGCGAGCCCCCCACCTGCGACCTGCCGACCCCCGACCGAGGTGGGTCCCGGCCCCGCTACCCAGGTCGGAGCACCACGAGCCCCGAGGTGATGGTGCGGGCTCCCGGTCGCTCCTAGGCTCGGGACGTGACCGGCACCGTGGAACGGAGGACGGGCGGACCGGACCACCCGGGCCTGCTGCCGTCGACGATGCTCGCCGACACCGACCCGCAGGCACCCCGTCGACGGTCGGTCCGGGACTGGGTGGTGGACGTCGTCACCTTCGTCCTCGCCGTCGTCGGCGGCGGGATGATCTTCATGATCGAGGCGGAACGGCTGTCCCTCCCGGACCTCGTGGTCCTGGCGGATCTCGTCGGCGGCCTCCTCGGCTGCCTCGCGCTGTGGTGGCGGCGTCGGCTGCCGGTCCAGCTCGCCGTCGCCTTGCTGCCGCTGGTCACGTTCTCGGCGATGGTGACGGTCGCGGCCCTGATCATGCTCTTCACCGTGGCCGTGCACCGGCGCAGCAGAACGGTCGCCGTCGTCGCCGGGCTCTACCTCGCCGGGCTCGTCGGGTACTCGCTGCTGCGGCCCGACGCGAGGCTGCCGTTCTGGGCCACGACCACGCTCAACATGCTGTTCGTCGTGGTCACCGTCTCCTGGGGGATGTTCGCGCGCGCCCGGCGCCAACTGGTGCGCTCGCTCGGGGAGCGCGCCCGGCGCGCCGAGGCCGAGCAGCAGCTCCGGGTGGCGCAGGCACGTCACCTGGAGCGGACCAGGATCGCCAGGGAGATGCACGACGTGCTCGCGCACCGGATCTCCCTGGTCAGCGTGCACGCGGGGGCGCTGGAGTACCGGGACACGGTGAGCGCGGAGGAGGTCACCCGGGCGGCCGGGGTGATCCGGGAGAACGCTCACCGCGCCCTGCAGGACCTCAGGGAGATCCTCGGGGTGCTCCGGACGGACGTCGCCGAGGCGGAGCCGGAACGTCCGCAGCCGACCCTCGCCGACCTGCCCCGGCTCCTCGAGGACTCGCGCCGGGCGGGGATGCGGGTGGTCTTCCACGGTCCGGCCGACGGTCCGCGGGCGACGGACGAGGTGCCGACCGTCGCCGGCCGTACCGCCTACCGCGTCGTCCAGGAGGGGCTGACCAACGCGCACAAGCACGCCCCCGGGGCGGAGGTCACCGTCACCGTCTCGGGGCAGGCCGGTGACGGCCTGTCCGTCGAGGTGCGCAATCGCCGGCCGGTCGGCCGGTCGCTCGACCCCGACATCCCCGGTGCCGGCCATGGCCTCACCGGGCTCGCCGAACGGGCTGCCCTGGTCGGTGGTCACCTGGACCACGGCAGGACCGCCGATGGCGACTTCCGCCTGCACGCCTGGCTACCGTGGCCGGCATGAGCGATCATCCGCCGGTCCGGGTCCTCATCGTCGACGACGACGCCCTGGTCAGGGCGGGGCTGACGATGATGCTGGCCGGGAACGACCTGGTCCGCGTCGTCGGCGAGGCAGCGGACGGCGCCGAGGTGCCCGATGCGATCCGCCGATACGCCCCCGACGTCGTCCTCATGGACATCCGGATGCCCGGCGTCGACGGGCTGACCGCGACCGAGCGGCTGCGCCGCGAGCGCGGGGGGCCCGAGGTCATCGTGCTGACCACCTTCGACACCGACGAGTACGTGCTGCGGGCGCTCCGGGCCGGGGCAGGCGGCTTCCTGCTCAAGGACACGCCTCCCCCGGACATCGTGCGCGCGATCCAGTTGGTCGCCGCGGGAGAGGCGATGCTCTCCCCCACCGTGACCCGCCGGCTGCTGACCCACGTCGCCGACGCCGACCTCGCCGGCAGGCAGGCCAGGGCGCGGGCGTTGCTCGACCGGCTGACCGACCGGGAGCGGGAGGTCGCCCTCGGCATCGGCCAGGGCAGGTCCAACGCCGAGATCGGCGCCGAGCTGTTCATGAGCGTCGCGACGGTGAAGGCGCACGTCTCCCGCCTGCTGACCAAGCTGGAGCTGTCGAACCGGGTGCAGATCGCCCTGGTCGCCCACGACTCCGGGCTCGTCTGAGGTCCGGTTCTCCGCCGGGCACCAGGGCTCTCCCTGACGGCGACCGCCGGCGGGCGGCACCGGACGGTAGCCCGTCCCGCCCGCGGGCGTCTCCGCGGCCCCGCGGTCCTGCCTCTCCGCGGCCCGTGGTCACCACGTCGTTTACCGGTACCTCGCACCGGGTACCCGCGTCGCATCCGGGACGGCGCCCCGGTCGGGACGGCGAACCCCGTCGTGCAGCCACCAGGCCGTCGTCCCCACCATCGACGCAGAGGAGGACCACCGTGACCACGAACCCGCCACCCCCGTTCCCGTCCTTCTACGGCATCACGCCGGAGGCGGAGGAGGAGGACCTCCAGCCGGGCGAGCCCGTCGGCGCCTCGGACGCCGAGAGGACACGGGAGAGCGAGGACTGACGCCAGGGACGGGGGATCACGGGGAGGGCGGTACCGGCTCCCCGGAGACCTGCAGCTCGTACCCGCGGTGCGGAGCCCAGGTGGCGACCAGGGTGAACCGGTCGCCTCGGACGAGCGTCTCCCGCCACTCGACCGGCTCCGCCTGAACCCTGCCGATCCGCTCGATCGCCAGCAGCGCAGCCCCGGCGCCCAGGCGGAGCCGGCGGCGCTGCTCCGGCGTCGGAGTGACGGCCCGGATGCGCTCCTGCCCGTCGGTGATCCTCACGCCGGAACGGGCGAGTTCCGCGTAGACGCCGGTCTCGGTGAGGTCGGCCTCCAGCAGCGGGCGGGCCAGTGCGGCGACCAGCCAGGTCCGGTCGAGGGCGAGGGGCTCCCCGTCGGCGAGACGCAGCCGCTCCAGGTGGACGAACTCGGTTCCCGGTGGCACGCCCAGCCGGGAGGCGACCGCCGGCTCGCACCGGGACTCCCTGGCCAGCACCTCGCTGCGCTGCCGCATCCCCCGGGCCTGCACCTCGCTGAACAGCGAGTACAGGGCACCCAGCGGCTGGACGATGCCCTCAGCCCTGACCGAGGTGCGCCGGCCTCTCCCGGACCGGAGCACCCCCTCCTGCCGCAGCCGACGCAGTGCCTCACGGACGGTGTGCCGGCTGACGCGGTACGCCTCGGCGAGCTCGTGCTCACCGGGGAAGCCCGTCTCGAAGGCACCCGCCGCCAGCCGCCGGTCCAGGTCGTCGCGCAGCTGGGCCCACAGCGGGAGCGCGCTCCCACGATCGACGGGTCGGCGAGCCCGTGGATCCGACACCAGCACCATCCCTCTCCCACCCGGCTCGTTCCCTCGGGCCGTTCCCCACGGCTCGCCCCGTCAGACCACTCCCCCGACCCGCTTCCCCGATTCGCTCCCCGGCTCGCTCCCTCGGACCGCTGCTTCGGACCGTTCCCCCGACCGGCCCTTCCTCGTCCCTCACCCGCGCCGTGCTCACCGTGGGTGCCCACGGGATCCTGCCAGGACGAGTGGCCGCTTGCATGTGTACGGACATTCGTACATAGTGAACCCTAGATACCCTGAGGGGTATGCGGACCGAGGAGGAGACCGTGGACATCTACCCGTTCCGGACACCCGGGCTGGGCGATCAGAGCTACCTGCTGACCCACGAGGGGAAGGGCGTGCTGGTCGACCCGCAGCGGGACATCGACCGGTTCCTGGCCGTCGCGGCCGAGCACGACGTCGACCTCCGGTTCGTGCTGGAGACCCACCTGCACAACGACTACGTGTCCGGGGCGGAGCAGGCCGCCCTGCGCACCGGGGCGGAACTCGTCCTCCCCGCGGCGGCAGCCGCCGCCTACCCGCACACCCCGGCGTTCCACCTGGAGGACATCGCCGCGGAGGGGATCACCGTCCGCCCCGTGCACACCCCCGGCCACACCCCGGAGCACACCAGCTACCTCGTCCTCATCGCCGGAGAACCGGTCGCCCTGTTCTCCGGCGGCAGCATGCTGGTCTCCTCCGCCGGTCGACCGGACCTGCTGGGTATGGCGCGGGCACGGACCCTGGCCCGGCTCCAGCACGGCTCGCTGCACCGGCTCGCCGGCCTGCCGCGCGCCGTCGGCCTGTACCCGACCCACGGCGAGGGTTCCTTCTGCACCGCGACCGGCGCCGGCCGCTACACCTCCACCATCGGCGACGAACTGGACGGCAATCCGCTGCTGGGCATCGACGACCCGGAGCGGTTCGCCGACCACCTGCTGGCCGAGCCGCGGCCCCCGATCCCGGCCTTCTACCGGCACATGGGGCCGGCCAACACCCTCGGGGTCCCGCCGATGCCGTCGCTGACCGCGCCGACGCTCACCCCGGCCGACCTCGACGACCAACCCGAGGACACCCAGTTGCTCGACGTCCGTCCCCGGACGGTCCAGGCGGCCGGGCTCCTGCCCGGCTCCACCGGCATCGAACTGTCCGACGACCTCGGCAGCTGGGCCGGCTGGCTGCTGCCGTACGGAGCGCCGATCGTCCTGGTCGCCGAACCGGACCAGGACATCGTCCCGGCGCTGACCCAGTTGGCCCAGATCGGTGTCGACGACGTCCGCGGGGTGATCCGGGACCTCGGGGACAGCCCGACCACCGGGTTCGCGCTGGTGGACGTGCCCGCGTTCGTTCGGCTGCTGGCCGAGCCCGGTGCCCAGGTGCTCGACGTGCGGATGCCGAGCGAGCGCGCGACGAGCCGCATCGACGGCGCCGTCGAGCGATTCCTGCCGGACCTGTTCCGGGACGGCGTCCCGGCGGGGCTCGACGGCGACCGGCCGGTCCTGGTGGCCTGCGGCAGCGGCCGGAAGGCGAGCATCGCGGCGTCCCTGCTGGTCCGGCACGGGCTGCGACCGGTGGTGCTGACCGGCGCCGGGGTCCCCGAGGTCGTCGCCGCCCTCACCGACTGAGCCACGGCTCCCGTCCGACCTGAGCAACGACTCCCGTCCGGCGCCGACCCCAGGAGCAGCCTCGTGCCCGGCAACCGCTCGGCCCTCGACGTCCACGCGGCGCAGACGCCGTACCCGGCGCAGGAACGCACCGGGTACGCCCGGCTGCTGCCGCTGCTCGGCTGGCTGCCCCGGTACCGGCGGAGCACCCTGAGGCACGATCTCGTCGCAGGGCTCACCGTCGCGGTCATGCTGGTCCCGCAGAGCATGGCCTACGCCGCCCTCGCCGGCATGCCCCCGGTCACCGGGCTGTACGCCTCGGTCGTGCCGCTGGTGGTCTACGCGCTGCTGGGCACGTCCGGGTTCCTCGCCGTGGGGCCGGTCGCCATCACGGCCCTGATGACCGGTGCCGCGCTGGCCCCGCTGGCCGAGGGCGACCCGGGCCGCTACGTGACACTGGCCGGGCTGCTCGCGGTGCTGGTCGGGGCGATCCAGGTGCTGATGGGGGTGCTCCGGCTGGGGGTGCTGACCGCCTTCATGTCCCACTCGGTGCTGTCCGGGTTCACCTCCGCGGCCGCGCTCGTCATCGCGGCCAGCCAGGTGAAGGACCTCCTCGGGCTCGACGCCGAGCGGGCCGGGACGTTCCCGGAGATCGTCGCCTCGGTGTGGCGGTCGGCCGGCACCGTCCACCTCCCGACCGTCCTGGTAGCGGCGTTCAGCATCGTGGCTCTCGTCCTGCTGCGGAGACACCTCCCCCGGCTGCCCGGCGCCCTGCTCGTGGTGGCCGTGGTCACCGGGGTGAGCGCGGCCTGGTCCCTCGGTGCCCGCGGGGTACGGATCCTCGAGGAGGTGCCCGGCGGCCTCCCGCTCCCCGCGCTGCCCACCTCACCCCTCGCGGACGTCACGGCGCTGCTGCCGTCCGCGGCGACCATCGCACTGGTGGCGTACCTGGAGAGCATCGCGGTGGCCAAGGCGCTGGCAGCGACGTCCCGCCAGCGGGTGAGCGCGAACGCCGAGCTGGTGGCCGTCGGTGCGGCGAACGTCACCAGCGGGCTGTTCCAGTCGTTCCCGGTCGCCGGCGGCTTCTCGCGCAGCGCGGTGAACTTCTCCGCCGGAGCCAGGACCCCGCTGGCAGGCCTGGTCACGGCGACCGCCGTCGGCATCACGGCGGTGGCGCTCACCCCCGCCTTCCACCACCTGCCCACGGCGGTGCTCGCGGCGATCGTCGTGGTCGCCGTCCTGGGACTGGTCGACGTCGCGAGCGCCACGGCCGCGTGGCGGACCCGCCGCTCCGACGGGGCGACGGTGCTCCTCACCTTCGCGGTCACGCTGTTGCTGGGGGTCGAACCCGGCCTGGCCGCCGGGGTGACGTTCAGCCTCGCGGTGTTCCTCTGGCGATCGGCCCGTCCGCACCTCGCCGAGCTCGGCAGAGTGCCCGGCACCGACGTCCACCGCAACGTCGCCCGGTACACGGGCCTGGTCACCGATCCGCGAACCGTGGTGATCCGGGTGGACGGCCCGCTGTACTTCGCCAACGCCCAACGGGTCACCGACCGGCTGCTCGGGCTCGCCGAGGAGAGGGCGGGACTCGCCGCGATCGTGCTGGACGCCAGCGCCGTGGGCGACCTGGACGCCGACGGGGCCCATGCGCTGGCAGAACTCCGCCGTCGACTGTCCGACCGAGGGATCACCCTGCACCTGGCGACGGTCCGAGGCCCCGTCCGGGACCTGCTCACCCGCGCCGGGGTGTTGCGGGCGATGCAGGCCGACGGCCTGGTGCACTCCGACGTCGCGGCCGCGCTCGGTGACCGGCCGCGGGACACCGTTCACCACGGCGCGCCCCCCGACCAGGGGAAACCCGTCCCCCTGGTCGCGGACGCTCCTCCGGAGGGGTGTCCCCCGGTGCGTGGAGGGTCAGCTCCCTGACCGCGGGGACCGGTCGGCGCCGAGGATGGCGGTCGCAGCACGGGAACGGGAACCGGATCGGCCGCCTGTCCCACGATTCCGGGATTCCCCGCACATCCTTTTCGTACAGTGAGTCCCGCGTCGGTTGCCGTTCCGGCGCGACAGCTCGACGCCCGACGGGCACGGCGCTCCGGCCGAGGAACGGACCGCCTCGTCCCACCCGCCGTCCCGAGGGTGTCTGGAGAGGGAGCCATGAGTACCCGACACCACCACCCGTCGCACCGTGATCCCGCCCCGGCCTCCCGAGGACACCGCGCGACGCCGTCCAGCCCCGACCGGATGCGTCGTCCCGGCACGCTGCCACGTTCCCGGGGGACCGGAGGCCGATCCGGGTCGAGGACGGTGCGGATCGTCGGAGCGGCCGGAGTCCTGCTGGTCGCGGGGTCGGTCATCGCAGCTCCCCCGGCGGCGGCGTTCGGCGTCTCCGTGCACGAGGGGGTCCTCACCGAGGCCTGGTCCTTCGTGCCCAGCGGGGTGATGGCGGACATCAAGGACGAACACCTGCAGGCGGACACGGCGAGCTCCCTCGACTCCGCCGTGCACTTCGACGGGTGCGACTTCTCCGGCGGGACCGCCCGGATCCGCAGCGAGTACTCGTCCGCCGTCGCCGAGCTCAACCCCTCCTCTCCCGACCCCTGGCAGGCGACCGACGACCTGGGGTTCCTGAGCCACCCGGTGATGGACCTCTACGCCCACTCCAACTGGGTGGAGCTCGGCTCGACCGGCATCATCGACACCGGCCTGGGCTCCTGGCGGACGCTGCCGGCCTGGACGACCGTGAGCGGTGACGTCGTCGCCGTCCAAGGGGAGAGCATCCCGACCGGGTGGCGGGCGACGTTGCCGTCCGGATCGAAGGTGCCCGCGCTGACCCGGCCCGACGGAACGCCCGCCCGGGGCCTGATCACCGGCACCTTCGGGCCGGACGACTGCCCCGACGCGATAGACCTCGGACACGGTGACCTCAACAAGGACAGCTCCGACCGGGCGGGTTTCACCCAGGCGCGCGGCCTCGCGGTCCGGCAGCTCCGGCAGGAGTGGTGCCGGACGCTGAACCTGCTGAACAGCCGGTACGGGCCCGCGGGCACCAGCCTGCCGATGACCCTGTGGGTCAGGCCGGGTGCCTCGCCCCACCCGACGGGGACGGCGTGCGCCCCGGCCTCCGGCGGCACGGTCCGGGTCCAGGTGAGCGTCACCAGCCTGCGGGTCAACGACGACACCGATCCGTTCGGGTCCGGTGAGCTCAACTTCGGTCTGTCGTTGTACTCGGGCACCTTCCAGCGGTCCACCCGCTCGACGTCCGGGCCGTTCAGCATCAGCAGCGGCAGCAACGTCAGCTCGGGGCGTCTCCCCGCAACTCTCTCCCTGTGCATGGCCGCGACCGACCGGGTCGTCATCGGCCTGCACGGATGGGACGACGACGAGGCCGGCGTCGGCGCGAACGGGCTCTACCAGAGCGGCGACGAACTGCTGCGCGGTGGGACCTTCTCCGCGTCGTCCCCGGCGGCGGCCGTGGGCAGCCGCACCATCTCGGGGGGCGAACTGCGCGCCCAACTCTCGGTCACCGCGACGAGCGGCTGCTGATCGACTCGGCTGCGCCCCTGGCCAGGGGATCCCGGGCCAGGGGACCCGGGCTGCCTCGGCCCGGGATCCGCGTGGTGACCCAGGCCGGGATGGGACAAGCCTGTTATCGCCCTCCTGGATCCGGCGTCTCCTGTACATGACACCGCCCGGCCATCCGGCGTCCACCCGACGGCGTCCCGGGTGGAGCCGGTCCGCGGTGTCCCCTGGTCGTGCCCGGACCGTCGGCCTCACCCCGTCCGGCGAGCCGAGGGTGTCGGTGCCGACCCCCGACGAGATCCGCAACCGGCACGGCGGACTGTGCCTGGACGCCTGCGTCTGGGCGACCTCCGCCGGCTCCGAGGTCCGCCAGTGGACCCGCTCGAACGGCAACGCCCAGCACTGGCGGATCAGCTGACCCCGTGACCGCTGCCGGTCGTTCGGCGCGAGCACCCCCGAGGAGGCGCGTCCCCCACCTCTCCGAGGGCTCTCCGGCCGGCCTCTGCTGCCCAGCCAGTCCGAGGAAAGGGACCGAACGATGACACGAACGAGGACACGAACGGTCGCGCGAACGACGGCACGAGCGGTGGCGCGATGGCTGACCCCACGTCGACGGGCGCTCGCAGCCCTCGCGGTGCTGTCCGTCGCCGCGGCCGGCACGGTGTCCGTCGCGCCGCAGGCCGCGGCGGCCAACACGGCCTACGTGATGGCGTACTTCACCGAGTCCCCGCAGATGCAGGGCGCCGACTACGGGCTCCACCTCGCGGCCAGCACCGACGGCCTGAACTGGACGCCGTTGAACCAGAACAACCCCGTGGTGACCCCGACCGCCGGTACGGGTGGGCTGCGCGACCCCTTCGTGTTCCGCAAGCAGGACGGCACCTTCGTGGTCCTGGCGACCGACCTCAACGGCACGGACTTCAGCCAGCAGAACCAGTACCTGCACGTGTGGGACTCGACGAACCTGACCAGCTTCACCGGGTACCGCCGGATCAGGATGCACACCCTCGCCACGCACACCTGGGCCCCGACCGCGTTCTGGGACGCGTCCAGCAGGCAGTACGGCATCGTCTACTCCGCCAACAACGGCAGGGACGTGCTGATGGTCAACTACACGACCGACTTCCGGACGGTCAGCGCCCAGCAGGTCTACTTCGACCCGGGCTTCGGCGTCCTGGACGGCGACATCGTCGTGGACGGCGGCACCACGTACCTGTACTACAAGAACCTCTCGAACGGTCTGCTCTACGGTGCCCGATCGTCCACCGGCGCTCCCAACAGCTTCACGACCTACACCAGCGGGCTCCGGCAGGGCAGCGCCATCGAGGCACCGCTGCTGGTGCGGAACAACGAGGGCAGCGGCTGGCGGCTGTGGGGTGACTCCTTCAGCCCGGTCAACAACGACTACTACGCCTGGTCGACGACGAACATCGGCGCGAACACGTGGACGGCACTGAGCCAGCGCGCCTACACCCCTCCGCTCAACGCCAAGCACGGGTCGATCGTCGGGGTCAGCTCCGCCGAGTACACCGCGGTGGTCACCCGCTGGGGGACGCCGAACTGGGTCCGGCTGAAGTCGTCCAACTACCCGGACCACGTCGTCCGGCACGCGAACAACGTCGGGCGGATCGACCCGTACCCGTTCGACCCGTACCAGGACCAACTATGGCGGATGGTCCCCGGCCTCGCCGACGCCTCCGGTGTCTCGTTCCAGTCCGTGAACTACCCGACCATGTACCTGCGGCACAGCAACTACGCCGTCCGACTGGACGCCAGTGACAACACGGCCGGCTTCCGGGCCGACGCGACGTTCTACCGGGTCCCCGGACTGGCCGACTCCGCCTGGTCGTCGTTCCGCTCGTACAACTTCCCCGACCGGTACCTACGCCACTACGGGTTCCTCCTGCGGATCGATCCGCTCTCGAGCAGTTCCAGCGCCGTCGACCGGGCGGACGCGACGTTCCGCGTCACCTCGTAGCCCCTGTCGCACCCGCTCGTCGAGTCCGGGCCGGTGGCGGACGAGGTCCGTCACCGGCCCGCGCTGGTGGGTCGGCGACCGGTCCGGGAATCACCGGTCGCCGTCGACAACCGGGCTGCCGAGTCAGCGGCGGCGGATCAGGGGCGTCGTGGCCCATATTCCTTCTGTGACGTCACGATTCACTCCGTGACGTCGCGCAATGCCACTCGAAAACACCTGTTGACAGTTTCACGACTAATCCCTAAAGTTTCGGCACCAGATTGTTAACGTTCACACTCGGTAGCCGCTCAGTGCCCGTCGGCACCCGAGAAGAAAGGGCATTCGCATGTCGCACCTCGTCAGTCACCCCGGACGGTCCGGTCCCGGTCACAGGAGGTGGATCGCGGTCGGGGCAACAGTGGCGAGTGTCCTGGCTGTCGCGACGGTCGGCACCGTCGGTGCTGCGCCGGCAAGGGCTGCGGGCACCTGCACCGCCGCCTACACCACGGCGGGCTCCTGGCCCGGTGGCTTCCAGGGCAACGTGAAGGTGCAGGCCGGTAGCAGCTCCATCACCAGTTGGACCGTGTCGATGACGTTGCCCTCCGGGGCGAGCATCCAGTCCCTGTGGAACGGCGTGAACACCGGCAACTCCGGCACCGTGACCGTGCGCAACGCGCCCTACAACGGCGCGCTCGGTGCCGGTGCCTCCGCCGAGTTCGGCTTCGTCGCCAGCGGCACCTCGGGCTCGGTCAGCGTGAGCTGCACCGCCGACGGTTCCACCACCACCCCGACGACGAACCCGACGACCACCCGGACGACCACCACGCGGACCACGACCACCACCACGCGGACGACGACCACCACGACGTCGTCGTCGGGGACCTGCAGCCTGCCGTCGACCTACCGCTGGTCCTCGACCGGCGCGCTGGCCCAGCCGAAGAGCGGCTGGACCTCGCTGAAGGACTTCACCAACGTCGTCTACAACGGCAAGCACCTGGTCTACGCCTCGAACGTGGTCAACGGCTCCTACGGCTCGATGAACTTCACCCCGTTCACCAACTGGTCCGACATGGCCTCGG